>JASFPT010000006.1:0-40324 GCA_050115795.1 Desulfobacterales bacterium
GGCGGTCTATGGCTGCGACGGACACGTGAGCCCAACCACGCCCTTTTTCTCCCGGCCCGGCGTAAGGGAGACGGCCGCCATCCGGGAGGGAAACCTCTTCGACTTTCCCTGCAACCTGACCTGCCGGGCAGGCATCCGCAGCGCCGACTTCGTCTCCTGGCTCTCTGCCCGTCTCTATGAAAAGGCCTTCGCCGTGGATCAGGATCTGGTCCTGGAGGAGCGGGTCGTGGAAAACCGGCCCGTTCCCATGGACCTTTCCTACATCGCCGAAGCGAAAATCACCCGATCAAGGATCTACGATTTTCCAAACCAGACCCTTCTGGTGACCTTCGCCGAGCCGATGACGGTGATCTCCACCCTGGAAGGCCCCCGGCAGAACATCCGGACGATCGGAAACCACTATGCCCCCCCGCCACTGTGGAAAATCGCTTACGGGGGAGGGGTTTCCCCCTTCCGGAAGCGTCTGCTCTCCGTCCTGCAAGCGCCGGGGGATGAGACCGCGCTGTTGTTTACCGGGGCCGACATGGAACACCTGGCCGCGGCCAGCGCCTCTTTCCGGGACCTTTCGGTGACCGCCCTGGTTACGGCCGGGGTCGCCGGAAACGCCATGCGGATGGGAGCCGACGCCGGCGGCTTCTACGAGCCGGGCACCATCAACCTATTGGTCCTTCCAGGCGCCCGCCTGACCGACCGGGCCATGAGCCGGGCCCTGATTACCGCAACCGAGGCCAAAACAGCAGCCCTGCTCGACCTGGACGTCCGCAGCACCTACAGCGCAGGGGTGAACCGGGCCACCGGCACCGGCACCGACAATATAATTGTGGCCGAAGGCCGCGGACCTCCGATCGACAACACCGGCGGCCACAGCAAGATGGGAGAACTCATCGCACGGGCCGTCCACAGCGCCGTCAGCGAGGCGGTGCTGAAGCAAAACGGCATCTATGCCTCCCGAAACGCCATCACCCGGCTGGCGGAGCGGGGCATCAGCCTGTTTGCCGTGCTGGACGCCGCTGCATGCGAGTGCATCGAAAACAAGAACCGGGCGCTTGAAACGCTCGAACAGATTCTCCTGGTCCCCCGCTATGCCGGTTTCATGGAAACCGCGTTCGCTTTGAGCGACGCCGCCGAAAAGGGGCTCGTCGGGGACCTGAACGCGTTTGAAGAGGAATGTCGACAGCTGGCCCGGGAAATTTCCGGAACCGATATCGACCGCATGGCCGACCTGGTCAGGGACGACGCCATGCCCAGGGTTCTTCGACTTGCCGTCAACGGCCTTCTCAACGGCATTCGAAAATGGCCGGAGGAAAAAACGGTCGATGCCACGGCAACGGAAAAGGCTGAAAAAAGATGAGCCCCTCCCGGGGAGACGGGCGAATTTCTCGGTTTGCGGCGGCAGTGTCTGCCGCTCCGGAAGGGCGGTTCCGGCACGGCGTGCCGTGGCTTTTTGCGATTTCATCGACGTGGGATGTCGAACCGATTGTAAGGGGAATTTGAAATGCTGCAGTTTTTCATCGGCGGCGGGCCGATCATGTATCCGCTGCTTCTTTGCTCGATCGTGGTGCTGACGGTCGTCGTCGAGCGGTTGATGTTCTGGAACCGGATAGACCGCGAACGAAACCAGGCGCTGGTGGATGAAGTCCTGGAGCTCAGCCGACAGGGTGACTGGGAGGCGGTCCGCGAAAAGACCCGCAGCTCGAGGGACTACATCGTCAAAATTCTGATAAACGGCATTCTCCACCGGCAGTTTTCCATGATCAAGGCGATGGAATCCGCTGCGGCCGACGAAATTCGGCGGATGCGCCGCTTCATGATGATCCTGGACACGATGATCACCGTGGCCCCGCTTCTGGGAATCTTTGGAACGGTGATCGGTATCATCCAGTCCTTCGACATGCTGGGCACCGCCGGCATCGAGCATCCGGAGGCGGTCACCGCCGGGATCGCCCAAGCCCTGATCACCACCGCCGCCGGCCTGGGGATTGCGATCATCAGCGTCTTTCCCTACAATTATTTCAACTCCCGGGTGGACGGCGCCGCCCTTTCGATCGAAAAATACGCCACCAGCCTGGAGATCGTCTACGAGAAATTGACAAACGGCCGCGGCCGGGATGGTGAAGCGCCATGAAGCTGCAGTTGCCCACCACCCGTAAGGTCCGCATCGAGATGCTTCCGCTGATCGACATCGTATTTTTGCTGCTGGTCTTTTTCATCTATGCGATGCTGTCCATGGCGGTTCACCGAAGCCTCCCGGTGCAGCTGCCATCGTCGACCGCGGCCGCAATCGACAAGGAGGCGCAGGTATCGGTCACGGTCCGGGCCGACGGGTCCGTCTTCGTCGACAAGGAAAAGATCCCCATCGAGGCACTGGACCAGGTGCTGATCCGGCGCGTGAAGGACTCCCCGAAAGCCGCCGTACTGCTGTTCGGGGACCGAAGCGTCTCCTACCAGCGTCTTTTTTCGGTCCTGGACCGGATTCAGAAGGCGGGGATCTCGAAAGTCTCGCTGCAGGCGGAAAAGGAGTCGGCCTCTCCATGAGACGCCTGCTGCTGGCCGCCGCATTTGCCGTGGTTTTCCACGGCTGGCTGCTCAGCTCACAGAGCACCTGGCTTCTGCCCCGGCAGCAGGCGTTGCCCCTTCGCCGGGCCGTCACGATCTCCCTGACGGCCGCACCGGAACCGGAAAGGACCACTCCCGATAAAGGTGTCCGGCCCGAATCCCTCCCGGACGAGAGAACCAAGGCGCCTCCGCCGGCCCCCGAAAAGCCGACAACAGAAGCGCCCCCCGCATCCGAACCGGAACCGAATCGCGCAGACAAAACCGCAGAACCGGTATTGCCGTCCCCGAAGGCCGAAGGGGAGCCGACCCCCGATCCTGCTTCGCGGTTACCGCAGTTTTCTTCTCTTTTCGACTCGCTGGAGACCCCGAGGCAAACACCGCTGATTCCGGAAGGCATTGCCGCCCTCTCTTCGACAAACGAGACGGCACCGGGCGATCCGGAAACTGCGAGGGGCCCGGAAGTCTCCTCCAAGAAAAACACCGTCGCCGAATTCGAGGCCCGCCCTCTGTACCGGGAAAATCCACCCCCGGATTACCCGCGCATCGCGCGGCATCGCGGGTACCAGGGCACGGTGATCCTGGAGGTTCTGGTGGATGAAAACGGAGCGGTGCGGAAAGTCAAGACGGCCCGAACGAGCGGCCATAAGGTCCTGGACCGGGCGGCGGAAGCGGCCGTGGAATCGTGGCGGTTTGCACCCGGCCGCCGGGGAGACGATCCGATCCAGATGTGGGTCAAGGTCCCGGTGCGGTTTGAACTCGAATAAAATCGCTATAAAATCGCTGCCGCGATTTTTCTGAGGGAGACTCTGTGTGGCCTGGGTCTCCAGGTGACCGAGCAGCAGCCCGAAGCGCTCCCCCTTGATCAAACTGGAAGCTCCCAAGTTCTGCGGCATGGACGACATCCGTCATCTCCTATGAAACTTCCCCCTAAGCCGGGGTTTTTGTAGGGCACGACCTCCGTGTCGTGCCGTCCTGAGCGGCACGCAGGCCATTCGACTTTGCTCATGACGAGCCGTTCGCTACGCAGGCAGAGGCTCCGCCAAAAGTTTCATATTTGATCAACCTGTCCGGCAGTGTATTTGTTATCTGATTTACTTCTTCCCGAAGACTTTCTGCAGCAGCTCGGTGACCCGGGCGGCGGGATCCTCGCGGATTTTTTTCTCCTCTTCGGCCAATACGAGGAAGAGGCCGTCCAGGGCCTTTCCGGTCACATACCGGTCCAGATCGAAACGAACCGAATCGGCCAGAAAGGGGATGCCCTTCATGCGCCCCTCGATGTCTTGCCAGATCCGGGTGACGCCGACCTCGGCCATGGCGTCGTGGGCAATGGGCATGAAGGCCGCCGTGAGCCGGTCCCCGGTCTTGTCCTGGAAGTAGAGGGTGGCTTCGTCGTCTCGGCCTTCCAGGATGCGCCGGGCATCATCGATGTTCATCTGGAAGATGGCCTCTAGAAAAATAGCACTCGCTTCCGGGGCCGCCTTTTCGGCGGCCCGGTTCATGCTCAGGACAAAGGCATCGAGCTGGTTCCCCAGTCCGAACTGCCGAAGAAGCGCTTCGGTTCTTTCCAGCTCCCGGGGCAGCGGGATGCGGATTTCCGGATCCCGGAAATATCCGTCCTGCGCCGACACCTGCTTGACGGCGTTTCGGGTCCCGATTTCCAGCGCCTCCTTGAGGCCCTTTGCGATCTCGTCTTGCGAAAGGCCTGCAGATGGAAGGACCTCCTTGAGACCCTTGAGCAGCCCCTCCCAGGGGCTGTCCCCGGAATACGCCGAAGCCGGCAGGATCATTCCGGCCGCCAGAATCATCGCAAGAAAAAGGGCTGCTCTTTTTGTCCACCTTTCCATCAACCGCACCATCGGACCGCTCCCCTTTTGGTGAAAATTCGAACCGACAAATGGTTCCTGGCGGTTCTGTCGGGATTCGAACGCTGGACTTCTGGCATTCGACATTCGACGTTCGACGTTCATCGCTATTTTCCAAAAACCTGTTCCATCACCTCCAGGGCGAACCGGGCCGACACCGTCGCCGGCCCGCCCCCCATTTCGATCCCCACCTCCAGGGCCTCGAGGACCTCTTCTGAAGCGGCGCCGGCTTCCGCTGCCTGTTCGATGTGCCACTGCATGCACGATTCGCAATCGATCACCACCGAGATCCCCACGGCGATCAACTCCTTGTGCTTCTTGGCCAGGGCGCCGTCGGCATAGGCGGCGCGTTCCATCTCCAGAAACGCCCGGTAGGTCTTCGACTTCAGATCGAGCAACTTCTTGTGCGCCTTTTTCCTGGTTCTGACAATTTCTTTGACCTTGTCCACAGAAAGATCCTTTCCGTTTTACACCGGGGGGTGGCCGATTACATTTGGCCGGTGGAAAGTGACAAAAAGCGGTTGGCCTGTCCTTTGTAGGGCACGACCTCTGTGTCGTGCCGCCATGAACGGCACGGAGGCCGTTCGCTGCATCAATAGCGCTTCAGCCAGAGCTGCCGCCATCCGGTTATCCGATCGGCACCGCGCCCTGCGCCAGGAGATTCTCCAGCGGCAAAAACCGCGGGCTCGGAAGCGCCTCCCACCGGAACCATTCCCAGGCATCGCACTTTTCCGGCTCCCGGACGACAGCCTCGCCGGCCCTGTGTTCGGCGGTCACAAAGAGGGTGACGTAGTGTTTTCCCTCCTTGTCGAAATGATCGTTGGTGAAGGCGAAATGTCGGACATCTCCGATCTGCAGCCCGGTTTCTTCGGCCACCTCTCTTTTGGCGCAAGCCTCGATGGACTCGAAAAATTCCAGGTGCCCTCCCGGAAGCGCCCAGGTTCCCTCCCCGTGGGCGCCCTTTCGCTTTCCGAGCAACACCCGGTCGTTTCGAACCACGATGACCGCCACCCCCACCAGCGGCCGCTTCTCAGGTGCGGACTCGGCTTCGGTCATGAATAACCCTCAATCGATGCTGTACTTGCCTGGATTGGGTCGGGAAAAGGAGAAACGCCGAATACAAAATTTTACCGAATTGGAAACGCTTGCCGAAGCGGCATACCGTTATCTCCCGTTTCGCGGAACGCGAAACCTTCATAAAATCGCGATAGCGATTTTATGAGTGCATCAAGCGGGAGATCTTCATGATGTGCTCGTTCATCAGGTCGAGCCGCTTGATCAGAATCTCGATGAAGTAGTTCTTGAGCTTGTCCCGTACGACCGGATCGACGGCGCCGAAGAAGTTGTTGTCCATCCGGACGACGGTCACCTCCTCGTTTGCCACCACGTCGCTGGTTCTGGGCTTGCGCGTGAAAAAGGACATCTCCCCGAAAAGCTCGCCCGGTCCGAGCTTGGACAGGCGAATCCGAATGTTGTTCGCAGTCCGGGTGATGAGCACCGTCCCCTTGAGCAGCAGGAACAGGGCCGGGTGGTCATCTCCGGCGCTGAGCAGGACATCCCCTTTCCGGTACGTCTCCACGGAATGCTCGATGCGTGAGAAGACATCCATCTCCTCCTTGGTGAAATGCTCGAACATCGGCAGGTCGGCGATCAGTTCCTTGAAGCCCATCTCCCCCTCCTTCACGGATGATTCCGTACAGTGAGAGCCAGCCCGGTCTATCGGTCCTTCCACTCCGGTGTCGTTTTCTCCAGAAAGGCGTGAATGCCGATCCGGGCGTCTTCGGCAAGGCAGTTCAGGGCGATGGTGCGCGCCCCGTAGGCAAGGGCCTTCTCGTCGCCCATATCGACCTGTTCGTAGAAGGCCTGTTTGCCGATGCCGATGGCCAGGGCGCTGGCTTCGGCAATCTGCAATGCCATTTCCTCGGTCTCGGCAGCCAGCCGGGAGACCTCCACAACCCGGTTGACCAGCCCCAGGACACGGGCCTCCTCGGCGGATACGTACCGGCCGGTGAGCAGCATCTCCATGGCCGCCTTGCGACCGATGGCGCGGGTCAGGGCGACCATCGGTGTGCTGCAAAAGAGGCCGATCTTGACGCCGGGAGTGGCAAACCGGGCCCCTTTTTCGGCCACGGCCAGGTCGGCCCAGGCCACCAGTTGGCAGCCGGCGGCGGTCGCGATCCCCTGTACCTGGGCGATGACCGGCTGCGGCATGCGCCGCAGCGAGAGCATCATCCGGCCGCAGCGTTCGAAGATCGAACGGTAACCGGCCATGTCGCCGCCGAGCATCTCCGAAAGATCGTGGCCGGCGCAGAAGTGCTTTCCTTCCGCCCGGAGGATGACGACCTTGATCTTCGAATCGGCGCCGATGGCCTGGATCGCCTCGGTCAGTTCTGCGACCATGGTTGTCGAAAGCGCGTTGATTCTTTCAGGGTTGTTCAGGGTCAGGTAACCGATCGGGCCTTCGGTGTCGCACTTGATTTCCTGGTAGGGCATGGGGGCCTCCTGCGTTACAGCCCGGCTGTTTGGGAAAAGACCCGAAGCTACCATGGCCTCATATCATCCATCGCATCCAGGCGCAACAGGGGCGCGGGCCGCTTCTCCGTGGAGATGAACACCGAACGGCCGTCGATGCCAAAACACAGGGCTTCGGCCTGGCGCAGCGAAAACGGGGGCAGAACCTTCGGCTTCCGGGCAAATACCTTCTCCCAGGTTTCACCGGGAACTCTTTCAAACAGGTAGGCCCGTCCGTAAGTCAACACCGCCGCCCGGCTTCCGTCGGAAGAAATGTCCAGGGCCGTGGGCTGGGAGCGGAACCGGCCGTATATCGGATCGGCCATCAGTTCGGCCTGGCTGGGTGCCGGGATGGTGGTGACCGCCATGCGCCGCCGGGCGGTGGCGACCCCCTCGGTTTGCGCCAGATCCAGCGAATAGAGTTCCGGCGGGCGGGTCCGCTTGGTAAGCATCAGTGCGATCTTTCCTTCCGGATCCACGGCCAGCGCCTCACAATCCATCGCACCGTCCGGGAAGCGGAATCGAATGCTCTGCACCGGCGTTGCCTTGTGCTTTGAAATACCCGGCCGGCCCGGGATTTCCGGCTCCCTGACCAGGTAGAGGACGGCGGTTTTTCGTATGGCCCGGTTGTCGCCGGTATCGGCGATGAGCAGGTAGGGTCTGCCGTTGCGCTGAAAGGAGGCGATGTCCTCCCAGTCATAGTTGGTTGCTCCGGCCAGGGGGACCGCGCCCAGGTCCTCCCCTGCCGGCCCCACCGCGTAGATGACCGGATCGTTGCCGCCGTCGTTGATCATCCAGAAACAGCCGGGACGGCGCCGGGAGGCCGCCATGCCGCTGGCTTCGACAAGGGAGGGGCTGGCAATCTCGCCGACTGCCGCAGGCAGTCGGTACGGGGCCGGTACAAGGTCTGCGGCAGAATCGGCCGCGCATCCGGCCGCCGCCCAAAAGACGCCCATCAGCAGCAAGACCACCCGCAGCATCGACGGAGAGAACGGCCTTCCGGGAAAGATCGGTTTCACCGGCGAGGCTCGTTGGAGCGCCGGAGGCGATCTGCCATCGTCTTCATGACCTTGAGCGAGAATCGGGGCGACTGCTGGATGAGGTGCAAGAAAAAGGCCTCGTCGATGGGAAGCAGACGGCACGGTTCGGCGGCCACGACCGTGGCGCTCCGGATCCGGGAGCCGAGAAGGGCCATCTCTCCGACGATGCCGCCGGCATCGACCGTATCGACCGCTTCTCCGGCAATGCGGATCTCCACGCTGCCGGAAGCCACCACATACATTTGATCTCCCTCATCCCCCGACTGAAAAATGATGTCGCCCGCAGCGTATTGCTCCAACTCGGACTCGTACTGAAAAGGATCCATCGCTTTCGCCCTTCTCCTCCGCCGTCGTCTGCCGGAGGAAGACAGAGAACATCAAGAATATACCCCGGAAATCGCACATTCCGGCCCGCGAATCTCATTGCGTATCGCAGCTTTTTGGGGAACGGAACCGCATCGCCGTTTCTTTCGGGAGAAGCGGCCGCGGTCCCGATCATGAAATCGCCGCGGCAATCTTTTCTCCGATTTCGCGAATCCGGTCCATGTTTCCCGGCACCAACTCCCAGGCGGTCATGGTGAGTTCAGGATCGTCGGCTTGCCTGGGGATCAGGTGCAGATGGTAGTGCATGACGATCTGATTGACGGCCCGCCCGTTGAGTTGGAGGCAGGCCACCCCTGCAGGGGAAAGGGCCGTCCGGATGGCACCGGCGATCTTCTTGGCGGTCCTGCCGACGGCCTCCATCTCCGCTTCTTCCATCTCCCAGATATTTTCCCGGTGAGACTTGGGTATGATCAGGGTGTGCCCGTCCAGAATCGGGTTGATGTCCTCGAAGACATAGACAAGGTCGTCTTCGAACACCTTCACGCTGGGAATTTCTCCTTTTACGATCTTGCAGAAAATGCAGTCGTCCATCATGCGACTCCTTTCCCCTTTCGGTTCGACAGCTCCACTCTTTTAATTCGTTCACACCGGGTTTGTCAAAATTCGTCTCTCGGCGACCGGCAGGCCAGGTCCCGTATCACCCGGCGCCTGGAGACCGGCTCCAGGGTCAGCACATCTCCGGGAACAACCAGGTGCTCGCAGAGCAGTTCCCAGCGCCCGTTGATGCGCGCGGCGCAGCGTCGGCAGAGGCCGCGACCGCAGGCGCTGTGGCGAAAGTATGCGAGGCTGGGATCCAGATGGCCCTGAATGTAGTCGAGCAGGTCCATGGCGGTCCAAACAAAGCCATCGGCAAGGGGGACCGAGAACTTCTGGTAATGAAAAAGGCCTCCCGGTTCCGGCTCGTTTCGCAATATGCGCACCTCGACGGTCATCTCCGGCTCCGGCTCTCATGGCGACGGCATTCCAGCGCGTAATCAACGACACCGGGAAAGTTCCGGTGCGGGGGCAGCAGCCGGTCGCAGACGGGCGGCTTGGCCGCCAGCGTGATTTGCCGGTTCCGGTAAACCAGATGGATCCTGCGCAGCCACCCGGCGTTGTCGACCTGCGGACAGTCGAGCCGCAGGTGCTGGCCGCGGCTCTCGGTTCGTTCCAGGGCGGCCCGAGTGGCGGCTTCCAGGCAAAGCAGCTGATTTTCCAGCTGCAGAAACTGCAACCATTCCAGACTGTACTGTCGGCGGCGGCTTGCGGCGCCACATTGCTGAAGACGCTCCGTGCGAAGCTGTGTCACCTTTTCCAGGGTCGCAGCCAGGGTCGATCGGCATCGCCGGACTCCCAGCGCGACATCGGCGAGTGTCTCGGCCTCCTGCAGCGCCGCCCCCCCGGCCGATGCGGCCGGACGATCGAAAAAGGAGAGCAGGCTTCGGCAGGCCGCCTCGATCCGGTCCTTTGCAACAGGAGGTGCGCCGGCCCTTTGGGCAAAGTCGGCGGCCGATGTTCCGGCGACCGTCCCCTGGACCAGCATCTCCGTCAGGGCCCTGGATGTCCGGTTGGCGCCGAAGGTTCCACTGGTCGCCTCACCGGCGGCAAACAAGCCCGCCAGCGAAGTGGCCATCGCCGTATCGACCACCACCCCCCCCAGGCTGTATTCGGCACAAAGGCCCACCTCCCAGCGCCCCCGCCGCCGGATCTGCTCGAACAGATCCCGAACGTTCCGGGACTGGTATCGGAAGCGGTTTCCGTAAATGCGCCTGAAAAACCGGAAGACAAGCTGCATCCCGAGGTGGTAGCGAAGCGCCGAATACCGACGAAAATCGAAATAGACGCCCCCGCCCGGCGTGGCGCTTCCTTCTGCCAGCGCTTCGGACCACACCAGGGCGTGCACGAGTTTGAACCAGGTCCGGTCCTGCGCCAGGCGCCGGACCTCCGGGGAAAGAGCTGCCATCAGGTCGGTTCCGTCCGCTGTTAGGATGTCCGGTCGGATCTGTCCGGTGCCGTAGAGAAACAGCGGCAAAACCGAGCCGCGGTGAACCCGGGGCGACAGCAGAACACCCGGCGCGAAGAGGAAAAACTCCATGTCCGCGATGGCGGCGCCGGCCCGAAGCGCCATGGCGATGCCGTCGCCGGTGGTGTCTCCGCCCGTGCACTTGAAGGAAAACGGCTGGAAGCCGCCCGTGGCCAGGACCACGGCCCGGCTGCGAATCGCGATCAGCTCCCCGCTGTAGATATCGACGGCGACAGCACCGGAGACCCGGTCTCCGTCGCAGACCAGGTCGCAGACCATCACATCCTCGAGCCGTTCGATGCCGGGGGTCCGGCTCACCCCGTATCGAAGTGCCGAACCGATCGCCCGGCCGGAGGTGATCCACGATCCGCCCGCCCCGAAAAGAAATGGCTGGCCGGCGCCCCGCCCCCAGTCCAGAAGCTCTGCCACCCGCCCTGCGGCCTGTTCGACAAACAGTCGGGCAAGGGGCTGTTCGCTCAGAAAATAGCCGCAGCGCACGATCTGCTCGAACCACCGGTCCGGGGTGAGGGACGGGTCGGCCCGGCGCTGTCCCATCCGCCGGGCGCTTTCTCCGTCCATGGCAACGGCCGCGCTGGAAAGAAAGGTGCTTCCGCTTTTCCCCAGCTGGCCCTTGACGACGAGCAGAACCCGGCGCCCGGCCCGCGCGGCCGCAACGGCGGCGGCGGCACCGGCACCTCCGCCTCCGACGACCAGCACGTCGGTTTCAATGCTGCGGTCGATAAGCCGGGGAAGACCGTTCATTCTGACCATGAAAAGGTAGCGCGACCAGACCCGTGCAGACCTTCATCCTATTCCACGCCCGTCTGCGCACACATCCGCCGCCTTAGGTGTTCGCTTAAAAAAAGGATCGATTCGATATCGAGGTGAGCGGTTACGGTTTCGTCAAAAAGAAGCTTTGCCCGGGCCTCGATCCCCTCTGCCGGCTCCTCGTCCCAAAACAGCAGCAGCACCGGAACCCGCGGGAACACGGTGAACAAAGCGGCGGCTTCGGCTTCGGGAAATGCCTCTGCAACATCCTTGCCGCCGACGCTGCGGGCGACGGCGGCGACCTTTTCAACGCGCCCCGCAAAGCAACGGCAGATGGGCGCCTCCACATTTGACCGCATGGTCTTGATCTTGGAAATCGTATTGGGCAGTTCCTCGAAGCTCTTCCACACACCGGACGGCAGGAGGCGTCCCCCCTGGGCCAAGTGGTTGTAGATGAACGTCTGCTCCCACCGGTCGAGCGCGGAGCCGTCAACGGCAAAAATGCCGTCGGCCCGAATCCGGAGAATGCGGTCAAGATATCCGATCTGGAGAAAGGAGCCGCGCTCATCTTCTTTGAGCTCGCCGCCGATCCGAGAGGGCAGGTCTTCAAGCCGCATGGAAGAGGCCCGCTGCCGGGCCCATTTCAGGGCCTCTTCGGCTGGATCCTTTTTCACCCATTTGCCGGCGGCGTGCTGGGCGTCGATTTCAGGCTGATATCGCCGGATCACTTCGGCCGAAAGATGGGGACAGTCCGACAGTGGCAGTTTCTCGGAGACCACCATGCTGGCAAAGGCCAGACAGGTGGAAAACCCGCAGTCTCCGCAGTTGGTCCGGGGCAGGACCTTCCGATAGAGGTCGACAACCGAAAGCGCCATGGAAAGTCTCCTGTAAATGAGGCAATATCCCCCTCTTGCGCTCGGATTTCCTCTTATTGGATTGGTTTCGGATTTCGAATTTCGGATTTCGTGCTTCGAAATTCCGGTCGCCCATTTTTTCCGGAAATATATCCTTCACCCCTCAGCCTGGCAAGGAGTGCCGCGTCAACGAAGAATCACCGCATAGGAATTCGCCCGGCGACAAGTTTCAGCTTCAAACCGCCGTGGACCAGGTGGCGACGTTGATGGGGAAACGGGATGGTCCCCAGCAGTTGAGGGGGCGACAGCAGCGCGAACTTCCAGCCGCAGAATGCCCGCTTCAGGCGGGCGACAACCCGGGCCATGAATGCTCCGCCGTCCGCACTGGCATTCATACGTCGACCATAGGGCGGGTTGAGCACGACGAGCCCCGGACCGGCTGCGATATTCTCCGGGCGCAGGTCGAAAAAGTCTCCGGCAAACAGCGCCACCGATCGATCCAGTCCGCGGCTGTTCAAGCATCGGCGAAGATCCGACAGGGCGTCAAGGTCCCGGTCGCCGGC
The DNA here is from genome assembly GCA_050115795.1 of Desulfobacterales bacterium. GTDB lineage: Bacteria > Desulfobacterota > Desulfobacteria > Desulfobacterales > CAFBRK01 > JAIPEL01. Next base: position 12,541 of record JASFPT010000006.1, read on the forward strand.
GAAGATGCGGGTTTTTTCCGGCTCCCGGATCCGGCTTTCGGCCTCCTTGCGAATATGGCGCCACTGCTGGGGCCGAAACGCCGGCCAGGACTCGAAGGCAAAGCGCCGGTACCAGCCCGGGGGAATCTGCCGGGCCATCGTGGCCGCTTCCAGGGAAAAGGTCCCGCTGCCGCACATCGGGTCGATCATCGGTGCGGCCGCATCGAAACCGGACCAGTCCAGGATCGCAGCCGCAAGGGTCTCCCGGATCGGGGCCGAGGCGGGATGCGCCTTCAATCCCCGCCGGTGAAGCAGCTCGCCGCTGCTGTCCACCGAAATGGTGAACCGGTCGTTTTCACAGCGGACAAATAGTGCCGTGTTGCATTCATCCGGCAGGGGGTCTGACACGCCCAGGGCCCTGTCCAGACAGGCCTTCACCCGCTGGGCCACGGCTTCGGAGTGGTAGAGGCGACAGCCCCGGGTGCTGACCCGAATCCCCACCGGCAGCTTGTCGGGGAGGAAAAGGGACCAGTCGGTATCCGCCAAGCGCCGTTCGAGCTGCCGGAAATTGGTGGCCGAAAACGCGGCGACGCGCATCAGAATCCGGTTGGCGGTGCGGAGATGGAGATTGGCCCGGTACAGATCGATCAACTTTCCGGAAAAAGCGACCCCTCCCGGCACGATGGTTGCGTCGGGCATCGAAAGGGGGGGATGCAGCAGCTCCTTTCGGCAGAGGGGCTCGAGCCCCGGGGACGTGGCGGCAAAGAATTCATGAACCGGCGCGGCCACCCGGCGCTTGATGCGCCTTGAAGAAGGGCCGACAGGCCTTTTGTCACCGTCTGGACTCATATCGGCTCCGGGCCCGGATCAGGGCGGGTATCTTGTCGTCGGATTCCTGGCGGAGCTGGAGCACGACGATCGACCCGATCACCAGGGCCGCACCGACGAGCTGCAGGGGCATCAGGACCTCGCCGAGAAACACCCACGATACGACGCCGGCGGTAATCGGCTCCAGCGTTGCGGTGATGCTGGCGCGGGTGGATCGGATCCGGTTGACGCCCTCCAGGTAGAGACCGAAGGGAAGAAGGGTCCCCATGATCGCAACGTAGACGATGCCCGCCCACTGAACCGGGCTGTATCCGTGAAAGAGCCCCTGCAGGGGGGAATACAAAATGTTCCAGCAAAGAGCCCCGAATGCCATCGCGTAGGCCAGGACCGTCCAGGGATTGTAGCGGCGCATGCCGTGCTCCCCGTGAATCGAATACCAGGCAAAGGCCACCGCCGAGAGGAGGCCGCTGACAATGCCGACCCAATTCATGGAGATCAGTTCGAGGCTGTAGGCTCCCACCACCAGATAGCACCCCCCCAGGGATCCGAAAAGGGCCGCCAGGGTCCAGCCGCCGAGCCGATCATTGAAAAAGACCATCGCGTGGAGGGCAATGAGCCCCGGCGCCAGATACTGGAGCAGAACGGCCGCCGCCACCTGGATCTTGCTGATGGTCAGCAGGTAGGTGAACTGAAGCCCCGCCAGGCCGAAGGATCCGAGCAGCGCAAAGTAGCCGATGTCGGCCCGGTCGATCCTGAGCAGGGACCGGTCCCGGACCAGGAGCCAGAAAAACAGGATGACCGCGGCGAGGGTCATCCGGAGCTGCACGAGCTGAAAAGGGGACAGGCCGGTGAGGAAAAGGAACTTGACCGCAGACCCGGAGATCCCCCACAGGACCGCAGCCAGAATCGCGAAAAGGTAGCCTTTCGCCAAGCCGGTGTTGGAGGTCATCGGGTTTCCTTGTTGGATGTCGAATCCGGAGTCGGTCGGTGAAGGTCCCTTGATAGCAGTGAAACTCTCCTTTGTACAGCGGATCGGGAAATTGACACCGACACCCTTTTCGCGTAGGGGTGGGACTACGCATACACTTTCAGCGGGAGGACGGATATGATCAACAAGGCGATTCTTATCGGAAACTTAGGGCGGGATCCAGAGGTCCGCTATACCCAAAACGGTATGGCAGTCGCCAACTTCACCATCGCCACATCCGAAAAGTGGAAGGACAAAAACACCGGGGAGATGCAGGAGCGAACCGAGTGGCACCGGATCGTCGCCTTCGGAAAGCTGGGGGAAATTTGCGGCGAGTACCTCTCCAAAGGCCGTCAGGTCTACATCGAAGGCCGTCTGCAGACCCGCTCCTGGGAACAGGAGGGGGTCACCCGATACACGACCGAAATCGTGGCAACCGATATGAAGATGCTCGGGCCCAAGGGCGCCGGAACCGGCGGAGGCGGAGGCGGCGGTCATCGGGAGTCAAAACCGTCCGGCGACTATCCGGAACCTTCCTACCCCGAGCCGCAGGACGACGACATTCCCTTTTAGCCCGATCCCCGAAAAATACGATGGGAGGATTCCGAGAGGAATCCTCCCATGTCGCCCAATCAGCACACCACCCGCAATCTGCGGACAGCGGATCCGAACCGTGCCGCGGCGGTTATTCCTTTTTCTCCGGCTCTTCTTCCTCGATCTTCTTGGTTTCCTCTTTTTCCACCTCGGAGGTGGCCTTTTTGAAATTCTTGATGCCCTTGCCGATCCCGGCCCCGATGTCCGGGAGTTTCCCGGCCCCGAAAATGATCAAAATGATCACCAAAATGATGATGAGTTCCGGCATACCGATTCCAAACATACAGTCCTCCTATCCTTCGGGGGTGCTCGGTTTGAGCTCGTGGATCAGCTGGAGAAACTCACGGGAGCGGATGTACTGGTCCATGCAGCTCTGATAGTCGATCCATTTTCCCCAGGCTTCCAGCCATTGATCGTTGTGCCAATAGCATTCTGCGTCACCCTGCCCCTTGAGCCGTTCAATGTAATCCAGGTACTCCTCGGAGCAGGCTTCGCAGAACCGGTAGGGAATTCTCAGTTTCGATGGCAGACGCTCCGGCTGGCCCGCCGAAGCGATCTGCGCACCGCACTTGAGGCACCTGGTGTTGCATCGAGCGCAGTTGAGCATCCGCCGCACCGCCTCGATCTTCCGGCGACGTTCCTGGGTCTTTTCCCGTTCATCGGCCTCCTGGCGCCGATGGTCAAATGAAATGATTTCCGCCATCAAAACCCCTTGTGCCGGCGATTGACAAAGCCGAAAAACTTTATCACCGGCGGTGGGGGCTGTCAATTCCTTCGGAGGGGTCCGGGTTGCCAACAGCCGGTGCGCATGTTAATTTTTATTTTCCATCGGCCGCGGAGCCGCCGCATCCGACTTCGCCGGCCGGACCCGAGCCGCCTCCATGCTGCCGTGTGAAGCCAAAGAAGCGCGGCAGCGATTTCATAAGGAGCGTTTGAATGGATCAAGGTTTCGAACCCGGCTGCCGCCCCCTGCTGATCGGCAGTCTTCCGCTGGACGACCACGGCATGGCACTGGACCTGGTTTTACGGTATACGCCGGAAATCCCATTGTGGGTTCAGCTTCCCGGGCGGAAACAGGAAGGGATGATCTCCCAGTTCCTTCCCGGGATGCCGGGGCTTGCCGGCCCGGTCGGCAAAGAGTCGGTCCGCACCGACGAAGAGGGTTTTGACGAGGCGCTTCTCGCCTTTTATGAGGAGTACCTGGCGGTAAGCGAAGGGGAAAAGAACCTGGACGACTCCCGCTTTGCCCTGACGAGGGAAGCAGCCGAGGGATTTTACACCTTTCTTGCGAGGATACCCACCGTGGCGGCAGGCGTCGCTGCCGTCAAAGGGCAGATCACCGGCCCGATCACCCTGACCACCGCGGTGAGCGACCAGAACCGGTCGCCCATCTACTACGACGAACGGCTCCGGGATGTTGCGGTCAAGCTCCTGGCCGAGCGGGGCCGATGGCAGGCTCGAAAGCTGGCCGCTCTGGAAAAGCCGGTGATTGTTTTTATCGACGAACCGGCCCTGGCCGGTTTCGGCACCTCCGAATTCACCAGCATCTCCCGGAAGGACGTTCTTTGCTGTCTGGAAGAGGTCATCGAGGCCGTCGCCTCCGAGGGGGCCATGGTCGGCATCCATGTGTGCGCCAACACCGACTGGTCCCTGGTGCTTGAATCTTCCATAGAAATCATCAACTTCGACGCCTATTCGTACTTCGACCGGTTCGTGCTCTATGACGAATCCCTGAGGCGGTTCGTCGATTCGGGGGGAATCGTCGCCTGGGGACTGGTGCCGACCTCACGGGCCGAAGACATCGATTCGGAAAGCACCGATTCGCTCTTTTCCCGCTGGCAGGAGCAGTTCGAAAAAACCGTCTCCCTGGGAATCGATCGGAAGCGCCTGCTCCGGCAGTCGCTGGTCACCCCCAGCTGCGGAACCGGATCCATCGACCCCGGGCACGCCGAAAAGGTAATGGCACTGACCGCTTCTTTGTCGGACAAGATCCGCCACAGCAGATGACCGCATGCGGCCATCTGCTGTGGCTGGAAAAGCTACAGAAATGAGAGGAATTCCCGCCGGCATTCCGAACAAGCGCGAAAAAGGAACATCATAAGAACAAGATTTCAACAAGTTAACTCCGAAGATCGTTGTTTCGATTCAACCGGAACGATTTTTTTAACCTGTTCAGGAGGTTCAGATTCATGACGGAAAAGCCCAACGGCCGATTCACCGGCGCAAGCCGCTACGTGCTCGACGAAGAGCTTGCCAACATCGTCAACATCTCCATGGCCCTGGAAATGCCCCTGCTGCTCAAGGGCGAGCCGGGAACGGGCAAGACGATGCTGGCCCATGCCATCGCCGAAAACCTGCAAATGCCCCTGATCGTGCTGAACGTCAAGTCGAGCATGAAGCTCGTCGAAGCCCTGTACCAGTACGACACCCTGACCCGGCTCAACGACAGCCGGTTCGGCGATTCGAAACGGGATGTGAGCAACATCGAAGAGTACATCTCCATGGGCAAAATCGGCCAGGCCTTTACCGCCCAGCAGCGGACCGTGCTCCTCATCGACGAGATCGACAAGGCCGACACCGATTTTCAGGACGACATGCTCGACGTCCTCGACCAGATGGAATTCGACATCATCGAGATCGACAAGACGCTCCGCGCCCGGCATCGGCCGGTCATCATCATCACCTCCAACGCCAAAAAGGACCTGTCCGATCCCTTTCTGGGAAGGTGCAATTTCCACCACATCGCCTTTCCGGACCCGAAGATGATGCGCAAAATTGTCGGCGTTCACTTCCCGGACATCGATTCGGACCTGCTGGCCAATGCCATCACGGCATTTTACCGTCTACGGGAAATCGACGCGGTGGAGAAAAAACCGGCCACCCGGGAGCTGCTCAACTGGATCCGGGCCCTGCAGGCCGACCCGGATTTCCGGCCCAAGCAACTGGAAAAGGGTGAACTGCCGTATCTGGGGGTGCTCTTTAAAAAGAGCCAGGACTACGAGCGGGCCAGCACGGCGGTGAACCGGAGAAGGTTGTTTTAGAGGGCGAAAAACCTCGGGCAGAAGCCCGTAACGGACAGACACAAACACCAAGGGTAATTTCAAAATCCGAAGCACGAATATCGAAGCAAATTCGAATGACCGAAATCCAACATGCCAAACAACCGCCGCTCGCGGCAACTTCTTGCAGATCGGACGATCCCCTACCCGAAGGGCTATTGGTTTTGGTCATTTGATCATTCGAATTTAGAATTTGTTTGGGATTTCGGATTTCGGATTTCGTTTTTATGGATCATCTTTCTTGGGACGGTAGAATCTTTCCGGGTTCTTTGCCCCGAGCGTAGAGGTAAGAGCGCAGCAAAATCCATGTTCATCCAATTCTTCTACAAGCTGAGAGACGCCGGGGTTCCGGTGACCCCCACCTCCTTTTTGACCCTGCAAAAGGCCCTGCACCTGGGGCTGGTCAATTCCCTGGAGGATTTCTACATGTCCGCACGGGCCGTGCTGGTCAAGAGCGAGCGCTATTTCGACCTGTACGACCGGGTGTTTGCCCACCACTTCGAAGGGGCCGAGCTGCCGGATGCAGAGGGCTTCCAACTGGACGAATTCGCCCGGGCGCTTTTGGAGCAGTGGCTGCAGGCGCCGGAGGAGATGGCGCGGATTCTGGGGGTGGACGCCGAAAAGCTTCAGCAGATGAGTCCCGAGGAGCTGATCGCGTATTTCAAGGAGCGGCTCAAGGATCAGGATGGACAGCACCACGGGGGCAGCCGGTGGATCGGCACCGGCGGAACCTCGCCGGTGGGCCACTCCGGATACCATCCGGGGGGTATGCGGGTCGGGGGCGTGTCCCGAAACAAATCGGCGGTGAAGGTGGCCATGGACCGGCGCTACAAGGACTATTCCCGCAGTGGGCCGCTCACCGAAGCGCTGATCGGAGAAGCCCTCAAGCGCCTTCGGAACCTTCGCCCGGTCGGGCCCAAAGACCAGCTCAACGTCGAAGAGACGATTTACCAGACCATGAAAAACGGAGGGGAGATCGAGATCGTCTTCGACCGGAGCCTCAAGGACCGGCTCAAGGTGATCCTGGCCATCGACAACGGCGGATATTCCATGGACCCTTATATTCCCGTGGTCCAGACGATTTTCGACTACGCCAGGGCCCAGTTCAAGGACCTGAAGACCTATTTCTTCCACAACACGATCTACGACCAGCTCTGGGAAGACCCGGCCCGGTACCGGAAGCCGAAAAAGCTCGACGAGTTTGTCCGTCTGGACCCGGAAACCCGGTGGATCATCGTCGGAGACGCCTCCATGGCCCCTTACGAGTTGATGGCCACCGACGGCTCCATCCACCTCGAAGAGCGAAGCGGAAAGCCGAGCCTCGAACGGCTCCAGTTAATAGCCCGGACCTTTCCCCATGTCGCCTGGCTCAATCCGGTGCCTGGGCGCATGTGGAACTACACCCGGACCATTTCAATCCTTCGGCAGGTGTTTCCGATGTTCGAACTGACCCTGGACGGGCTGGAGGCGGCGGTGACCGCTTTGATGGCCAAATAAATGCGCTGCGCGCATTTATGGAGGGCGGCTGCGCCGCCAAAAAAAAAACGGATTCTACCGGCTCATGTGAAACTTCCCCCGAAGCCGGGGTTTTTGCAGGGCACGGCCATCCTGTCGTGCCGTCCCGAAGGGCACGGAAGCCATTCGACTTTGCTCATGACGAGCCGTTCACTACGCAGGCTGAGGCTCTGCACAAAAGGTTCACATTTGATCAAACTGGTCGGTGATGCCGGCCGGCGGCGGGGCTTGTCTGAATATTCGTTGCAGCCGGAAATGCGCCGCAAGCGTATTCCCGGCTAGATCATCTTCGGATTGCACAGCTTCTTCAGGTCCCAGGCCTTGATCTTGAAAGACTTGTCGTGAACGCCGGGGTTGAAGTAGATGTACTCCTTCCTGGTCATGTCCGGATCCATGTAGATCGGCAGCGGGGTCAGGTGCCCGAAGGGCGGCACGCAGCCCACCTCGCAGCCGACGGCTTCGCTGACCGCCTCGGGCTTGGCGAAAGAGACCTTTTTGGTGCCGACCCCTTTGGCCGTGCGTTTCCAGTCGACTTTCTTGTCCCCGGGCAGAACCAGAACGATCATCTCTTTTTCCTTGGTGGTCAGCACCAGGGACTTGACCGTTTCGCCTTCGCTGACCCCGAGCTGCTGCGCCATCACCGGGTTGGTGTAGACCGGTTCGTGCTCGTGCAGTTCATAGGCGATGTTGTTTCTTTCCAGCATGTCGATGATGTTTTCTTCCAGCGTCATAATTGACTCCCGTCATTGGTGGATTCTTTGTCGATTCGCGTCAGGTTTGGACACACATCCTGCTTCGGGTCGATCGAAAAAGGAAGCTAGAACGGATAGCGGTCAAAAACAGGCATGAGGCCGGGAGACATTCCCGAAAACCGTTGGTTGTCTCCCTGGGCAGGGGATTGAACACCCCCTGCAGCAAGCTGACAGGAATGCACTCCCCAGGGCGCTTCAACCATTCATGACTCTTGCAGACTGGCAGCCGTCCGTCAAAAGGCGCCCGCCGGGTCAGATCTTGACGAATTCCACTCTGCGGTTGTTGGCTTTCCCCTCCGCCGTGGCGTTGTCCGACACGGGCTTGCTCTCGCCAAAGCCTTTCGTCTGGAGCCGTGATGCATCCACGCCGGCGTCAACCAGGGCGTCCTTTACGGCGTCGGCCCGTTGTTCCGACAACTTCTGGTTGAACGCTTTTTCCCCGTCACTGTCCGTGTGGCCCTCGACGCTTAATTTGAGGTCTCCGTGCTCCTTCATCATTTTTGCGATTTCGTTGATCACCCCCATGGACTCCGGCTTGAGGGTGGCCTTGTTGACATCGAACAGAATGCCGCGCGTCACGATCTTGCCGTCGGTCATGATCCGGTCATAAAGTTTCTTGGCCCCCTTTGCGATGCGGATATCCTTGATAAGCGCCTGCTTTCCCCGATGGCACTGCCGGCTTTCGATGGTGATTCCCATCGGTTCGGCCCGAAGATTGGGAATGTTCATCACCCGCTGCTTGCCGAAATACACCTTCAGCGCCCTCGTGTTGAAAGAGATCGCGATGTGCTCCCAGTAAGGATAATCGCTTCTGGAGATGTTGGTGCTGCCGAACCCTTCAACACCGACGTCGTCGGCCCGAACCCTGACAAAGGGAATAGACTTTTGCGGCCTTTGATTAATCTCGTCATAGAGCCTGACAGTGTACGCGGTGCAAAATTCGCTGAAATAGGCGTCAAACTCGATGGTGAATTTTTCCGGTAGATAGTCGCCCTTTTTTTTCATCAACGGGACGATGCCGCTTTTTTGATCGGTGGCGAAATTGATGACTTTCTGCCCGTCGTACACCGCAACCTCAACATTTCCCTCCTTCAGATCCCATCGGGAGGGAAATTCGCCGTTTTCTTCTCCCTGCAGGTCGTCATAGAAAATGATCTCGTCTCCCGGAACGAAGTCATATTTCGACCATGCTTTCAGTTCGGCCTGGTTTGCCTGGCTGGAAGCACTGCCGCCCGATTGCCCGGTATTTGCCGACGACCCGTTACCGGAAGTCGAATGCGCATCGCCGCCCTCTTTTCCTTCCCCGGTGATGACCTTTTCGGTTTCATCCACTCCCTTGTCAATGGAATCATCGACTTTCTGATCCAGTTTCCGCTGTACCGATTCCTTCACCTTGTTTAGAAAGTCGAACCCTGCATAGGTGGTTGAAGCGGCGAGGAATACAACGATGATCGCACATGGGAAAAAGAGTCTTTTCATGACCAATCCTCCTTCTCATGAAACATGACCCCACCGTGGATCCGCAATCTCCCCTGGAAGGCAAAAATAAGGGGGTGAAATGAAGGTGAGGAATTCGGAGCTGGCTTTTTGGGAAGGGAAACGACGCCACAGTCCATCTCTGGTCACCATGGGGAAATAAGCCCGGTATATCGCGTCTTTTTTAGACTTGCTGAAAACTGTTTTCCTATAACAGTGTTTTTCGCACACTGTCAATCTTGGGCGGGGGGATTTCGGCTTTCCGCCTGATTGCATATTTGTGAAAAATTATATTCAAAATATTCGTTTTCCATTAAAATAATATAAATATATTGACAAATACCGCAATTTTTACTATTCAGAAAACTGTCTGGATTCGACTTCGAACCCGCCGGGTTCCCACCATTTCCGATGCGGATCGCCCCCCATGAAGCTAGACGAAAACTCCATCGCCATCATCCGGCACCTGCGCGACGGCAGAAAATCGTTCAAGGCTATCGCAGACGACTTGTGCCTTTCGGAAAACACCGTTCGACAGCGGGTGAGAAAGCTCATCGACGAGGACGTGCTGGAAATTTCCGGTCTCGTGGACCCGGAGGCCATGCCGAATCACATGGTCTGCATGATCGGCGTCAAACTCGACACCCTGAACCTGGTCGCCAAAGCCAAAGAATTTTCAAAACTCAAAGGCGTGGTCTCCGCCAGCGTGGTGACCGGCCGCTACGATCTGATGCTGGTCGTTCTGCTCAAGGAGGACTTCAATCTGCTCGATTTCTACACCACCGAGGTCTACCGGCTCAAAGGGATCCGATCGGTGGAGACCTTCGTTGTCTACAAAGGCTACAACCTGAAGGTGCCTTACGTCTATTAACCCAAGCCGGCGACTCGATCCCGCCTCGCAAAGGCCGCCGGGGCGTCGACACGGTAGCCGGCGACAGCGCTGACTGACACCAAAACCCGCCCGCCTGAAAGCGAGGCCAGCCGTGTCGAAAAAAACCCCCCTTCATCCCTGGCATTTGTCACGCAATGCAAAGATGGCCGAATTTGGCGGCTACCAGATGCCCCTCTGGTATTCATCCGTCAAACAGGAGCACTTGACGGTGCTCAAGGGCGCCGGACTGTTCGACACCAGCCACATGGCGGTGGTGACCGTCCACGGTTCCGACGCCCGGAAGCTGCTACAGCTTTGCTTCACACAGGATCTGGATGCCTGCATCGGGCCCGGCAGGCGGCCCCTTCCTCCGGGGCGATGCACCTACGGGGCCTTTCTGGACGAGGCGGGCAGCGTGATCGACGACGCCATCGTCTTTGAGCTCCGCTCGGATCGGTACATGGTCGTCGTCAACGCCGGCATGGGGGGCGACATCGCGGATCACCTGAACAGCCGCAGCGACGGGCTTGCGGCGACCATCGAAGACCTCACCGATGCGGTCGGCAAGATCGACTTGCAGGGGCCGTCTTCGGGGATCATCCTGCGGCGCATCCTTCCAAGACCCGAAGCGGTTTTTGACGCCATGGTCTACTTCTCTTTTCGGGGGACTCTGGCGCCGGGAAAAGAAGATGCCGAAGCGATAGAGCTGTCCGACGGATCTCCGATATTGCTGTCGCGGACAGGGTACACCGGCGAATTCGGCTTTGAAATCTTTCTGCCCCCCGATCGGGTGGAGCCGGTCTGGGAAATGCTGCTGGCGGCCGGCGAACCAGAGGGCCTGATCCCCTGCGGTCTGGCAGCCCGGGACTCGCTGCGGGCCGGTGCCGTGCTTCCGTTGTCCCACCAGGACATCGGTCCGTGGCCGTTTATCCGAAACCCGTGGGAGTTCGCCCTCCCCTTCCGGCCCGACCGCAGCGGCTATACCAAGTCGTTTGTCGGCCGCCGCGCCCTGGAAGATGCCGCAGATGCGCCCTACACCTATCCATTCGTCGGCGAAGATCTCCGAAAGGTGTCGATCGCTGAACCGGCGAAAGTCTTCGACGCAGACGGAAACGACCTCGGTGTCGTGCTCACCTGCGCCACCGACGTGGGCATCGGCCGCGCCCAGGGGCGCATCTTCAGTGTCGCAAGCCCCGATGCCCCCGGGCCGTTTGATCCCAGGGGTCTGAGTTGCGGCTTTGTCCGGGTCGCAACCCCCCTGACCCCAGGGGATGCCGTCCATTTGAAGGACAACCGCCGGTCGATCCGGGCAACGATCGTGTCCGACATCCGTCCGGACCGCACCGCGCGTCGTCCCATCGAAACGATGATCCCAGAACCCGAGGAGGTAACGTCATGAAGGAGATCGCAGAACTGCAGCTACCCGGAGACATCCGCTATGCGGAAGACCACGAGTGGGCGAAAAAACAAGGCGGGGTGATCCGCATCGGCATCTCCGACTACGCCCAGGATCAGCTCGGCGACATCGTCTTCGTCGAGCTTCCCCGGGTCGGGGACGCCCTCGGCAAGGGCGACGAATTCGGCACGGTGGAGTCGGTCAAGGCGGTCTCCGAGCTGTACATGCCCATCGGCGGAAAGATCGCCGCCGTCAACACGGCCCTGGAAGAGGCCCCGGAGAAAGTCAACACAGAGCCCTATGCCGATGGCTGGATGATCGAAGTCGAACCGGAGGATCCGGCCGAGTTCGACGCCCTGATGGACAAGGACGCTTACCTCGAGATGCTGAAAGGATCCGCGACATGAGATATTTACCCCACACCGATGCAGAGATCGAAGAGATGCTCCAGGCGGTCGGGGTCGACAGCCTCCGGGAGCTGTTCTCCCCGATCCCCGAGAGCTGCTGCACGCTCACCCAGCTTGACCTTCCCGAGCCGTTCACCGAATGGGAGCTGGACCAGCACATGCAGGCGCTGGCCGGCACCATGGCGGTGTCGCCGGAATACAAGGTGTTTCTGGGGGCCGGCAGCTATGCGCACCACATCCCGGCCGCGGCCTCCTACGTGCTGTCGCGGGGGGAGTTCGTGACCGCCTATACCCCGTACCAGCCGGAGGTGAGCCAGGGCACCCTGCAGGCCATCTACGAATACCAGACCCTGGTCACCCGGCTGCTGGGGATGGATGTGGCCAATGCCTCGATGTACGACGGGGCCTCGGCGCTGGCAGAGGCGCTGCTCATGGCCGTTCGCATGACCCGCAGGGGCAAGGTGGCCGTTTCGGCCGCCATACACCCTTTGTACCGGAAAGTGGTGGAAACCTATTTTGCCCCCACCGGCTACCAGGTGGTTGAACTGCCGTTCGGAGAAGACGGCCGGACCGACCTGTCCGGCGTCGGCAGCCCCGGGGAGCTTGCAGCGGTGGCCGTTCAGTCACCCAATTTCTTCGGGTGCGTGGAAGACCTTGAAGCGGCGGCAACGGCAGCCCATCAGGATGACAAGACCCTGTTCATCGTCGGCTTCAGCGAGCCGCTGGCCTACGGCCTGTATCGGAACCCGGGCAGCCAGGGGGCCGACATCTCCTGCGGCGAAGGTCAAAGCTTCGGCATTCCCCGCTCCTACGGCGGACCGGGGCTGGGCATGTTCGCCGCAAAGCAAAAGTGCCTTCGCCAGATGCCCGGGCGGCTCATCGGCAAAACCACCGACGCCGACGGCCGACGCGGGTTCGTCCTGACCCTGGCCACGCGGGAGCAGCACATCCGCCGGGAGAAGGCCACCTCCAACATCTGCTCCAACCAGGGTCTTTGCGCCACGGCCGCCGCCGTCTACATGGCCGCCCTGGGGGGCACCGGCATCCGGCAGCTGGCCCGGCTCAACTACGACAAGAGCGAATACCTGAAATCCTCCCTGAAGGCGGCGGGGGTGTCGATCCCCTTTTCTTCGGCCACCTTCAACGAGTTTGTGGCCGACTTCGGCGAAGGGTTCGAATCGACCTGGAAGGCCCTGCTGGCGAAAAAGATCGTCGCCGGCCTTCCCCTGGGAGACTTTTACCCGGAAATGAAGGGCCGATACCTGCTCTGCGTCACCGAAACCCACGCCAAGGAAGACCTCGACGCCCTGGTCAAGGAGGTGTCCCCATGAAAGAGACCGTCGGCACCAACGGACTGATCTTCAACGAGCCGCTGTTGTGGGAAAAAGGCGTCGCCGGCCGCACCGGTTTTTCCATGCCCCGCCGGGACGTGGACCCCGCGCCGGTCGATGAAAACCTGGCCGGAGACGGGCCCGACTTTCCGGACCTGAGCGAAGTCGACCTGGTCCGGCACTACGTGCGCCTTTCCCAGTGGAACTTTTCCGTGGACAACGGCATGTATCCGCTGGGCTCCTGCACCATGAAATACAACCCCAAGACCAACGAGCGGCAGGCATCGCTTCCGGGCATCGCCGGGGCCCACCCGCTGCTGCCCGAATCCCTGTGCCAGGGAACCCTGCAGCTGATGCACGCGCTTTCCAGGTACCTTTGCCGCATCACCGGCATGGACGCGGTCAGCCTCCAGCCGGCGGCCGGGGCCCACGGCGAGCTGACCGGCATGCTGATCATCCATGCCCACCACGCCGCCAAGGGCCAAAAGCGCTCCAAGATCCTCATTCCCGACACGGCCCACGGCACCAATCCGGCCAGCGCCTCGCTGTGCGGGTTCGCCTCGATTCCGCTGGCCTCCAACGAAAAGGGAATGCTCGATCCGGCCGCCGTGGCCGAACTCATGGACGAGGACACCGCCGGCATCATGGTGACCAATCCCAACACCCTCGGCCTGTTCGAAGAGAACATCGTCGAGGTGGCCAGAATCGTCCACGGCAAGGGCGGCCTGGTCTACTGCGACGGGGCGAACATGAACGCACTCATGGGCCAGGTCAACATGGCCGACAGCGGTGTGGACGTGCTTCACCTGAACCTGCACAAGACCTTTTCCACCCCCCACGGCGGGGGCGGGCCGGGAGCGGGCCCGGTCTGCGTGACCAAGGCCCTGGAGCGGTTTCTGCCGGTGCCGCGGGTGGTGGAAGAAAACGGCCGATACGCCTTTTCCTGGGACCACCCCCAGTCGGTGGGCAAACTCCACGCCTTCTGGGGCAACTTCGGGATCCTGGTCCGGGCCTACAGCTACATCCGTTCCATGGGCGGCGAGCACCTGAAAAAGGCGTCTCAGCTTGCCGTGCTTAACGCCAACTACATCAAGGAGCGGCTCAAGGGCACCTACCACCTGCCCTACGACCGGCCCTGCATGCACGAGTGCGTCTTTACCGACAAGCACCAGCAGGCTTGCAAGGTGTCGACCCTGGACATTGCAAAGCGCCTCATGGAATACGGGTTTCATCCCCCCACGGTCTATTTTCCGCTGGTGGTCTCCGGCGCCCTGATGATTGAGCCGACCGAAACCGAATGCAAGGCGGACCTGGACCGCTTCATCGATGCCATGAAGGCGATCGATGCAGAGGCCAGGGAAAACCCGGACCTGCTCCACGAAGCGCCGAGAATCCCCAAGGTCCGGCGCCTCGACGAGGTGACCGCGGCAAGAAAGCCGTGCCTGAAGGACTAGACGCTTTGCGCCGCCGGAAAGCTGGGATGCCGGGAAGCTAGTCGGCGAAACAAAAAAATGCATAAAAAAGGGGGCCGCATGCAGACGGCAAAGCGGCCCCTTTTTTTCTGTGGATCATTTGCGGGCAGATGCTTTCCCGCATCCCAGCCTCCCGGCGTCCCGGCCGGAAAAACGAAGGGGGCACGGCATTTCGCCGCGACCCCCTGTTTACAATCGCAAAGCGGTCTTATTGCTGTTTTTTGATCTCCTCGATAATGGCCGGAATCACCTCGTGCAGGTCTCCGATCACGCCCCAGTCGGCCTTGGCAAAAAAGGGCGCCTCCGGATCCTTGTTGATCACCAGAATCCGCTTGGCCCCCTTGCACCCGACCAGGTGCTGGATGGCGCCGCTGATCCCGCAGGGGATATACAGATCCGGTGCGATCCGGTTTCCGGTAAGCCCGATCTGGTCCGAGTGGGGCCGCCACCCGTTGTTGGTGGCCACCCGCGAGCCGCCCACAGCGCCCCCCACCAGCTCGGCCAGTTTTTCGAGCACTCCGTAGCCCTCCGGACTTCCCACCCCCCTTCCACCGCCGATCACCACCGGCGCGTTTTTGAGGGTGATTCCTTCGACGACCTCTTCTTCCAGGCGGACCATCTTCACCCGCAGGTCCCGGTCCTCCAGCGAGGGGGTAAACGTCTCCACCGACGGCTCGACCGGGGCGGCGGCTTGCTCCGGGGTCACCACGTGAAGGCCCACGCTCATCAGTTTCGGTTCTTTTTCGAGCCGGGCCTCCTCCAGCAGACTGCTGCCCCACCGCAGACGGGTGATCTCGAAGGGATCGATTCCGCGAATCTCGGCACAGTTGGAGGCCATGGGAAGATCGGCGAAGGCCGCGGCATGGGCGAGAATTTCGTTTCCCCGGTCGGTGCTGGGGGCCAGCACCACCGAAGGCTCCTTGGCTTCGATGAGTTGGAGCAGGGCCCGGCCGAAGGCCTCCGGGGCGTAGGCGTCGAGGCGCTCGTGGCCGATCTGTATGACCGAAGCCGCCCCGAAGGCTCCCGCCTCCCGGACCAGATCCGGCTCTGCCGCTTCAAAGGCCACGGCCGCCACGGGGGCGCCGATCCGGCCGGCCAACTCCCGGGAGAAGGTAAGCATCTGCCGGGAGGCGTCGGCCAGTTGTCCTTGATCGGTTTCGATGATGGCAAGAATCATGGCTAAATCACCTCCAGGGATTTGAGCAGTTCGACGACCTTCGGCGCGGCCGCCGCACCTTCGCCCAGAATCTCGGCCTCTTTTTTGATCTCCGGCGGCAGCCGGAGCGCCTGCATCTGGAGCTGTGCGCCGGCTCTTTGCGGTGCGGCGCGGTCCACCGGCTTTTTCTTTGCCTTCATGGTGCCGCGGAGGCTCGGGTACCGGGGCAGGTTGATCCCCTCCTTGACGGTGATCACCGCCGGCAGGTCGACCTCGTAGACCTCCCAGCCCGCATCGACCTCCCGCTTGACCACGGCCCGGCCGTCCTTGATCTCCAGCGCCTTGACGCCGGTGACGCAGGGAAGGTCCAGGGCATGGGCCACCCGCACGCCCACCTGAAAATCGCCGGTATCGGCCGCCTCGTTGCCGAAGAGGAAAAGGTCGTAGGCGATCTGCCCGCTTTGGACCGCGTCGACGATGGCCCGGGCGGTTTCACCCGGATCCCACTCGCCGTCTTCCACCTGGAGCAGCACGCTCCGGTCCACGCCACGGGCAAGAGAGTCGCGCAGTTGCTCTTCGGCCTTGTCCGGGCCCAGGGTCAGCACCGTGGCGCTGCCGCCGCCGGCCTCCACCAGCCGGACGGCCTCTTCCACCGCGCACTCCTCGTGGGGGCTGATCGTAAAACCCAGATTCTTGGTGGCGATCGCCCGCTTATCTTCGGTGAGGTCGAACTTGGCGCCGATATCCGGCACCCGCTTGATGCAAACCAGGACATTCATGGAGCCTCTCCTTCTATCCTTTCATCCGCTCGTTTTCCGGATCGAACAGCGGCGTGGAGCCCACCGCCGCCACGGTCACCGGAAATTTTTCTGCAAAGTATTCCACCTGGAGGCTGGTGCCGACCTTGGCATATTCGGGCGGCAGATAGGCCATCAGCAGAAACTTGCCCAGAGACGGTCCGGCCCCGGAGCTGGTGCTGTAAGAACGCCGGCCCTTGCGGTCGATGATCGGCTTGCCGTCTTCGGTGAGCACCGGCACATGGCCGATCATGTATCGCTTTTCCCCGCTCGAGGAGGTGTGGTCGTCTACGGTCAGGGTGCACAGCACCGCAGCCGGCTCCTGGCCCCGGGCCTCGAGGTAGGCTTCTTTTCCGATGAAGTCCTGGGCCTTGACTTTCGGCTTGGCCATGGCCGCCTCCACCGGATTGTACTCGGTGTCCATGTCGTTTCCGTACAGGCGGTAGCTTTTTTCCAGCCGCGCGGTGGTGCCGTAGACGCCGATGCCGGCGGGGACGACACCGAATTTCTGGCCGGCCTCCCAGCAGATGTCCCAGAGGCGCTGGCCCTGCTCGAAGGGGGCGTAGATCTCCCAGCCCAGTTCGCCGACGTAGGAGATGCGAAGCGCCCAGACCTCGATCTCGTTGATGCGCAGCCGCTTGGCCGTGGCAAAGGGAAAGCCCGCATCGGAGACGTCGTCGTCGGTGACGGCGGCCAGCAGATCCCGGGCAGAAGGCCCCCACAGCCCCAGGGTGCACAGTGCCGAGGTCTGGTCGCAGAGCTGCACCGAACCGTCCTCGGGCAGGTTGTCGCAGAACCACTTTTTGTCGACGCCCCCGTGTCCGCCGCCGGTCGTGATCCGAAACCGGTCCGGGGCCAGGCGGGCGATCATCAGGTCGGACCGGATGCCGCCTCGGGGGTTGAGCAGCAGGGTGTAGACCGCCTTTCCGGGCGCCACGTCCATCTGGGAGACGGCCAGGCGCTGGATGTAGTCCAGCGCGCCGGGGCCCGACACGTCGAAGACGGCAAGGGCGCTCAGGTCGATCATGGCCACCCGGTCGCGCATGGCCAGGTGCTCGGCGTTGATGATGGGCGACCACCACCGGGCGTCCCATTCGTTGGGCCGGTTGTTGATCCGGTCCTTGAACTCTTCCAGCAGCTTCTGGTTCGATTCGTACCACTGGGGCCGCTCCCATCCGGCGGTTTCAAAGTAGACGGCCCCCAGTTCCTGGGTCCGGGCATGGAAAGGGCTGAGCCGGACATTACGCGACGAAGCCCACTGCTCGGAGGGGTGGACGATGCCGTAGGTCTTGTTGAAGCCCTCAGAAGCCCGGGCCCAGACGTGGCTTTTGGTCCGGGCATAGGGATAGAAGCGGGCGATGTCGACCTCGTTGGGGTCGATCTCCGAAGCGCCGTCGGTCATCCACTCGGCCACCATGCGCCCGATGCCGGGGCCCTCCTTGATCCAGACGGCCGCAACCGACCAGAGCCCCTTGACTTCCGGCGTTTCGCCGATTACCGGGCCGGCGTCCGGGGTCAGGGAAATCAGTCCGTTGATGGCGTACTGAATCTCCACCTGGTCGTTGTCGAGCATCTCGGGCAGCAGCTCCAGGGCGTCTTCCAGCTGGGGATCGAAATCCTCCTTGGTAAACGGCATCTCCGTCGGAGACAGCTTGGCTTCTTCGATGGAAGGGATCTCGTCGGGGTCGTAGAGAATCGGCCGGTGGGCATAGGAGCCGATCTCCAGGTTCGCCGCCGCCTGGCGTTCGTACATCAGCGTGCTCATGTCCCGCAGGATCGGGTATTCGATTTCGCCCTTGGCCTCGGCGAACTGGGGCACCGGGCCGGCGTCGATCATCTGGTGAGCCACCGGCGCCAGGGGAATGGAGGCGCCGGCCATCTCGGCGATGCGCGGGCTCCAGACTCCGCAGGCCACGATAACCGTTTCGACCTCGATCCGGCCCCGGGTGGTTTCCACCGCCTTGACACGGCCGTTTTCCACGTCGATGCCGAGCACCTCGGTGTTGGCAAACACCTCCAGCGCACCCATTTCCTGGGCCTTTTCCCGCATGATGGTGCCGGCCCGAAGCGAGTCGACCACCCCGACAGAGGGGGTGTAAAATCCGCCCAGGATCTTTTCCCTGTTGACCCAGGGAAAGAGCTTGAGCACGCCGTCCGGGTCGAGCAGTTCGGCCTCGATGCCCCAGCACTTGGCCGAGGCCACGCGGCGCTTTAGCTCTTCCCACCGCTCCTGGGTCTGGGCCAGTTCGATGCCGCCGCACTCCCGGTGCACCCCCATCTCCTTGTACTGCTCCTGGCTGTCGCGGGTGATCTGGGTCATGGCCTTGCCGTGGTCGACCGGAAAGATGAAATTCGAGGCGTGGCCGGTGGAACCGCCCGGGTTGGGCAGCGGCCCCTTGTCGACCATCACCATGTCCTTCCAGCCTTTTTTCGCCAGATGGTAGGAAACCGAGTTGCCCACAATGCCGGCCCCGATGATGATCACCTTCGCCTTTTCCGGTAACGTACGCATGATGATGCTCCTTCCCTGAACTTCGCTCTGTTTTGGGTTTGCCGATCTGAGTTTTGGAAAGATTTTCCCGTTTTACTTTTTCCCGGATGGAAGGCCCCTGCCGGCGCACGGGGACCGCCCCTGCCGGCCATCGCTCCTACCAGGAAAATTGGCTGCGGATGTAGTCGTTGAATCGCTTGGTGTGGTTTTCCAGAAGGCGGCCGCACGCCTCTTCGTCCCGCCGCTGAAGCGCGTCCACCAGGGTCTCGAACTCCTTGTGGAGCCCGCTCCAGTAAGCATCTTCGGAATGGGAAAACTTCCAGATGCGCACGGCCTGGTCCCGGAGCATCCCCAGGATCCGGACGAGCACCTCGTTTTTCGTTGCGCGATTGATCAGGTCGTGCAGCTCGGAATCCAGGTGCATAAGGGTCTTGGCGTTTTGCTCTTTTTTCATCCGCCCGACCCGGGTCTTGATCTGTTTCAGCTCGTCTTCGGTGATTCGGGCTGCGGCCAGCTGGCCGGCGAGCCGGACCAGGAACGAGCGGATCTCGAAGACGTCCCGCAGCTGCATGAAGCTCACCTCCGAGACGAACGTCCCCTGGTTGGGCACGATTCGGACCAGCCCTTCGGTCTCGAGGCGAATCAGCGCCTCCCGGACCGGGGTCCGGCTCACGCCGAACTCTTCGATGAGATCCTTTTCCCGGAGGACCTGCCCGGGCTCGAAATCGAGGAGAACGATCCGTTTTTTCAGCTCGGTGTAGATTCCGTTGTCCGTCATGGCGCCGATATATTGGTTTTAAATTTATTGTTGATCAGTGTTATTATGTTGGTGTATTGGTGTTGTCAACCCTAAAAGCGGTTTTTGTCCCGAAGCACCCGGGTTGATCCCTCCCTTCAGCGCGCCGCCGGGGCACCAGCGCTGCCGGGGCGACGGGGCGCTGCAGGAAATCCTTCACCGCAGGGTATCGCAGCGATTGGGATTCGCTCGTCAACCCCGCAAACGGCGAGGGCCGCAACAGGAGACGTCCATGGTCAGTCGAGAAATCCTCTGGAACATTCCAACGGCCGGTGAGATCGTTTTTTACCTGATGGCCGCAACGGCCCTGGGGCTTTTCGGATACGGGATCTTCCTTTGCGTCCGACGCATCACAAAGGGCAGGAAAGTGCCCCTGTCCGGCACCGACTGGATCGCTCGTATCGGCCAGGCCCTGGCCGACATCGCGTCCAACCGCACCGTACTGCGCCGCCACGGCCTGGCCGGGGTCATGCACCTCTCGATCATGTGGGGGATGGTTGCCCTCTTTATCGGGACGGTGATCGTTGCCGTGGAATACGACCTGTTTCAAAAGATCCTGGGGATGGAACGGGGCATCTGGGTCGGATCGTTTTTCCTCGGCACCGAACTGATCCTGGATCTGTTCGGCGCCCTCCTGGTGGCAGGGCTGGCCGTGGCGCTGGTCCGGCGCTATCTGCTGCGGCCTGCCCAGCTCAAGCGGCAACGCTCCGATCTGCTGCTTCCCGTCTGGCTGCTGCTGATCGCACTCACCGGCTTTGCCGTGGAAGGCCTTCGCCTGGCGGCCACCTCCGGCCATCTCGGCTACAGCCCGCAGTGGTCGCCGGTGGGCTCAGCCCTTGCCGGACTGTGGACCGGCGCCGACACCGAATCCCTCAAGGCCTGGCATTTCGGGCTCTGGTGGGTGCACGGCATTTTCGCCCTTGCCGCGATCGCCTACCTCCCCTTTTCCGGCAAGCCGGCGCACCTGCTCACGGCGGCGGCCAACCTCTTTTTCAAGGACCTTCGCCCCCGGGGCCGGCTGTCGCCGTTGGACGTGGAGGGCGCGTTTGAACGCGATGAGATTTTGGGCGCCGAGAAGATCGCCGACCTGTCGCGCAAGGACCTGCTCGATGCCGCCAGCTGCACCGAATGCGGCCGGTGCGAACTCAACTGCCCGGCAGCTATCGCCGGCAAGGTGCTCTCCCCCCGGGAGATCGTTTTGGGGCTTCGCCGGCAGATCGCCGCCGAACATCCGCCGTTTTCGGCTCCGCCCGAACCGAAGCCGATCCTGGAATCGTTCATCGGTGCCGAAGCGGTGGAGGCCTGCACCACCTGCATGGCCTGCGTGGAGGCCTGCCCGGTCGGCATCGATCCGCTCAACAAGATCCTGGAGCTTCGAAGGTGCCGGGTCATGATCGAAGACGCCTATCCGGAAACCTTTGCGGAGGTGTTTGCCGGCACCGAAAAGCGCGGCAACCCCTGGAACGAACATCCCACCGCCAGGATGGAATGGGCCAGGGGGCTGGCGGTGAAAACCATGGCGGAGGCGGCCGCAGCCGGCGACCCCGTCGACTACCTGTTCTGGGTCGGATGCTCGGCGGCCTTCGACCCCCGGAACCAGAAAATCGCCAGAAGCCTGGTGAGCGTCTTGAACGCGGCGGGCGTCTCTTTTGCGGTTCTCGGAGAAGAGGAGCGCTGCACCGGCGATCCGGTCCGCCGCATGGGCCACGAGTATCTGTTCCAGATGCAGGCCGAAGCCAATGTAGCGCTTCTGGCCGAATACGGGGTCACACGGATTCTGACCCTCTGCCCCCACTGCTACAACACCTTTTCCAAAGAGTATCCCGACTTCGGGGGAAGCTACGAGGTGACCCACCACACCGAATTGATCGCAGGTCTGCTCGAGGCGGGGAAAATCCAGTTGACCCGGGCCGTGGAGGCTACCGCCGTCTATCACGATTCGTGCTACCTCGGGCGGCACAACCGGATCTTCGAGCCCCCCAGACAGATCTTGAGCAACGTTCCGGGGCTCAAGACGCTGGAAATGGAGCGAAACCGGGAGATGGGAATGTGTTGCGGCGCCGGGGGCGGGCTGACCTGGATCGAAGAGGAATCCGGACACCGTGTCAACGACCGCCGGGTGGCCCAGGCCGCAGATGCGCTAGGCGTGGGAAACAGCGGCCCGACCCTGATCGCCACCGCCTGCCCCTTTTGCATGACCATGCTCGAGGACGGCCTTGCCGCCTGCAGCAGCGATATTGAGGACCGGGACATCGCCGAAATCGTGGCCGACGCCATGGGACTGGAAAGATAAGGAGAGGATACGATGCCGGACCGCGTTCGTGAAAAAGCCAAACCGAGGTTGAAAGCGTTTCGCCCCAAAGAGGTCGAACAGGTCCATGAGGCCACCTTGGAGGTGCTGAACCGGACAGGAGTCAAGGTCACCCATCCCCGCGTGCTGGAGCTGCTGGCCGACGCCGGCGCGAAAGTCGACGACAACCGGGTGCGAATCCCCCCGGTCATGGTCCAATCGGCCCTTGAAAGCGCCCCATCCAACATCGTGCTCTGCAATCGCGGGGGCCGGCGCTCGGTGGTGCTTCGGGGAAACAAAAGCTGGATGGGCCCCAGCCTCGACTGCCTCGATTACCTGGACCCGTTCACCGATGAGCGAAGGCGGTTTACCATCCAAGACTGCCGGACCACCGCCGCCCTTCTCGACGGGTTGCCCAACTATGCGTGGGGGATGACCTTCGGCCTGGCCGACGACGTCGACCCCGACCTGGCCGACCGGGCGGTCATGAAAGAGGCCATGGCCCACTGTGAAAAGCCGATGGTCTTCTGCTGCAAGGACACCAACAGTCTCAAAGACATCTACGAAATGGCGGTTGTGATCGCCGGCTCGGAGAAAAAGTTCGCCAAGGCGCCCACGATTGTGATGCTGGCCGATCCGATTTCTCCGCTGGTCCATTCCGACGAGGTGGTGGAGAAGGTGGTGTTCTGCGCCGAAAACGGGATCCCCCACATCTACTTCGGCGCCCCCCAGGCCGGAAGCACCGGGCCGGCCACCTTCGCCGGCACCATCGTACAGGGCATCGCCGAGTCCCTCAGCGGACTTGTGATCTCCCAGCTCATCCGGGCCGGCGCCCCGTTCATCTTCGGAGCTCTTGCCACGATCATGGACATGCGGACCATGATTTTCTCCTACGGGGCCCCGGAAATGAGCCTGATGGCCTCGGCCATGGCCCAGATGGCCCGATACTACAAACTTCCCTCCTTCGGGACGGCCGGGTGCTCCGATGCCAAGCTGCCCGACGCCCAGGCCGCCGCCGAAGCAACCTTTTCCCTGCAGACTTCCATCTTCAGCGGCGCCAACCTCGTTCACGACTGCGGCCTGCTCGACCACGGGTCTCTGGTTTCACCCGCCTGCACGGTGCTGGTCCACGAAATCATTTCCATGATCAACCAGTATATTCGAGGAATCCGGGTCGACGAAGAGTCCCTGGCCGTGGACGTGATCGACCGGATCGGCCCGGGCGGACAGTTCCTGACCGACGATCACACCTTCGATCATTTTGCCGACGTGTGGTACTCGAGCCTGTTCGAACGGTCCAACTATCAGAAATGGCTTCAGGAGGGGGGCCGCCGGTTCGAAGAACGCCTTCGCCAGATCACATTGGAGTCAATGGAGCACGAACCGGCGCCGCTGCCCGAGGAGCGGGTCAAGGAACTGGACCGGATGGCGGCCCACTGGAAATAAAATCGCTGCGCGATTTTATCAATGGCGGCTTCGCCGCCTGATTCAAGGGTTTGGACGCCCGGGGAAATCGGCTCCCGATTCGAGCGAATTCCGATGGCGGTCCCGGCCAACCCGTTCGTCGGCCCAGGGGGAATATCGGCGTGGAAATTTTAAGCGACATCCCTTTTTCGCTCGATGCGGCTTCGCTCGGCGAGCGGATGTGCCTGGCGCCGGAAAGCGCAGACGCCCGGGCTCTGGAAAAACTCATCCGCCTGGCGGAAAAGACCGCCAGACCCAAGGCCGTGTATCGAGAGTGCTACATCGAGCAGAAAAGCAGCGATACCGTGGCCATCGACGGCATCATCTTTTCCTCCCGCGCGCTGCGGATCAACCTCGAAAAGCCAGACCGGGTGTTCCCCTTCGTTGCCACCTGCGGCAGCGAGGTCGACGCAGTCGTGTTCGAAAAGGAGGACTTCCTCGAGGCGTTCTGGTGGGAGGAGATCAAGACCGATCTGCTGACCTTTGCCCGCCGTCACCTGATCAATACGCTGGCCGAACGGTTTCGCCTGGGAAAAACGGCGGCCATGAGCCCCGGCTCCGGAGATCTGGACATCTGGCCCATCGAACAGCAGACCCTTCTGTTTTCCCTGCTTGGAGATGTAGAGGCCGCCATCGGCGTGCAGCTTTCCGACGTGTTCCTGATGACGCCGGTCAAATCCATCTCCGGAATCCGTTTCCCCACCGAAAAAGACTTCCGAAGCTGCCAGGTCTGCCGCAGAGAAAAATGCCCCTCCCGAAGAGCGCCGTTTGATCTGGAACTGTGGGAATCGTGCCGGCCTTGACGATCGCGGCCGGTGCCGATATTTTCCAACCATGCACCTTTTCGACAGCCACTGCCACCTGGACGACAAGGCCTTTTCAGAGGACCTGGACCGTGTCATGGAAAACGCCGCCCGCCACGGCGTTGACCGGGTCGCCACCGTCGGCGTCGACCGGGAGACCTCTTTTCGGGCGGTTCAAATCGCACAAGATACCCCGGGGGTCACGGCAACGGTGGGGTTCCACCCCCATGACGCCAACTCCTGTTCGGAGGCTGCCCTGACCGAGCTGGCCGACCTTGCGGCTCATCCATCGGTGGGCGCCTGGGGCGAGATCGGGCTCGATTTCAACCGGATGTACAGCCCGCCCGACGTTCAGGAACGATGGTTCGTCCGGCAGCTGGCCGTCTCGGAAAGCCTCAACCTGCCGGTGGTCCTCCATGAACGTGACAGCGGCGGACGCCTGATCCAAATTCTCCGGTCCGATTTTTCGGCCGGAAGAACCGGCGTCGTGCACTGTTTTTCCGGCACCGCCGATGAACTGGACGTCTATCTCGAACTGGGCCTTTGCATCGGGGTGACCGGCATCGTCACCATGAAACAGCGCGGCGCCCCATTGCGCAAATTGGTCCCCCGAATCCCGGAAGACCGGCTCCTGGTCGAAACCGACGCCCCTTACCTGGTGCCATCCCCGGAGCGAAACAAGTTCCGCCGAAACGAACCGGCCTTTGTGCGCTCGGTGCTGCTGATGCTGGCTCAGGTGCGGGGTGAAGCACCGGAAAGACTGGCCCTATCGACGTATCAGAACGCCAGCCGCCTCTATCGCATAAACGATCCGCAGTTGTCGGATTGACGCAAGATCGTGCCGATTTTCGGCTTGATTTCATAATGAGTATATGCGAAAAACTAGAAGGATTGTTTCCTGTTTGTATCCACCGCCGGTGCACCGATCGCCGGCGCTAACCAGAATAGATCTACCGGTTGGAGGTTCTCATGTTCAAAATCGTCAGACGGGAGGAAATGTCCCAAGGGACGGTGATCCTCAACGAGATCGAGGCCCCGCTGATCGCCGCCAAGGCCAAGCCCGGCCAGTTTGTGATTCTCAAGGCCAACGAGACCGGGGAGCGGATTCCCCTGACCATGGCGGATACCGATCCCGAGAAGGGGACGATCACCATTATCTATATGGTGGTGGGCAAATCGACCGCCCTGTTCAAGACCCTGCAGGTGGGCGACGGCTACCAGGACGTCATCGGCCCCCTGGGCAAACCGACCCACGTCGAAAAAGTGGGAACGGTGGTCTGCGTGGGCGGCGGCACTGGAATAGCGGTTCTTCATCCGATCACCCGGGCCATGAAAGAAGCCGGCAACCACGTCATCGCCATCATCGGTGCCCGCAGCAAGGACCTGCTCATTTTGGAAGACCAGATGCGGGCCGCTTCCAGCGACCTTCGCATCTGCACTGACGACGGCTCCTACGGCCACCACGGATTTGTCACCGACGTGCTCAAAGAGGTCTGCCAAAACGAGAAGGTGGACCAGGCGGTGCTCATTGGCCCGGTCCCGATGATGAAGTTCGCCTCCCTGGTCACCAAGGAATTCGACGTCCCCACCCTGGTCAGCCTCAATCCGATCATGGTCGACGGCACCGGCATGTGCGGCGGATGCCGGGTGACCATCGGCGGGAAGACCAAATTCGCGTGCGTGGACGGTCCGGAATTCGACGGCCATCAGGTCGACTACGACGAACTGATGGCGCGGCTTCAGGCTTACTGTGAGCATGAAAAACGGTGCTACGAGGAATTCTGCACCCTGGAGCAGGCCTGATCGGGGAATCACGATGAATCCGGCGCGCAGAACCCGTGGACGCGAGCTTCGTCAGCGACGACGAGGGGGCCAGGGGCGATTCTGCAGCGACGAGGCTTGAATACCCTTAGCGCAATGGTTTCGCGGAATGCGGAACCTTTATAAAATCGCGGCGGCGATTTTATTACGGAGGAAAAAAATGGCGGAAAAACCGGAGAAAAAGAAAAAGACGCCCCGCCAGCCGATGCCGGAACAGGAACCAATGGTGCGGGCCAAAAATTTTGACGAGGTGCCCTTCGGGTACGACGAAGAGACGGCAAAGCTCGAGGCGAGCCGATGCCTTCAGTGCAAAAAGCCTTCCTGCGTGGAAGGCTGCCCGGTCAGCGTCGATATTCCGAGCTTTATCGCATTGATCAAGGAAGGGGATTTTACCGGGGCCTGCCGAAAGCTATGGGAGAAAAACGCGCTTCCCGCTGTCTGCGGGCGCGTCTGCCCCCAGGAGCTGCAGTGTGAAGGCCGATGCATCGTCGGCAAAAAGGACGACCCGGTGGCGATCGGCAATCTGGAGCGGTTTGCCTCCGACTGGGAGCGCCATCACGGTACCGGCCAGCTTCCGCCCAAAGAAGAGCCCACCGGCAAGAAGGTGGCGGTGGTCGGATCAGGCCCCTCCGGGCTGACCGTGGCCGGCGACCTGATCAAAAAAGGCCATGACGTGACCGTGTTCGAGGCCTTTCACCTGCCTGGCGGCGTGCTGATCTACGGCATTCCCGAATTTCGTCTTCCCAAAGAGATCGTGGGCCAGGAGGTCAACTTTCTGGTCCGCCAGGGGGTCAACCTGGAGACCAACCAGGTGGTGGGACGCACGGTGAGCATCGATGAGCTTTTCGAGCAGGGCTACGATGCGGTCTTTCTGGGCGTGGGCGCGGGCCTTCCCCGGTTTTTGAACATCCCCGGCGAAAACCTGATCGGCATTTATTCGGCCAATGAGTATCTGACCCGCTCCAATCTGATGAAAGCCTATCTTTTCCCGAAATACGACACGCCGATCATCAAGGGGAGAAACGTGGTCACCATCGGCGCCGGCAACGTGGCCATGGACTCGGCCCGAACCGCCCTTCGCCTGGGGGCCGAAAAGTCCCGGATCGTTTATCGCCGATCCCGGGAAGAAGTCCCCGCCCGAGCCGCCGAAGTTCACCATGCCGAGCAAGAAGGGGTGGAATTCCATTTCCTCACCAACCCGATCCGATTTTTTGGAGACGACAAGGGCCGGTTGACCGGCATGGAATGCCTCCAGATGGAGCTGGGAGAACCCGACGATTCCGGACGCCGTCGGCCGATCCCGATCAAGGGCAGCGAATTCAAGCTCGAATGCGACCTGGCGATCATCGCCGTGGGCGCCGGTGCAAACCCCCTGCTGACGCAATCCACCGAGGGACTCCAGCTCAACAACTGGGGGTACATCGTCACCGATCCGAAAACCGGCAAGACCAGCAAAAAAGGCGTTTGGGCCGGCGGAGACATCGTGACCGGATCGGCCACCGTCATCTTGGCCATGGGC
>JASFPT010000007.1:0-39848 GCA_050115795.1 Desulfobacterales bacterium
AGATAATTCTTTCACAGAAAGGGCACAATTTCAAGCTGTCGAACCGCTGCAGTTCGTTGAACATCTGCGGCGGAATGTTCATGTTGCACCCCTGGCAGACGGCGCTGACAACCGGGGCGATGGCCACGGTAACCCCCCGGGCTCGGATCCGCTGATACGTCCTCATCAACCCCGCATCAAGACCGCCGGCGGTCTGCTTCCGCTGCTCCTCCAACACCTCCAGCCGCGCCCGGGCCTCGGCAATCTCCTGTTCGATCACCGCCTTTTCTTCTCGGGTTTGCGCTGCGAAGCGGTCCAACTCCGCCTTTTTCTCCGTCATCTGCCGGTCCGAATCTTCGAGCCGGTCGAGGGCCTCGATCATCCGATCCTCGATTGCAGAGTTTTTCGCCTTCAGATCATCGATCTCCTTCAGGGTCGCCTGGTACTCTCGATTGGTTTTCACCGAGCGAAGGCGCTCCTGGAGCTTCTTGATTCGCTCGCCGTTGATCTGCAGATCGGCCTCGCAGGTTCGGTAATCCTTTTTCAGATCGGCCAGGCCCATTTCTTCGGCTTCCAGCACGCCGCCCCGAGCCGCGAGATCCTCGTCCAGGATCCTCAACTTGTCGGGCTCTTTCTCCAAACGCCTTTGCAGTTGAAATCGTTCGGTCTCGATCGTTTGAAGTTCCACCAAGATTTCGATCTGCTCTTTTGTAATCGGTGCCATACTTCCACCCACGTCATTGGTTAGGAATTCTCAGATCGGAGGCCCGGTAAGAACCAGTCACTTTTTCTCTCCCATTACCGGTGCATCCGTATCCGAATCGCCTCCGGGTCGCCCCTCTCCGGGCGACCGCCATCCGGATCGACATAGACGGGCCGCTCGACATCGGCTGCGTTTCGGTTACACGAGTTGAAACGGTTCTTTTTCCATCCTGCATGCTTCGACAGTCGCCGACAGTCCTTCTGCGACCAGCAGCTGCCGCATCGCCTCGGCCATGGCCTCGATCATCAAATGCTCCGAACCGAAATGACCGATGTCGAGGAGCCCTTTGCCGGCCATCTCCGCGTCGCGCGCATCATGATAGCGCAAATCGCCGCTGACAAAGACATCGGCTCCCGATGTCATGAACGCCTTGATCAAAGACGAACCGCTGCCCGTGCAAACGGCGACCGTTTCGACGTTCATTTCCAGGTTTCCGACGACCCGGATGAAAGGCAGCGCCAGCTTTTCCTTCACCCGCCGGGCCAGGTCCGCGATGCGGCAGGGTTCCGACAATTTTCCGACTCTGCCGATGCCGAGGGCGCCCGGTTCCGGCGCAAGGGGGTAAATATCGTAGGCCATCTCTTCATAGGGGTGCGCCGCCCGGAGACGGTGGATCACCTCGCCGAGGTCGTTTTCGCGGATCAGGGTTTCGATCCGAACTTCTTCGACCTGGACGGTTTCCCCCACAGCGCCGGCGCTGGGTCGGGCGCCCTCTTCAGCCCGAAAGCTGCCCAGGCCGCGGCTGCGAAAGGAACATCCCGAATACCGGCCGATACGGCCGGCCCGGGTTTGGGACAGCACGCGGACAATGTCCCGCTCCGCCTCGGGGGGAACGAACACGACCAGCTTGAGGCGATGGCTTTGGCCCGGGGGGGTCAGGGAGACGAGTCCGGTCATTCCGATCTGTTCCGCCAGCAAATCGTTGAGGCCGCCTCGCGCAGCGTCCAGGTTCGTGTGGGCGGCAACGATGGCCATTTTGGCTGCCAACGCCGCCTCCACCATCGCGCCCACCGGCGTTGCCGCATCAACCCGGTGCAAGGGACGGAAAATGAGGGGATGGTGGGTTACCAGCAAGTCCGCACCGTCGGCACATGCCGCGTCGACCACCTCTGGCAGAGGATCCAGAGAAACCCAGATTTTCTTCACCGGCCAGTTTCCGGATCCCACCTGAAGGCCCGGATTGTCCCAGTCCTCGGCAAGTTTCCCCGGGGCGATGTTTTCCAGAAGGCGCATGATGTCGCCGACGGTTGGCGTCGCGGTCGTCATCGGCTCCTCTCCATCGGCTTGGGGGCCGGGGCGCCGGGGTATGGCGGCAGACCCCTGAACGAAAAAAAGGCGTGGTATGCCCACGCCTCAGCTGATCGCGCCCGGTTTGTTTGCAGGGACCCGGGTGCCTTTCGCACCGGCATTTCTCCCCTCATGGCGGCGTGTCTCCTTTCCGATCCTGACCCGATCGCGTGCATGATCTTCGTCACGCCGCGGAACGGAAGAGCTCTGAAAGTGTGGTGGGCCCACCTGGGATCGAACCAGGGACCTACCGGTTATGAGCCGGTGGCTCTGCCAGCTGAGCTATGGGCCCTCAACCCGCAACGCAACGTCTCAGCAGAGACGGTCTGCTCCGGGAGGCCCTTCCCCCGGAAAGCTTCGGTTCAGTAACTGCCTGTTTGCCGTTTGTCAAGAGTCCGGTTGAGGCCCTTGTCGCGGTTCAGCGCCTTGCAGCCCGGTCATGAACGATGACTGGCCCCGCTTTGCCGCCGAGCAATTTTCCGCCGGCACCTCCCGCCGAAAGGCTTTGGCCAATCGAAGTCCGGCGGCGATCAGTTGTCGATAAAGCTCTTGAGCTTCCGGCTCCGGGTGGGGTGGCGAAGCTTGCGAAGCGCCTTTGCCTCGATCTGACGGATCCGCTCCCGGGTGACCGCAAAATCCTGCCCGACCTCCTCCAGCGTGTGGTCCGCCTTTTCACCGATGCCGAATCGCATCCGCAGCACCTTTTCCTCCCGAGGGGTCAATGTCGCCAGAACCTTTCGGGTCTGCTCGGCCAAATTGAAACTCACCGCCGCATCCGATGGAAGCATGAATTTCTTGTCCTCGATGAAATCGCCCAGGTGGCTGTCTTCTTCTTCTCCAATGGGGGTTTCCAGGGAGATCGGCTCCCGGGCAATCTTGAGCACTTTGCGAACCTTTTCCAGGGGAATTTCCATCTTCTCGGCGATCTCCTCGGGCGTCGGCTCCCGCCCGAGCTCCTGGACGAGATAGCGCGATGTGCGGATCAGCTTGTTGATCGTCTCGATCATGTGCACCGGTATCCGAATGGTCCGCGCCTGATCGGCAATGGCCCGTGTGATCGCCTGTCGGATCCACCAGGTGGCGTAGGTGCTGAACTTATAGCCCCTTCTGTACTCGAATTTATCGACGGCCTTCATCAACCCGATGTTGCCCTCCTGGATGAGATCCAGGAATTGAAGCCCCCGGTTGGTGTATTTTTTGGCAATGCTCACCACCAGGCGAAGATTTGCCTTGATCAGTTCGCCCTTGGCATTTTTGGCCCGCATGTGGCCAAGGTCCACGTCGGCCATGATCCGCTTCAAGGACCGGTTCTTGGCCTTGAGCATGATCTCCCTTTCGGCGACGGCGATCTGGCTTTTTCGAAACTCGGAATATACGGCCGCGATGTCGGCCACTTTCATGCTGCATCGCGACCGGATCCATTTGACGAATTTCTTCTCGCTGGTCGCCTCCGCCCTCATGTCGGTCAGGGTGACGCCCACCCGATCGGCACAGGAGGCGATCTTCTGGTTCATCATGTCGAACCAGGCGATCTGGTTCCGGATCTCCTGCTCGATTTCCTCGATGACGCTTCCCTCGAGCCGCCAGTCCTTGAGAAAATTGAATATTTTCGTATTGCGCCGCGCAATGCTGCGGCGTATACGCCGCTTCTCGTCGGCCGCCAGCTTGGCGGTGAACAGTTTCTCCCGGAATTCCCGGTTCTCCTCGTGGATTGCGCGAATCTGCCGGATCGTGCTCAGGAAGCTCTCGATCTGGAAAACCTCGTCCACGTATGTGTCGCCCTCATCCAGATCCCGCAGAACGTGCTTGGGGCGCAGCGCCCCGTTTTCGATCCTCTCGCCGAGCAGGAGAATCGCCTCGGCGCCGGTGGTGGTCTCCAGCAGGGCCTTGAGAACCTCCTGTTCTCCCGTCTCGATCTTCTTGGCGATCTCCACCTCTCCCTCACGGCTCAGGAGCGTCACCAGCCCCATCTCCCTGAGGTACATCTTGACCGGATCGGTGACGCTGCCGAAATCTGCAACGGAGGTCTCGCCGGTCTTCCGTTCACGGCTTTTCTTCGCGGTCTCGATTTCCTTGAGCTTGCCCTTGTCGATTACCTCGATGTTCATCTCTTCGAAGTATATCAGTGCTTCGTCAATGGCCTCGGCGGAGGTTTCATCTTCCGGTAGGACTTTGTTGATCTCTTCATATGTCAGAAATCCACGCTTTTTCCCCTTGGTCGTCAGCGCCTTGAGCACCTTCTTGTCAAGGGAATCGGCTTTTTTCGTCTTTTGCGCGGCCTTCTTTGCCATACGTCTGAACCTCCTGTATCTGACGACGTTCCGGTTTACAGGAATTGACCACAGCCTGCAGCGATTCGCCGACGCGCCGAAGCCGCCAAGGAAACGGCGCGCTGCGGGCGATGCACTCGCCGATGCAGTTCGTAAAGGTCTACCCGTCTTTGAGAAGCGACATTTTTTCCTTTTCTCTTCGGACGGCCTGCCTGTATTTTTCAGTGAGCAGCCGCTCCAGGGAAGCTTCGTCGCTGCCCTCTTCAGCCGCACGGATTTCTTCGGTCAGGGGATCCTTGCGATATCCTGCCCCAACCCTCATAAACTGGGCGATCAACTTGACCCCGGATTTCCGATTCCAGGGCTCTTCTTCCATGGCGAGCGCGGCCACCGTCTGCTGGCTGCCCTCGACTGCCTCCATGACCTCCGAGACCCGGACCGGTTCACCTTTGCGAGAGAGCACATACTGGCCGATCTTTTTGAGAGTCGGGTCCTGGAACAGCTCCAGAGCCCGGCGATGTTCGATTTCGTCGAGAATGTCTGGAAAATGAAGCATCATCGCCACGATCTTTCTTTCCAGACGGCTCTGGGCAGAACCCTGCCGGACGGCCTTCTCGGGCGACACCGCAGCCCGGTTTTTCTGTTCCCCGGCCTGACGAACCTTTTCGAGCACGGCGGCCTCCTCGATGCCGAGCCGCTCGGACAGTTCCCGGCTGTAAAGAGAACGCTTCACCGGATCGGAGATCATCGCCAGGGGCCCGGCCATCTCTGCCACGATGCGAACCCTTCCCTCCACCGAAAGGCCGTGCTTTTTCAATGCCGATTCGATCAAAAAATCGATTACCCCCAGCGCCGATTCCGCCAGATGGAGAAACGAATCCGCCCCGTGCTCGCAAACAAAGGAGTCCGGGTCGTGCCCGGACGGAAGGACCATAATCTGGGCATCTACAAATTCTTTGTCAAACACCTGAACGCTTCGTTCCGCGGCGCGGATTCCGGCCTGATCCGAATCGTAGACCAACAACACCTTGCCGGTTTCGCCGACAAAGCCGCGCAGCATTCGAGCGTGCTCCGCGGTCAGGGAAGTGCCCAGGGTCGCCACTGTATTTTGGACTCCGTGGTGATAGAGGGTGATGGCGTCAAAGTAGCCTTCCACGACAAATACGGTGTTCGACTGGCGGCAGAAATTTCGGGCCTGATGGATCCCATAAAGCGAACGACTTTTGTGATATACGGGACTTTCCGGTGAATTCAGGTACTTGGGGAGGGCATCATCCAACACCCGCCCGCCGAAGCCGACCACCCGGCCGCTCAGATCATGGATCGGGAAAACCACCCGATCCCGGAACCGGTCATAGTAGCCGTCGCCGCTCTTTCGCGGAACGATCAGCCCCGCTTTTTCGGCCAGCTTCGGCGAAATCCGTTTCTGTCTCAGAAAGGAGACCAGATGGTCCCACCCGGCCGGTGCAAAGCCGATTTGAAACGCCTCCTGGATTTCCGGGGGCAGTTGCCGCCGGTTCAGGTATTCAAGGGCCCGATCACCGAGCCCCGGCCGACGGAGCGACGCCTGAAAAAAACTCGCCGCATGCCGGTTGATGGCCAGAATCTGTTCCCGTTCGCTGTAACGGCGCCGCTGTTCCGGCGAATCGCCTGGCGCGGGCATCTCGATGCCATATTGCCGGGCCAGCCGTTGCACTGCTTCCGGAAACGCCAGACCATCGTGCTGCATCAAAAACGTAAACACATTTCCCCCGGCCCCGCAGCCGAAACAATAGAAGATCTGCTTGTCGCGATTGACGCTGAATGAGGGGGTTTTCTCGGAATGAAAGGGGCAGAGGCCGAGGTAGTTTCTTCCCGACTTCTTGAGCAGCACGGATTCCGATACGACGTCTACGATATCCGCAGCAGCTCTGATTTCCGAGATTTTTTCTTCAGGAATGTAGCCGGCCAAAAAGAGCCCCCTCCCCGTGTCGTTTTGATGGACAGACGGTCCGTCAAAAAATGGGGGTTAACTGGGATGCCAACTTTTCGGGGATCCGAAAAAATCTCGGTGCATGCGATGGAAAAACGCACAGGGGATCGACATACAAGGCATCTTTCGGTTCGCACCCGTAAAGCAAATTAAAATCAATCGATAAACGTATAAGGTTATTGATTTTGGTTGTGATGTCAAGGCCTATTTGGGTGATTGACCGACCTCATCGTTGAATTGCGCCGCTGCTGCCGTGTCGACCGGGAATCGGGAAAACGGACGCCCCGTGGAGCAAAAAGGGGTCCCGTCAGCGCGGTGCGCCGCCGCAGGGGTTTTGCCCCGTTTTGGATGCCTTCGGTAATGTGGATGACCCCTGCGGTCGATCCAGGGGAGGCACATCCGAGGCAAGCCGCTCAATGGCCGGATGCGACCCGGATCGCTTCCTTCAGGTCGAGGGTGCCGCTGTAGAGCGCCCTTCCCGTGATCACGCCGGAAACGCCGACCGACTCCAGGGCAAGGAGGCGTCCAATGTCCTCGATGCAAGAAACGCCGCCGGATGCGACCACCGGAATCCGAATCGCCTCTGCCAGGCGGCGGGTTTCCTCGATGTTCGGTCCGGTCTGCATTCCATCCCGGCGGATATCGGTAAAGTTGATGGCCGCCACGCCGTCGTCTTCGAACCGGTGGGCCAGATCCACTGCCGTAACAGAGGTGGTTTCGGTCCACCCTTCGATGGCCACCCGGCCGTCTTTGGCATCGATGCCCACAACGATCATCCCGGGCAGCGCCCGGCAGGCGTCTCGGACCATTTTCGGGTTGCGAATCGCCTCGGTGCCGATCACCATCCGGCCGATGCCCAGGTCGGCGTACATTTTCAGGGTGTCCAGGGACCGGATACCGCCCCCGATCTGGACCGGCACCCGGACCGCGGCCACAATGCCCCGAACCGATCGCAGGTTCCGGGGCTTTTTCCCCACGGCACCGTCCAGGTCCACCACATGAAGCATCTGCGCCCCTTCCGACTCCCAGCGACGGGCCATGGCGGCCGGATCGTCGGAGAAGACCGTCTCCGCATCCATTTTTCCCTGGAGAAGCCTCACACATCGGCCGCTTTTGATGTCGATTGCCGGAATGACGATCATGATCGATTTGGTCCAGTACCCAGATGGATCGAACGGGTTCGTCAAATCAAATTCTGATGGCTGCCGCACGGCGCGGCATCACGGAAACGTCTGCAGCGCTTGGTCGAGCGCGGCCCTGGCCATTTCGCCGGCCGTGATCCACTTTCCCTTCCGTGCGATGAATTTGCCGACCTGGAAAAGGTCCTCGCTCAGGCTTTGCTGATCTTCGTCCACTGCCGCGCTCCAAACCAGACGGCCGCTCGGTATCTGAATCAGGTGCAGATCGAAGGCCACCGAAGCCGGCCGGTTCACACCGTAGGCGGTTCCCACCCGCTCCTGGAAACGGTAGACGAAGCCGGCAACCACGAGATCGGCCCCTGCGATGGTGCCGAGCCGGACAAGCATCTCCCGGTCCGGCACCAGATCCTCGTTTGTCATCGCCATCTGGGACAGCAGCGCCCGGGAGCGTCCGGCCGAGAACAACTTGTAGTTTTCCCGGGTGTGGAGAAAGTCGATCACCTGCTGGGTCAGCAGCGCTTCGGCGTCGGCCATGATTTCGCCTGCTGGAAAGACCTTGCCCCCTATGGGAGAGCGGATGGTGTCGGCACCGGGGAACCGTGCGGCCATGTTCTGGAAAGGGACCACCAGTACCGTCTCGGGAGCCTCGCCGCCGGTGGAAGTCGACACGGCCACCCGGCTGTGACAGGCGGACAGGAGAATCAGCAGGCAAAGCCCTATCGGAGCGAAAACCCGGCAATTCCAGCGGCTCTGAAACGGTTGGCGGACCATGACAACCCCTGCCCGGTCTACAAGGACCCCTTGGTGGAGGCAACCCCCCCTCTTCTCGGGTCGAAGGCGGTCGCCTCGTCCAGGGCCCGGCCGACCGCCTTGAACATCGACTCGATGATGTGGTGCTCGTTCTCGCCGTAAAAGACGTTGATGTGGAGATTCAACCCGCCCCGGGAAGCGAGCGCGCGGAAGAACTCCTTGGCCAGGGTGGTGTCAAAAGGCGCTCCGGGAAGATGGCCCTCCGGAACGGAGAACACCAGGTACGGCCGGCGGGAGAGATCGATGGTGGCAGCGGTCAGGACTTCGTCCATGGGCACTGCGGCGTGTCCGTATCGGCGAATCCCTTTCCGGTCTCCCAGGGCGCGTTCGAGGGCCTCTCCGAAGACAAGGCCGACGTCCTCCACCGTGTGATGAAAATCGACCTCCAGGTCGCCCAGGGCCTCGACCGTCAGGTCAAACAGACCGTGGACGGTCAGCAGGTTCAGCATGTGGTCGAAAAACGCGATGCCGGTGGTGATGTCGGCGGCACCGGCGCCGTCCAGGCTCAACACCATCCGGATATCGGTTTCCTTGGTCTGACGATGTACGGTCGCGGTTCGCTGCATGGCCGTGTTCCCCTGTGGCGCCCGATTCAACAGGCAGACAAGTGTTCGATAACCCAACAAAATTTTATGATATTCTTACCGTCAAAACCTCAGAAAGTCAACGGCGGCGATTGGAGCGGGCCCCCTGTCGCGCGCGGACCACAACCGGAGAGCGGGAGGAGGGCCTGCACCGAGCCCCCGATCCGGTGGACGAAAAAGGGCCGATTCTATCGAACCGGCCCTTCTCGGATCGAACTGGTGGAGATGAAGGGATTCGAACCCTCGACCTCGGCGTTGCGAACGCCGCGCTCTCCCAGCTGAGCTACATCCCCGGATAAATCCGCTTGGCGGATTTATGATTTGAAATACTGTTTGGCCTGGCGCAGGCCCGTTGCAAGCCTGCCAGCCAAAGAGTGGTTTTGATAGCAGAATTCAAAAGACCGGTCAAACAAAAAAGCCTTGCAAATGCCGACCGCAGATGATGAGTTCGGGTGCTTGACTCAATCGACGAAACGACATCCTCGCGGATAAGGAGAATCGAAATCATGCAGCTCAACGACGCTTTCAAGACCTTTACCGCGGACCAGGACAAGGTGCTGGCCCCGGAAGAGACGGTTCTCCGTCTTCGCAAGCGGCTGGCCCAGATCGATCTGGACATCCTGGCTGAGACGATCCGCATCGACAACGGCCGTCTGGACATCCCGGTCTTTTTCAGCACCTGCGGCAGGGACGCCCGCCAGGTCATCGGCACCAAGAAACAGATGGGAAAGGGGGCCAGCCCCGCCCAGGCAGAGGCCAGCGCCGTCATGGAACTGGCCGAGCGCTTCAGTTTCTTTTCCTTTGCCCGGAACCCGGAGAATTTCACCATCGCCACGCCGCGGGAAATCGGCGCAGAAGGGATCTCGTTTTCTCTCATCGCCCAGTCCGTGCACGACGAGGGCCCCGATTCCGACAGGGCCCGGGAGTTTTATGAAGACCTTCCGATGCGCTGGGCCCGGGGCTTTTCCCTGACGAGGCGAAAGAAGGTGATGGTCCCCTTCGACTGGTTTTTCGCCATCAATGAATTCAACGGCCCCTCGGCGGGCAACTGCGTCGAAGAGGCGCTTTCCCAGGGCATCTGTGAAATCGTGGAGCGGCACGTCTCGTCGGTGATCAGCCGGGAGAGGATTGCCGTGCCGCGGATCGACCTGTCCTCGGCAACCGATCCGGCCGTGGCCGAAATGCTGGAAAAGTACCGAAGGGCCGGCATCCGGCTGACCGCATCGGACTTCACCCTGCAGATGGGTATCCCGTCGGTCGGCGTGTTGGCCTACGATCCGGCCACCTTCCCGACGCAAAGTGAAATCGTTTGGACGGCCGGCACCACCCCGGATCCGGAAAAAGCTTTGAGCCGGGCCCTTACGGAAGTGGCACAGCTCGCGGGAGACTTCAACTCCGGGTCGAATTACGTGGCCAGCGGGCTGCCCAAATTCGCCAGCCTCAAAGAGGCCCGCTATATTCAGGCGGCACCGGAAACCCGTCGCATCGACGACCTGCCGAACCTGTCCGACGGCAACATCAAGGTGGAGGTGGAACGGATGGTCGCCGCCCTGGCCGATCGGGGCCTGGAGGTGATCGTGATCGATACGACCCACCCGGTGCTCGGCGTTCCGGCCTTCTACACCATCGTTCCCGGCGCCCACTTCCGGGAAAGAGCCCATCAGACCAGTGTGGGGATGTTCACCGCCAAGCTGGCGACCGAAAAGCTGTCTCCCCGGGAGGCCGCAGCCCGGCTCGACCGGATGGACGAACGGCTCCCGAAGAAATACTATGTCCGCTTTCACCGGGGGGTCTGCCGGCTCAAGGCGGGGTCTTTCGAGTCGGCTGCAGACGATTTTTCCGCCGCACTGACTTTCGATCCTTCCGAAGAAGACCGGGCAACGATCTACTCCTATCTGGGCCAATGCTTCAAGGAGATGGGCCGTTACCGCAAGGCCCTTGCCGTGCTCCAAGAAGGCCTGGCGATCGACGCGGAGCGGACCGACATCCTGAATCTGATGGGGTTCTGCCGTTTCAAGCTCGGCGACCACCGCCAGGCGATAGAACACTTCAACGAACTGCTGCGCCTCGATCCGAGCAGCGCCATCGACTATGCCAACGTCGCTGTCAACTATCGGCAGATGGGGGAAAAGGCAAAAGCCGTCGAATACTTCGAAATGGCGCTGGCCCTGGACCCGAGCATCGATTTTGCCCGGAAGGGGCTGATCGATCTGCTGGAGGAACACCAGGAGTAGAATCGACTCCGTCTGATCCGACCCGCTCTCCGGTCAGTCTCATTACGACCCCCGCCAGCCACCCGCCGCGAGCCACCCTCGAGCCGTCGGCCGCTTGCCGCCTTCAAGGCCCGCCCCTTTAAATCTTTGGGATCGTTCTTATACTGCGAACGGCGGCGGAAAACCGCCCATCAATCCGAAACGGGAGGAAAACATCATGGAAACATCGACTTTCTCGATTCCAAATATTTCTTGCGGTCACTGTGTGATGACGATCAAAAACGAGCTCGGGGAACTCGACGGCGTTCAGTCCGTGGAGGGGGATCCGGGCAGCAAGACGGTGACCGTCCAGTGGGATGCACCGGCAAACCAGGAGAAGATTCGCAGCACGCTGAAGGAAATCAACTACCCGGCAGAATAATCGGAACCCTCGGGAGCGACATGATACCAGAGCTGCTTCGGATCTCACTTACAGCCGTATCGGCCGGCGAAGCCATCCTGCGCATCTACAAGACCGACTTCTCCGTGGAGGAAAAGGCCGACGGATCCCCCTTGACCCAAGCCGACAGAGCCGCCCATGACATCATAACGGCGCAACTGTCCGCTACCGGGCTGCCGGTTCTCAGCGAGGAAGGCCGCAATATCGCCTACCGGCAGCGGAAAGACTGGCACACCTTCTGGATGGTCGATCCCCTGGACGGCACCAAGGAGTTCATCCACCGGCGGGGAGAGTTCACGGTCAACATCGCCCGGATCGAAAACAGCCGCCCGGTGTGGGGAGTCGTCTACCTGCCGGCCGCCAAGATGCTGTACCTGGCGGCCGCCGGTCTGGGCGCGTGGCGGCTGGATCAAGACCGGCTGTCCGCACTGGACCTCTCGCCGGCCGATGGCAGGGAGAAAGAAGCCTGGACCGCGATGGTCTCGACAGCCGACGCCCTTCCCCTGGCCCGGACCGGGGACCGGCCGTTTACGATCATCGGCAGCCGCTCCCACGGCACCGAGGCGGTGGAGATCTTTGTGCGCGAACGCCGGAAAGAGCACGGACAGGTCGAATTCATATCCGCCGGGAGCTCGCTGAAATTCTGCCGGGTGGCCGAGGGGGCAGCAGACGTGTACCCGCGGTTCGGGCCCACCATGGAGTGGGATACCGCCGCCGGACAGGCGGTGGCCGAGGCGGCCGGCGCCGAAGTGGTCGAAGCAAAAACCGGGCACCCCCTGGTCTACAACAAGCCTGACCTGAAAAATCCGTGGTTCATCGTGCGCCGCGGGTAAGGCCCCGGCGGGCGCCTATCAAGCCCTGCGGGAATCCTCCCGGAAATTCAAGAGGCCCATGAGAAGGCATCTCCAAGATCCGACCCGGTGCTCAAAGGGAACGGTTTTCCGGGATCTGTCCGCAAGACAAGCCATCCATGGGGCCTTGTATCGGTCCGGGCGCCCCTCCGGTTTGCCGCAAAACACGCGCGCATCTGAGGGATGACGCATCGGGGCCTCGTCAAGGCAGGCATGGGATCGAAACGATATGAGCGAAAAAGACAACAGCAAAAACAAATCGATCGACCTGGCGGTCACCGGCATGACCTGCGCCAATTGCGCGACCAACATCGAACGGGGCTTGAAAAAGCTCGAAGGGGTGCGCGAGGCGTCTGTGAATTTCGCCAGCGAACGGGTCCGGGTCGACTATGACCCGCAAAAGGCAGGGGTCAAGGATGTGGTGGAGCGGATCCACCGATCCGGATACGGGGTTGCCGTCGAGAGCGTCGATCTGCCGATCACCGGGATGACCTGCACCAATTGTGCAGCCAACATCGAGCGCGCCCTGAACCGCAAGGTTCCCGGGGTGCTCCGCGCTTCGGTCAACTTCGCCAGCGAACGGGCATCGGTGGAGTACCTTCCGTCCCTTGCCGGGGTGGAAGACCTGGTGGCCGCCATCCGGAAAGCCGGATACGACGCGGTCGCACCGGAAACCGAAGAGGGGGCCGAGGATGCCGAGCTCCGGGCCCGCCAGCGGGAAATCGCCGAGCAGACGCGAAAGTTTGCGGTGGGTGTCCTCTTCGCACTGCCCCTTTTTCTGCTCAGCATGGCCCGGGACTTCGGCCTGATCGGCGCCTGGAGCCATGCCCCCTGGGTGAACTGGCTCTTTTTCGCCCTGGCGACGCCGGTACAGTTCTACACCGGTTGGGATTACTACGTGGGCGGGGTCAAGAGCCTGCGAAACGGGTCGGCCAACATGGACGTGCTGGTGGCCATGGGCTCCTCGGTGGCCTATTTTTACTCCCTGGTGGTTCTGCTGGCGCCCGCCCTCGGCGGACACGTCTACTTCGAAACCTCCGCGGTGATCATCACCCTGATCAAGCTGGGCAAGATGCTCGAGGCCAGAACCAAGGGAAGAACCGGCAGTGCGATCCGAAAGCTGATGGGTCTGCGGCCCGACACGGCCACGGTGGTCGACGGACAGGGAAAAGAGCGGCAAATCCCTCTTTCCAAGGTTGTGGTCGGCGATGTGCTGGTGGTGCGACCCGGCGAGCGAATACCGGTCGACGGCCGGGTGGAGGACGGCCGGTCGGCGGTGGACGAGTCGATGCTCAGCGGAGAGCCGATTCCGGTGGACAAATCCCCCGGCGACACGGTGGTGGGCGGCACCATCAACGGAGAGGGGCTGCTTCGCTTCACCGCCACGGCCGTGGGCAAAGACACCGCCCTGGCCCAGATCATCCGACTGGTTCAGGAGGCCCAGGGCACCCGCCCCCCGATTCAGGCCCTTGCCGACCGCGTGGCCGCCTGGTTCGTCCCGGCAATCATCGGCATCGCGGCAATCACCTTTGTGATCTGGTGGGCAATCGGCGGATCGTTTGTCCCCGCCATGATCCGGCTCGTAGCCGTGCTCGTCATCGCCTGTCCCTGTGCCCTGGGGCTTGCCACCCCCACCGCCATCATGGCCGGCACCGGCAAGGGCGCCGAAGTCGGCATCCTGTTCAAGCGGGGGGAGGCGCTGGAGACCGCAACCCGCATCGATACCGTGGTCCTCGACAAGACCGGCACCATCACCGAGGGAAAACCGGCTGTGGCCGACATCGTGACCGCCCCGTCTGCGCAGATGGACGAAAATGCGCTGCTTGCACTGGCGGCCGCTGTCGAGCAGGGATCCGAGCACCCGGTGGGCCGGGCCGTTGTGAAAGAAGCCGAAAGCCGGGGGCTTTCGCTTGAGAAAATAGAAGGCTTTTCAGCCTCCGGGGGCCGGGGCGTGGAGGCGGTCATCGGCGGCCGCAGGACCCGGATCGGCAAACCGGGTTGGTTCACCGAGGGCGGCGTCGACCTGTCCCCCGTCGCCGATCGGATCGGGGCGCTCCAGGAGCAGGGAAAAACCGTGATGGTGGTCGAAACGGAAGGAAAGGCCCTGGGGTTGGTCTCGGTGGCCGACCGCATCAAACCCGATTCGGCCGAAGCCATCGAGCGTCTTCATCACCAGCATCTGCAGGTGGTGATGCTCACCGGCGACAACCCCCGCACCGCTGCGGCCATCGCCGAGCAGGTCGCTGTCGACGAGGTCTATGCCGAGGTGCGTCCCGAGGAAAAGTCAGCCAAGGTGGCCCAGCTCCAGCAGGAGGGGCGCCGCGTGGCCATGGTCGGGGACGGCATCAACGATGCCCCTGCCCTTGCCCAGGCCGATGTGGGCATGGCCATCGGCACCGGAACCGACGTGGCCATCGAAAGCGCCGACGTGATCCTGTCCAGCGGGAGTTTGACCGGTGTCCCCCGGGCCATGAGCGTGAGCCGGTCGACCATGCGCACGATACGGGAAAATCTGTTCTGGGCCTTTTTCTACAATCTGATCCTGGTTCCGGTGGCCGCCGGCGTGCTGCAGCCCTTCGAGTCGGTGCCGATCTTTCTGCGCCAGCTCCATCCGATCCTGGCCGCTCTGGCCATGGCCTTTTCCAGCATTTCAGTGGTCAGCAACAGCCTGCGGCTGTACCGGAAGAAGATCGGTTGATGGCGGAACAGCAGTCACTGGTTGCTGGTTCCTGGTTGCTGGTCAAAGGCAAAAAGTCGCTCTTCAGCGTTTTTCTGTATTCAACCCGGAACCCGAAACGAGCAGCCAGCAGCGGCTTTTTGCGATCTTCTTACCTTCTGATCTTCTTATCGTGCATCATCCCGCAGGGCGTGAAAGAATTTCCCTCGCCAGCGCCGTGTAGTCCTCGGCGCCGTAACTTGCCCTCCGGTAAAAGAGAACAGGCTTTCCGACATCGGCGCTGTCTGCAATGGTGGTGTTGGTGCGGATGACGGTTTTGAGCAGCAGCGGTCCGTATCGCTCATCGGACCGGAGTTTTTCCAGGATACGGTTGCCGACGCGGGTCCGCTGGTCGTAGAGGGTGGCCAGTATCCCGGTCATCGTCAACCGGTCGTTGATCTCGGAGCCCACCGCATCGATGGTGTCGAAGAGTTCTTCCAGGGCGGCAAACGCATAGGGGTGGGTCTGGC
Organism: Desulfobacterales bacterium; assembly: GCA_050115795.1. GTDB lineage: Bacteria > Desulfobacterota > Desulfobacteria > Desulfobacterales > CAFBRK01 > JAIPEL01. The sequence goes on from JASFPT010000007.1 coordinate 15,494, forward strand.
AGGGGACCAGAACCTCCCGGGCATAGGCAAAGACGTTGATGGTCAGCAGCGAAAGGCTCGGCGGGGTGTCGCAGAGGATGAAATCGTACCTTCCATCCATCTGTTCCAGCGCCTCTTTGAGGCGGTTCTCCCGGCCGGTGACCTCCACGAGCTCGACCTCGGCCCCGGAAAGGTCCACATGGGAAGGAATCAGGTCGAGTCCCTCCCAGCCGGTGTTCACCAGAACCTCGTCCACCGAAACGGCGCCGTCTTTGCTGATCAGGTCGTAGACGCTCGGGGCTCCCGGGGCAGATTCGACGCCGAGACCGCGGGTGGCGTTGAACTGCGGATCCATATCCACGATCAGCACCGTCTTGCCCGCCTGCTGAAGGGCGGCCCCCAGGTTGATCACCGTCACGGTCTTTCCCACCCCGCCCTTCTCGTTGGCCACCGCGATAATCCGGGTCCTGCGTTTTGCCATCTGCTGCCTCCTTCCCTCCTGCAAAGTCGTCGATCCACCCGGCTCCGCCGGGTCCGGCTACTGCGCCTGAGCCGACCGTTGGGCGTCAGGCTCCATGTCCTGCCGAAGCTGCTCGATCCGACTGCTGATCCGCCCCGCGTCTTCTGCAAGCCTGCCGAGAATCTCGGCGGTCTTCTCCTTCAGGTGACGCTCCCGGCTGACCAATTCCACCGTCCGCCCCATGTCCGAGGCATAGGCATGGAACTCGTCCAAAAGCGCTTCATACAACGCCCCTGCGGAGGCGTCGGTGAGCCGGAACACATACTGGAACTTGACGTTTTCGCCGTAGTCCTTGAAATGAAAGCGCAGCGAACGCTCCGTTTCCCGTTTGATCCGGAAAAGACCGTCTCTGAGCGCCTGGAGCCCTTCTTCGCGCCGGCTTCGAAGCGGCTTTTTCAGCACCTTCTTCATTGCTTTGAGCAGGGAGTAGAACCCGAGGCGCATGACCGCCTCGGTCCGGATCCGGGCCGAATATCGAAGATGGGCTACGGCAGGCGGCAGGGAGATGTCGGCCCGGTTGCGTATCGTCTCCATGTCCGGCAGCCGGATGCGTCCCTGTCCGCCATCGCCGAACCGCATGCCGAAGCGCTCCAGGGCCCGGTAGTGGTCCGCCAGCGCCTCTGCGACCATGGCCCCGTATGGGCGTCCCACCGATTCGAGGTAATCGCGAACCCGAATCTCGATCCGGCGGACAAAGCGCACCACCTCCGGGTTGGCCGTCTCGGCCAGATATCCGTTGAGCGCCTGGCGAAAATCCTGAAACAGCAGGTAAAGGGTCTGGGTAAAACCGACCGCGTCGAGGGTTTTTTCATACTCGGCCAAGGCGGGCTCGTAGCCGCGGACGAAATCGAAAACCCCGGGCAGCAGTCGGCCGGCGGAAGGATCGAAGAATCGGTCCAGCTCGGTTCGCAGTTCGGCCTTGAGCTTTGCCACCGACCCGTCCAGCGTGCTCTTGATCATCGAGCGGATCTGATCCATCCGCTCCTGGTGCATCCGGATCCGTTCCAAGATGCCGGCAGCGCCCGTGGAATCTTTCGACAACAACTCCCGCCGAACCTGGAGCCAGCGCATCAGGGCGTCTCCGATGACCCGCATCCGCTCCACATTGTTGGTCATGAAAAGAGACATCCGTTCGGCCGTGAGTTTGCGTTGAAACGCCCGGAAAAAACGCTCGGTCTCGGACTCGGAAAACGGCGCGATCTCGGGCTCTTCTTTCCAGTGCCCCAGTCGGATCTTCTCCCGCTCGCCGAGGTGCGACTCCCGTATCCGAAACAGGTCATAGAGCGCCGAGAATGTGAAGATCTCCGGGTCGGGCCGGATCAGGGAAAGCTCACCCTCCACTTTTGCCACCAGCTTCTGCAAGTCGGCGAGGCTGTCGTGCTCGTTGAAATCGCTGTTGACCACGAAGAGCATGTTGTCGAGGATTCCCATGCGGGCGATGATCGACAGAAACTTGATGTCCGCCTGTCGCAGGCCGGTCCGGCTGCTGATCACATAGATGATGAAGTGGGTTCGCTGCAGGTAGTCCTGAATCAGCGAGAGATGGATGGGGTTCGGCGAATCGCTTCCCTGGCAGTCGGCGATCTCCACGTTCTCGTCCAGGTTTGGGGCCCCGATTTCCAGCTCGATGTCCTTCAGGTAGGTGGCCAGGATCTCGTTTCCGGCGAACTGCCGATGGTCGGAGAAACGGTCGTCTTCGAAGTGGTGGCGGGTCGGCTCGGCCCCGATAAGGTCTTTGACCTGATCGTATCCGGCCAGGTAGGCGTGCAGCAGCACGCTGTTGGCGTCCCGGGAATCGTTTCGAATGAGCCGTTCGGTACCCAGGGCATCCAGCGCCTTTTGCAGCGCTCGACGGTCCTTCTCCCGCCGGATATCGAACCCGCCGTCTTCCTCGGGCCGTTCCACGGCGGGGAATAGAACCATCGCCTGTTCGATGTCTGCGTTGACTTCGTCCCACGACTTGAAAAAGAGCCGGGCCTGAAGGCGTGTCCCGGATCGGATCCGGGTGACGATGGAGGTGACCACCCCGGCGCCGCGCTTGAGAAAATCATCTCCGAGGAGTGCGTTGACAAAGGTGCTCTTGCCCGATTTGATGGCACCGACCACGGCCACCCGAATGACGTCTTCTGCGAGCTGCTGACGGATTCCGGCAAGGGTCCGGCGCCAGTCTTCGAAGGGCCGGCCGTCCAGCTCGGGCATCGAAGCGACATGGTTCACCAGTCCTGCAAGATCCTGATCGAGCTGTAGAAGTTCGCTTTTCAGGTGATTGAAGTCATCCATGGCAAAACGGGTCGTTTGGCGATTTCGGCAAATGCTGCCGACAGAGGGGAGTTGACGGGTTCATACAATGGGTGCGGCGAATTGTCAAAACCAAAACCGGCGCCGACCCTGTCGCAGACGGCCCGATGGATACGACAATATCTTGTGATTTCCGTGCCTTTGTGATATCAGAAGATAACCCTGTACTGCCAGTGTTCGTTGCCAACGGGAGCCGGAACATCCATGTCCAAAAAACAGCCCGAATGTCCCCTGTACAATCCGCTCAACTGCAAGGAGTATCACAATCCCAAGCTTTGTGCGCTCGTGCGAAAAGATGCGGTTTGTCGGAAAAAGAAAAAAACCCGCCCCGCCAGAAAATCGGCCAAGGCCGGGGCAAATGCGCCCTGAGCCGTAAGCCTTTTTGGGAAGTGGGGGCTGTGACGGAGGGGCCGCCCGCCGGATTGCCGCCTTTTCCAGAAAACGGCTTCAGGCGTTGCCGGCGGTTCCCGAGAGCAGAGAAGGGTCCACACCGAGCCGCTTCATCGCGGCATCCCAGCGCTCCTCGGCGGGGGTTGTGAAAATGATCTCCTCATCGGCGGGACCGGTGAGCCAGGCGTTCTGAAGAATTTCCCCTTCCAGTTGACCTTCTCCCCATCCGGCGCATCCCAGCGCCACCAGAAACCGGTCGGGCCCGCGGGCCTCGGCGATGGCCACCAGGATGTCCTTGGAGTTGCTCATTGCCAGGTTCGATGTGATCCTCAGGCAGCCGGTCCATTCAAAAGGCGGGCCGTGAAGGATAAAAACTTCGCCGACGTGCACCGGGCCGCCGATAAAGACCGGCTCGGGGCCGACCCCTCCGGTGGACTCGATGCTCAACTCCTCTAAGATATGGCCCACGGTCAAGGAATGGTGAACCCGGTTGACGACCAGGCCCAGGGCTCCTTCCGGCGTGTGTTCGGAGATGCAGGTGACCGTCTGGAAAAAATTGGGGTCCAGCAGCCCGGGCATGGCCAGTAGAAAATGTCCTTTCAGCGACCCTTCAAAATGCTCCGGCATAAATCCCTCCGCAACCCGACGCCTCCTGTGAAGGCGAGCCAACCCTATCCCCGGTGGCCGGCGGTTGTCAAGAAGTTGACATTTTCCCGCAGACCCCCTAACAGGTAGGACCGTTTTCCCCGGAAAGGAGAGAAGATGGACAGCGCCCACGCGCATATCATCGCCGATGAGCTTTCGATTCGCCCCGAACAGGTGCAGGCCGCCGCAGCCCTGCTCGACGAAGGGGCGACGATTCCCTTTATTTCCCGTTACCGGAAGGAAGCCACCGGCAGCCTCGACGAGGTGGCCGTGACGGCGGTGCGCGACCGGCTCGGTCAGCTTCGGGAGCTCGACACCCGGCGAAAAGCGATCCTTGCTTCGCTGGAAAAAAACGGGCATCTGACCGAAGAGCTCCAGCAGCGGGTGCACGAGGCGCAGACCCTGGCCGAACTGGAGGACCTCTACTTGCCGTATCGCCCAAAGCGGCGAACACGGGCCACCATGGCCCGGGAAAAAGGGCTCGAACCTTTGGCCGGGGCGTTGTTCGCCCAGGACGGCATCAACCCCTGGACCGGTGCAGCGGCCTTCATCGATCCGGAAAAGAACGTCGATACGGCAGACGAGGCACTGGCCGGGGCCAGGGACATCATCGCCGAATGGGTGAGCGAGGACGCCGAAGCCAGGGCCGAACTGCGGCGCCTGTTCACCGAAAAGGGCGTCATCACCAGCCGGGTGGTGCCGGGCAAAGAGACCGAAGGAAGCAAATACCGGGATTATTTCGACTGGTCCGAACCGATGGCCGATGCGCCTTCCCACCGGATTCTGGCCATGCGACGGGGCGAGCGGGAAGATGTCCTCACCCTCTCGATCGCACCGCCGGAGTCCGACGCCCTGGCCATGCTCCAGGGGCGGTTTGTGACCGGAAGCGGTGCCGATGCCCAACAGGTAGGGGATGCGGTCGTTGACGCCTACCGCCGGCTGATTGCCCGATCCATGGAAACCGAGATGCGTCTTGCCACAAAGGACCGCGCCGATGCCGACGCCATTCGGGTCTTTGCCGGAAACCTTCGGGAGCTTCTTCTTTCGCCGCCTCTGGGCCAGCGACGGGTCATGGGTATCGACCCGGGGTTTCGCACCGGCTGCAAACTGGTCTGCCTCGACCGCCAGGGCAAGCTCCTGCACCACGAAACCGTCTATCTGCATCGAAGCGAAAGCCAGGACCGGCAGGCCGCGGCACGAATTTCGGAATTGTGCACCCGCTTCGACATCGAGGCGGTGGCGGTGGGAAGCGGGACCGCGGGACGGGAGACCGAAGCGCTGCTCAAAAGCGCCGGTATTGCCGAGTCGATCCCGGTGATGCTGGTCAACGAAAGCGGTGCCTCGGTGTACTCGGCCTCGCAAACGGCCAGGGAGGAGTTCCCGGACCTGGATCTCACCGTCCGGGGTGCGGTTTCCATCGGCCGGCGCCTCATGGATCCCCTCGCCGAGCTGGTGAAAATCGACCCTAAATCGATCGGTGTCGGACAGTACCAGCACGACGTGGACCCCCCCGCCCTGCGCAGCGCGCTGGATGACGTGGTGGTCAGCTGTGTCAACGCCGTGGGTGTGGAAGTCAACAGCGCCAGCGCCCAGCTGCTGACCTACGTATCGGGGCTCGGACCTCAGCTGGCCAGAAACATCGTGGCGTTCCGGGATGCCAACGGACCGTTCAACGACCGTCGGGTGCTCTTGAAGGTCCCGCGTCTCGGCCCGAAAGCGTTCGAGCAGAGTGCCGGATTTTTGCGAATTCGCGGTGGGGAAAACCCGTTGGACGCCAGCGCCGTTCACCCGGAACGCTATCCGGTGGTGGCGGCCATGGCAAATGACTTGAATGCCACGGTGCCCGAGCTGATGGCCGACGCCGAACTCCGGAAAAAGATCGATCCGTCCCGATATGTCGGGAAAGACATCGGGTTGCCGACCCTCCGGGACATCTTGCAGGAGCTGTCCAAGCCCGGCCGGGACCCGCGCCGGGAGTTTGAGACGATCACCTTTGCAGCCGGGATCGAAAGAATCGAAGACCTGACGCCGGGGATGCGCATTCCCGGCGTGGTGACCAATGTCACCGCCTTCGGCGCCTTTGTCGATGTGGGCGTCCACCAAGATGGGCTGGTTCACGTCAGCCAGCTGGCCGACCGGTTTGTGCGCGATCCGTCCCGGGTGGTCCGGGTCCATCAGCGGGTGACGGTGACGGTGCTGTCGGTGGACCTGGAGCGGCGCCGGATTTCCCTGTCCATGAAGAAAAACCCCGAAGCGGCGCCGCGCAGGACGCCACCGGAAGCCGCCCGGCCGCGGAAAAAAATCGGCGCCGAAAAACGGAAGAACACCGGCAAGCCCGGAAAAGCCGCACCCTTTCACAACCCGTTTGCCGAATTGCTGCGAAAGAACAAGGCGAACCCCTGAAATGAATCCATAAATCGGAATAAAAGGCAGCCAAGGCCGGGAGGGGTTATGAGAGCCGTGGTACAACGGGTCAGCAAAGCATCGGTGACCGTGGAGGGAAAGACCGTCGGCCGGATCGGTCCGGGACTCGCGGTCCTGCTCGGCGTAAGGCGCGGCGACACCGGGGCCGAGTCGGACTGGCTTGCCGACAAGATCGCCCACCTGCGGATCTTCGAAGACGAGGCGGGAAAAATGAACCGTTCGGTGATCGAAACCGGCGGAGGGGTCCTGGTGGTGTCCCAGTTCACGCTCTACGGGAACTGCGCCAAGGGCAGGAGGCCGTCGTTTGTCGAAGCCGCCGATCCCGATCCGGCACGGGCGCTGTATCGGCGGCTGGCCGAACGGATGCAGAATCTGGGACTGGCCGTGGAGACCGGGAGCTTCGGCGCGAAGATGTCCGTTTCGCTGGTCAACGACGGGCCGGTCACCCTGATCGTGGAGACGCCTTGAGCCCTTCCCCGCACACTCACACCGGGGGTGTCCCGGGCGCCTTGCGTCGACCCGCCGCGCTGCTTTTGCTGTCGGCTGCGCTCTGGCTGTCCGTTGCGGCGCTGGCAGGGCCGGCTTTTTCAGCCCCAAACGGTGCGTCCACCCGATGGCGGCAGTTGGAGGGAAGAATCGGACCCGGCGACGCCCTGGTCGTCAGCGGTCCGGACGGCCGGCGCCTGCTGGCACTCCATGAGAAGAAATCTTTGATACCGGCCTCGATCCTGAAGCTGGTCACGGTGCTGGCCGGCTTCGACACCCTGGGTCCCGACTACCGGTTCCCGACCGATTTTTACCTGGACCCGGCGGGCGACCTCAAAATCAAAGGATACGGGGATCCGATGCTCGTCTCCGAGGTGGTGGCCCGGATCGCCCGGGATCTGGCCGATCGGCTCGGTCCGGAAGCCACCGTGGCGGACCTGGTTCTCGACGACAGCTATTTTGCCGAGCCGCTGTCGATCCCCGGGGTCAACGACTCCCTGGAGCCCTATGACGCCCCCAACGGCGCGCTCTGCGTCAATTTCAACACCGTTTTCTTCTCCCGGGGCCCCGACGGGGCCCTTCAGAGCGCTGAACCCCAGACGCCGCTGCTGGCGCCGGCCCTGAAGCGGATTCGCGCCTCCGGTTTGGACCAGGGCCGGATCGTACTCTCCCGCAGCCGCCAGGAGTCGCTCCGGTACGCGGGGCACCTGTTCGCCCATTTCCTGGCCGAAGCCGGCGTAGCAATCACCGGAGAAATCCGGCCCGGGAGGGTCGATCCGGCGCAGGACCGTCTGCTGTATCGGCACGAATCGCCGTTCACGCTGGAGGCGGTGGCCGGGCGGCTCCTGGAATTTTCCAACAACTTCATCGCCAACCAGATCCTGATCTCTGCCGGCGCCCGGCGCTTTAGCCCCCCCGGCACCCTGGAAAAGGGAGTCCGGGCCGCCGAGGCCTTCGGCCGCCAAAAGCTTGCACTCCAAACGCTTCGCATGGCCGAAGGATCGGGGATCTCCCGGCAGAACCGGATCACCGCCGCCGATATGATGACCGTCCTGGAACACTTTCTCCCCTACCGCCACCTTCTGGTCGAAGAAGGGCCCGTCCGCTTCAAGACCGGCACCCTGTCCGGAATCCAGACCCGGGCGGGATACATCGAAACCCCCGACGGCCTTTACCGCTTCGTGTTGCTGATCAACACACCGGGACGGAGGGCGGATCCGATCGTCAGGAAACTGGTCGGCCTTTTGACCCGTCCGTGACCTGCGGGACATAGGAGAGACAGCTGATAAGCTGTTGAGCTGGTAAGCCAATGAGGCTTCGCGCGTTCTCCTGACGCTTTTTCTGAAATCCGAGGAAGATCCGTAAGCGCCGTTTCAAAGCGGGCTGTCTCCGCTCAACAGCTCAGCAGCTTCTATCCTGCGCTGCGGCGCTGAAAGCACACGAAAAATGGGAATCGGCAAATGCCAGGCAGGTTCAGGCCTTAGGAACGACCGGAACAGGGGTCGCTGGTGATGTGGGCGTAGGCGCTGTGGTTGTGGATCGACTCGAAGTTCTCCGCGCTCACTGAAAACCAGGTGATGTTCGGATCGGCCCTGAGGGCGACGGCCACGTCGCGCACGATGTCCTCCACGAACTTCGGGTTGTTGTACCCCTTTTCCGTCACCTGCTTTTCGTCCACCCGCTTGAGAACCGAGTAAACGTCGCACGAGGCGCAGGCCTCCACCAGTTCGATCATGTCCTCGAGCCAGACGAACTTGCGGAAACGAACGGCGAGCTGAACTTCCCCCCGCTGATTGTGGGCGCCCACATCGCTGATCTCCCGGGAACAGGGGCACACCGAGGTGATCGGCACGATCACCTCCGAGACCAGATCGGTTTTGCCCTCCGGATCGCTGGTGCCGATCATGCGGCAGGTGTAATCCATGAGCCCGGCGGCGGCGCTGATCGGCGCCGCCTTTTCGATAAAGTAGGGGAAGGTCACCTCCACATGGGCCGATGCCGCATTCAGGTGCTTCTTCATCTCCTCGAGAATTTCGGAGAACTTTTTCAGGGAGATTTCCGGTCTGAACAGGTGCAGCAGCTCCACGAAACGGCTCATGTGCGTTCCGCGGTTCTTGTGGGGCAGGTCCACGTACATGTTGATATTGGCCACCGTGGACTGGGTGCGGTTTCGGCGGTCGAGAACGGTGATCGGATAGCGGATGTTTTTGATGCCGACCTTGTCGATCGGGATGTTTCGGTAATCCCGCTCGTTTTGTATGTCTCGCATGGTGCAGTCGTACCCGTTTTTCACAACGGCCCCCGGATTGCTAGAGCAGATATTCGGGCTTTACGTGGCGCATCGCGCGAAAAATGTTGCCGCGAATCTTGCGGTTGCTTCGATACAGCCCGCAAAGCATCTCTTTGACCTGTCGACGCTTTGACGTGGACGCGCTCGGACAGGGGTTTTCAAACGCCGGAAAGCCGAGCTTTTCGGCCGTGCGCCGAATCAGGTCTTCAGCCGCAAAGGCCAACGGTCGAATCACCGTAAACCGGCCTTCGAAGAAAGGCTGCGCCGGTTTCATGGTGCTCATCTCCCCGGCATAGAACATATTCAAAAACAGGGTCTCGATCAGATCGTCCTGATGATGCCCCAAAGCGATTTTGCGGCAACCGAGCGCATCGGCGATCTCGAAAAGCCGCTGGCGGCGAAGCCGGGAACACAGGAAGCACGGGTTTTCCCGATTTTCGGGGCTGTGGCCGCGGGGGCCGAAGTCGGTCTTTTCAACCCGAACCGACAGACCGAAACGATCGACAACGTCGGCCAACCCCTTTCCGGGGCCACCGTCGAATCCCGGGTCGATATACACCGGAAACAAGTCGTATGCAATAGGGACCCGGGCCCGCCGTTCGGCCAGAATCCACGTCAGCACCAGGCTGTCTTTGCCCCCGGAAATGCCGACGAGAATGCGGTCACCGTCGGCGATCATGTCGTAGGCATGCATTGCCTTGCCGACGGCCCGGTTCAACTGCGCGTATGTGGCATTTTCTTTTCCCAAGGTCCGAATTCCGGGCCGATCCGGAAGCGCCCGGGGCCTTTGCGCTTGGCAGCGCCGGACGTTTCGCAGGCTATCGGTCGGCTCGACCCGCCGGCTTCACAGGTGGGGCGTCAGGGGGACGGCGGCTTGGCGCTATGCTTCGGCTTCCTGTTCCTGGGTTTCAGGCGTCTCCACGGTCTGACGGATCTTTCCTGCAGCGATCTCTCGCAGGGAAACGACGATGTCTTCGTTTTTGGGTGAACTGACCAGATACTCGGATCCTTCCCGGATTTGCCTCACCCGCTTGGCCGCCATGTGAACGAGCAAAAAACGGTTCGTGACCCTCTTTAGACAGTCTTCGATGGTGATTCTTGCCAAGGTCTACCTCCTGCTGTTCGAATCAATCCTCATCAGCTTCGGTTCGGCTTCCGGCAGCGTCCGCTGCCGGGGCTCCTTGCCGATACGCAAGCAGCGTCACCGGATTTCCACCAGTTCATAGGAACGCCGGCCGCCGGGGACCTGTACCGTGATCTCGTCTCCGGTTCTTTTCCCGATCAGGGATTTTCCCAGCGGCGAAGCCACTGAAATTCTCCCCCTGCCGATGTCCGACTCATCGGGTCCGACCAGCTGGTACTCGAGACTCTCGCCGGTGTCGATGTTTTCGACCAAGACGCGACTGCCGAAGACGGCACGGTCCTTGGGCAATGCGCTGGCATCGATGATCTCGGCGTTGGCCAGCTTGTATTCCAGCTCGCTGACGCGACCTTCGATGAATCCCTGTCGTTCCTTGGCCGCCTCGAATTCGGCGTTTTCCGAAAGGTCGCCGTGACCGCGGGCCTCCTCGATGGCGCGGATGTTCTGCGGCCGTTCAACGGTCTTCAAGCGCTCCAGTTCTCGTTTGAGCGTCTCGTATCCTTCGCGGGTAATCGGTACGCGTTCCATGGATCGATCGGTTCTCCTTTGCATGATGCACAACCCCGCCCGGGCAACGGTGCGGGGCAGGGTTCTTTGAACGGTCTGCAGCTATAGGGCGGCGATGTGTTCTGCCACAAGGTCGCCGACCTCTGCGGTGCTGTACCCCATTCGGCCGGCGCCAAGATCCTTCAGGTCGTTTTTCAGTACTTTGATCACCCCGGCCTCCACCATGGCTGCAGCCTCGGCTTCTCCCAGGGTTTCGAGCATCAACTGGGCCGCACAGACGGCGGCAATCGGATTGATCACCCCCCGGCCGGTGTACTTGGGTGCCGATCCGCCGATCGGCTCGAACATGGAGACGCCGTTCGGGTTGATGTTGCCCCCTGCCGCCACGCCCATGCCCCCCTGAATCATGGCGGCCAGATCGGTGATGATGTCTCCGAACATGTTGTCGGTGACGATGACGTCGAACCATTCCGGATTCTTGACCATCCACATGCAGATGGCGTCCACATGGGCGTAGTCGGTTTCGATGTCCGGATACTCGGCGGCCACCTCGTGAAACACCCGTTCCCACAGATCGAAGGCATAGGTGAGCACGTTTGTTTTTCCGCAGAGGGTCAGCTTCTTTTTCCGGTCCCGCTTGCGGCAGTATTCAAAGGCGAAGCGAATGCAGCGCTCCACCCCTTTACGGGTGTTGATCGACTCCTGGACGGCCACCTCGTCGGCGGTCCCGCGCTTCAGACACCCTCCGGCCCCGGCATAGAGCCCCTCGGTGTTTTCCCGCACGACCACGAAATCGATGTCGGCCGGCGTCTTGTCCCTCAGGGGGGTCTCTACCCCTTCATAGAGTTTGACCGGTCGAAGATTGATGTACAGATCCAGGTGAAACCGCAGCTTGAGCAGGATCCCTTTTTCCAGGACGCCGGGTCTGACCTGCGGGTGTCCGATGGCGCCCAAGTAGATGGCATCGGCCGCCCCAAGGGCGGCCAGTGATTCGTCGGTGAGAATCTCCCCGGTCTTTTGATAGTGATCTCCGCCAAAGGGGTATTCGGTGAACGAAAGTCCGAACCCGCAACGGTCGGCGGCGCGCCGCAGCACCTTGACCCCCTCGGCCACCACCTCCGGCCCGGTGCCGTCACCGGGGACGACCGCGATCTGGTAGGTTTTTCCCATGTTCGTTTCCGATCCGTTCCGTGCGCCGCAAACGGTTGCGGCCCGTATGACGGCCAAGGCGTCCCTTCCCGGGAAGCCGGTCGACCTTCCGCATTCTGGTTACGGGAGATAGGCGAGAATCGAGGTGCCGGCCCGAACCTTCTGCCCCGGGGCGACGACGGTTTTCGTCTCCGGGGGAAGATACACATCCAGCCGGGAACCGAAACAAATCAATCCGAACCGGGCCCCCCGCCGGACCTCGTCTCCGGGCTGGATGCGGCAGATGATCCGGCGCGCCACCAGGCCCGCGATCTGCACCGTGGTCAGGCGATGCCCGTCTTCGCTCTCCATGAAAACGGCGTTGCGCTCGTTGTCTGCAGATGCCTTGTCCAAGCTCGCATTGACGAAGGTTCCCGGGTGGTATTCGATCCGGCGGACCGTCGACGTCACCGGGATCCGGTTGACGTGGACATTGAAAATGGACATGAAGATGCTGACTTTTACACACGATCCGTTGAAATAGGAGCCGCCGTCGACGATGCCGGCTTCCAGCACCCGACCGTCGGCCGGCGACACCACGGCCTTTTTTTCGCGGGGGACCAGCCGATCCGGATCCCTGAAAAAAAAGCCGAAAAAACCCGTGAGCAGCAGTCCGATCAGCGCGGGAACCGCCCATTCGAGCAGGGCGAATACGGCGGTGACAAACGCCGCTGCCGCCACAAGCGGCACGCCCTCCCGGGCCAGGGCAAGCGTCGTGAACCGCTGCGGCTCCGGCCAGACATACCCCGCCTTTTCCCGGTCCTGCTCCAAAGGTTCGTCTCCTCGATTAAGACCTAAAGTGAAGAAAAATAATCGAACCTTGGCCGGTTGTCAACGAAAACCGGCCACAGGAGCGCCGAGCCTGAGCTCGGCGTCCGATTTCCGGACATACAGCGGTGCAAGCCGCCCGGGGTCACACCCGCCGCCGGCCTCCAGGGTTTGTCTGGCCATGCGGCCCACCGTGGCGGCTCGGATGACATGGTCTTTTTCCGGTGCAAAACGCGCCAGGGGCCCGATGCCCCGCCGTATCCGTTCCCGATACAGCAGCGCCCCGTCACCGATAAACAGGCATGCCCGCTCGATTTTGGCCAGGGCCCGCTCCGGCGGGCACACAAACAGACGGCCCCTCATCCGGGGGACCCCGTCGGTGCCGGGATCGAAAAATCCCCCGTACACCTCTCCCTTGCGGGCATCGATCAGGGGGCAGACCATCTCCGCATCCGGCTCTGCAGCCTGCCTGGCAAGCGCCTCCAGCGTGACGACCCCCACCATGGGGACATCGGCTGCAACGGCAAGACCCTTTGCCGTGGCCAGCCCGATGCGCAGGCCGGTGAAGCTTCCCGGACCGATGGTGACGGCGACGGCGCTCAGGTCGCAAATCGCCGACCGGCATTGGGCAAGAACGTCGTCGATCATCGCCATCAGGTGCCGGGAGTGGGTCTGCCCGTCTGCGCGGTGCGCTTCGGCCAGCACCCGGTCCCGGGAAAGGAGCCCCACACTGCAGCTGCGGGTCGCGGTATCGATGGCCAGCAGGGTCACTTCTTTGGGCTCTTTTTGCGCTTCCGCGGCTTTTTCGGGGGAAAGCTTTCCAGGGCCACGGGCAGCACCTCGTCCATGTGGCGAACCGGGATAAACCGGATCTTCCGCCGGACGTTTTTCGGAAGCTCCACCAGGTCCTTCCGGTTTTTGTCCGGGACCAGGATGGTCCGGATGCCGGCGCGCAGGGCCCCCAAGGCCTTTTCTTTCAGCCCGCCGATGGGCAGTACCCTTCCCCGAAGGGAAATCTCGCCGGTCATGGCCACATCGGTCAAAATGGCGGTCCGGGTGACCACCGACACCAGGGCCGTCGCCATGGCGATGCCCGCCGAGGGACCATCCTTGGGGATGGCGCCGGCCGGAACATGGATGTGGACGTCGAAGTTTTCGAAAAAATTTTCCTTTGCACCGAACCGGGACAGGTTCGACCGGACATAGCTCAGCGCGGCCCGGGCCGACTCCTGCATCACCTCCCCGAGCTGACCGGTGATGATCAGATCCCCCTTTCCGGCGATCAGGGTGGCCTCCACGTACAGCACCTCGCCGCCGTACTGGGTCCAGGCAAGACCTGTGGCCAGCCCCACCTGGCTTTCCTCCTGATCCATCTCCGGCTGGTATTTGGCAACGCCCAGGTAGGTGTGCAGATTTCCCCGGCTCACCTGGAAGGGTCCCTTTTTCTTTTCTGCGACTTTGCGGGCGATCTTCCGGCAGATGCTGCCGATCTCCCGTTCCAGGTTCCGCACGCCGGCTTCTGCGGTGTATTCGGTGATGATCTGATTCAAGGCCGCGTCGCTGATCTTCAGATCGTTCTTTTTCAAACCGTTTTCCTTGAGCTGCCGGGGAATCAGGTGACGCCGGGCGATGTTGCGCTTTTCTTCCTCGGTGTATCCGGCCAGGTTGATCACCTCCATGCGGTCGAGCAGTGCGGAGGGGATGGTGTCGGTGTAGTTGGCCGTGAGAATGAACATCACGCTGGACAGGTCAAAGGAAAGGTTCAGGTAGTGATCGCTGAAGGCCCCGTTCTGCTCCGGGTCGAGGGCCTCGAGCAGCGCCGAAGAGGGGTCGCCGCGAAAATCGGCGCCGAGCTTGTCGATCTCATCCATCATGAAGACCGGGTTGTTGGTGCCGCACTGCTTCAGCCCCTGGAGAATCCGACCGGGCATCGCACCGATATAGGTGCGCCGGTGGCCGCGGATCTCGGCTTCGTCCCGAATGCCGCCCAGCGAGATCCGGATGAATTTTCGGCGCACGGCCCGGGCGATGGCCTGGCCCAGGGAGGTTTTCCCCACGCCCGGAGGGCCCACGAAGCACAATATCGGGCCTTTCATCTTCGGATTGAGCTTGCGAACGCTCAGGTACTCCAGAATGCGCTCCTTGATCTTGTCCAGGCCGTAGTGATCCCGGTCAAGGGTCTGCTTGGCGGCCGGGATATCGATCACTTCGCGGCTGGCTTTTGCCCAGGGCATCTCCACGAGCCAGTCGAGGTAGTTGCGGACCACCGAGGCCTCGGCCGAATCCGGGTGCATCTGCTCCATTCGACGGAGCTGCTTTTCCGATTCCTGCCGGGCCTCCTTGGGCATCTTGGCCTGCTTGATCCGCTTGCGGTAGTCTTCGATCTCCTGGGCTTTCTCGTCGAGCTCGCCCAGTTCCCGATGAATCGCCCGCACCTGCTCCCGAAGGAAGTAGTCCCGCTGACTCTTGGAGATCTCGTCTTTCACATTGGACTGGATCTTGGCCTGCATGGCCGACAATTCCAGCTCCCGGTGGAGCAAGTCGTTGACGCGCCGGAGCCTCTCAACGGGTTCTGCCAGTTCCAGCAGCTCTTGGGACTCTTCGATCTTCAGCTTCAGATTCGAGGCGACCAGGTCGGCCAGCTTGCCGGGTTCTTCAATATTTTCAAGTATATTGGCGATATCTGTGGAAAATTCTCCTCGCAGCGTGAGGATTTTTTCCGACTGCTCCCGGACGTTTCGCATCAGCGCTTCCATTTCCAGGTCGAGGGATTCGAGCTCCGTCTCGGGCATCAGCTCGATCCGCACCCGAAAAAACGATTTTTTCCGCACGTATCGGGAGATCCTCGCCTTGGCCATTCCCTGCACCAGCGCCTTTACCCGCCCGTCGGGGAGTTTGAGCATCCGCAAGATCCTTCCCACGGTGCCGACGGCGTAGATATCGTCGGGGCCGGGATTTTCCACCGCCGCATCCCGCTGGGTCGCCAGCAGGATAAACCGCTCCTTGCTCAGAGACTCCTCCACCGCCAGAATCGAACGCCTGCGGCCGATGAACAGGGGAAGCAGCATGTCGGTGAAGATCACCACGTCGCGCACCGGCAGCAGGGGCAGGGTCAGGGGAATGTCGGCAAGCCCCTCTTCGTCGTCGATGAGGCTGATCAGGTCGTCTTTGTCTGTTTCTGCCATGTCGGGTCCTGTTTTGATCCGTTGGAATGCGTAAAGTGCCTTGATTCATTAACGTTATAATATAGAAACCGAAAAGCGGTTTACAACATCCAACTTGATTTTTCCAGACCTTGCCGATATGAATAGGACCTTTCATGCGGCAGACGGTCTGTTGGCGGGTGCCCTGCCCTTCATCCCTTATGTTTCGGGCCAAAAGCCATGCTCCTTTCTCTTTATGTCTTCATTCTCGGGCTTTGCGTGGGCAGCTTCATGAACGTCTGCATCTACCGCATCGCCGAAGGCCGCTCGATCGTCCGGCCTGCCAGTGCCTGCCCCGCCTGTGAAACGCCGATCCGCTTCTACGACAACATTCCGGTGCTGAGCTATCTGTGGCTGCGGGGCAAATGCCGCGCGTGCGGCGCCGGCATTTCAATCCGGTACCCGCTGGTGGAGCTGCTGGGCGGGCTGACGGCCCTGGCGGCATACCTGAAATTCGGCCTATCCCCGGCGACCGGCATCTATTTCGTGTTTTGTGCGGCCCTGGAGGTCATTGCCTTTATCGACATCGACAGGCGGATCATTCCGGATCGGATCACCCTGCCGGGGATACCGCTCTTTTTCGGTGCCTCTTTGTTCCTGCCCGGCACCGGAGCGATCGCCTCGGCCCTGGGGATTCTCATCGGCGGCGGCTCCCTGCTGCTGATCGCGTGGCTGTATGCGGCGGTTACCGGAAAAGAGGGAATGGGAGGCGGCGACATCAAGCTGCTGGCGATGATCGGTGCTCTGGTCGGCTGGAAAGGCGTGCTGTTTACGATTTTCGTCTCCTCGGCGGTCGGCACCGTTGTGGGGATTGTCCTGATGATTCGGGCGGGAAAGGGAATGAAGATGTCGCTTCCTTTCGGCCCGTTTCTGTCGATCGGTGCAATCGCCTACGTCTTTTTCGGGCCTGCTTCGATAGCGCTGTACCTTCATCAATTCGGTTGATGGGGCGGCGGGTTGAGGGGTTGACCGGTCAAAGACCATACCCCCTCGCCATCTGCGGCAAGACCTCTGCAGGCGTTTGCAAACCGACCGCCGAACCCATTCCGAACCGACTGCAACACCATCGGAGTGCATGATGCGTTACCCGGTGACGACGATTCTTGCCGTCTTGCTTTTGCTGTGCCACCCGACGGCGTCAACGGCGGAAAACTACCTGCTCAACGGAGAGCAGTCGTCCCTGATCCGGTACCGCTCGATCCACCGGATCCAACCGGCCGGTGACACCCGGTCGGTGACCCTCAGCTATGTCATTCCTCAGGCGTTCGAATCGGCCACCTACCGTCAGACGGTGGGACCCATCGACATTCAAAGCCGGCCGGAGGCGGCTACCCGGCGCCAGGACACGGATCCCAGCGGGAACCAGATCGTCGAACTGCACTGGCCCGCCACCGGTGAGCCGGTGACGGCCGAACTCAGCTTCGAGGTGCGCACCGGTGTTCAACTCGACAACCTGGTCACGACAGCGCCCTTTCCACCGGAGGAACTCCCCGAATCGGTGCGCCGGTATTTGAAGCCCACCGATCAGGTTCCCGCACAGGATCCGAAGGTGGTGGAACTGGCCGGACAGCTGACGGCCGATGCCAGAACCGAATTCGACGCCGTGCAGCAGGTGCTGACCTGGATCGTGGATCACCTCCGATATGTCCTGACGCCCGAGGCCCCGGACGCGCTGTATTCCCTGGCCACCGGCAAGGGCAACTGCCAGAACTACTCTCACCTGGCGGCCGCCTTGATGCGTGCGGTCGGCATTCCGGTCAGGATCGTCAACGGATTCACGCTGAAAAAACCATACGACATTACCATCGGCGGCGAAATCCTGACCATGAAGATGGCCCAGGGTCGCCACAGCTGGATCGAGGTCTACTTTCCCGACCTGGGCTGGGTCCCTTTCGACCCCCAGGGGTCGGAAATGTTCGTGAGCAACCGGTTCCTCCGGGTGGAGGTCGGCCTCGACAATGCGGAAACCATCCGGGACGGACTCCTTCGATGGACCCGGGTCAAGGGAGCCGCCGGCCGCCCGGAATTTGTCGAGGAGATCGAAGCCCGGTTCGAAAGCGACACCGTCGCAGTGTCGGCCACCCGGGCGAACTACGGCCCCCGGGAAATCCTGCTCTGCCCCAGGCTCGAAGCGATGTTCAAAGAAGTCAAGCGCCCGGCCCCGCCCCCGCCGCCGGAAAAAATCCCGAAAGACCGGCTCCTTGCCCTTTCCTACATAAAGCCGCTGGTGCTGGGAAACCTCGATTTTCCGGAAGGCGTCGATTTTCTCTCCGGGCTCCAACCGGCCGGCGGCGAAAACCAGGAGATTCGCCGTAATTTTCTGGTGGAAACCGCCGAGTACGTGACCACCCGGGGGCAACAATACGCCCAGACCTTCATCGTCGACCGCCCCTTGAAGCTGGAAAACGTCGCCCTTGCCCTCCACCGGTTCAACGAAGAGGGCCAGCTCTGGCTGGAGCTGCTGGAGGATGCCGGGGGGGTTCCGGCAGCGGTGATCGCCACGAGCGAGCTCAAAACGCTCTCGGAGATTCCCTTTTCTCCGGGCTATGCGTGGGTCGGGTTTGACTTCACCCGGAATCCGGTCTACCTCTCACCGGGCCGCTACTGGATCGCCCTCGGGTTTACCGGCGCCCCGATCGTGAACTGGTTCTTTACCTACGGAAAACCGGAGGGGCCGGAGGACGGAACCCGGTACCGTACGATCTTCGACGAAACCTGGAGCCGATCGCTCTCCTACGAGTTCAACTACCGGGTTGCCGGAAAGACCCCCTAAACGACGTGAAACACCCGAAATGAGATAAGGGGCCGCGAATTTGTCCATTGCCGTCATATCCGACATTCACGGAAATCTCGATGCGTTAAAGGCGGTGCTGGCCGACATCGACCGCCTCGGCATCGACCGGATTTTCTGTCTCGGCGACAACATCGGCTACGGCCCTGAACCCGGTGAGGTGATTCAATGGCTTCGCTCCCGGGAGATCCCTTCGGTCATCGGAAACCATGAGCTGGCCGCCACCCGGCAAAAGTACCTTTCCTGGTTTAACCCGTCGGCCCGCAGGTCCCTGCTTCGAACCGTGGAGATGCTCTCCGAGGAGGATCTTCGATACGCGGGATCGCTGCCCAACTGCCGCGTGGAGGACGGCGCCCGTCTGGTCCATGGGTTTCCCCCCGACTCCCCGCTGATCTACCTTTTCCAGGTGCCGGAGGAAAAGATGATCCGACGGCTGGAGCGGCTCCAGGAATCGGTGTGCTTCGTCGGCCATACCCACGACCTGGAAATCGTTTCCTTTGACGGGAAAACAGTCAGCCTCAGCCGGTTGCAGGAAGGCACCCACACCCTCGATCCGGACCGCAAGTACATCGTCAACATCGGCAGCGTGGGACAGCCGCGGGATGGGGACAACCGGGCCAAGTATGCGATCTGGACGCCTGATCGGCAAACCGTGGAGATCCGATTCGTGGCCTACGACATCGAGGCAACGGCGCGGAAAATCCTGAAGGCGGGGCTTCCCCGGGCGCACGCGATGCGCCTTTTCTGACGTGAAACGAATCGGCAAATATACGGTGCGCGGCCTGCTCGGCCGAGGGGGCATGGCGCGAATCTACAAGGTCACGAATCCGGTCATCGGCCGCATCGTGGCCCTCAAGCAGCTCGAACCGCGATCCGAACTCGAAGCGCTGATGGGCGCCGGCCGCCTCCGGAGGCTTTTCGAGGCCGAGGCCCGCACCATGGCCGGCCTCCGGCATCCCAATCTGGTCCAGGTGCTCGATTACGGCACTGCCCGGGGGCGTCCTTTCTATGTCATGGATTTCCATGCGGTCAATCTCGGCGACATTCTCGGCGAAACCTACCGGACCGAAGCACCGACCCGAATCCTGCGCCTCGACCGGGCCGTGTCCTATGCCTGCCAGGTCCTGGACGGCCTGGGCCGGCTTCACTTTGCCGACGTGATCCACCGGGACATCAAACCCTTTAACCTGCTCGTCTCCGACGATGACCGGATCCGGATCGGGGATTTCGGCCTTTCCAAGGTCCGCGGAGAGCGGTTCGACGCCCCCGGAAACCTGAAGGTGGGTTCACCGTATTACGCCGCACCCGAGCAGGAAGTGGCCCCGGACACGGTCGGCCCGGCGGCGGACCTCTTTTCGGTGGGGGTGATGCTCTGCCGCATGCTGACCGGAAGCCTTCCGGACCGGGGCGGGGACCCTCCGAGCCGGATCAATCCGGATCTGGACTCGGCCTGGGACGCGCTTCTGGAAAAGGCCGCCGCCCACCGTCCGGCGGATCGGTTCCAGAGCGCACGGCAGATGAAAGCGGCCCTTGAGGATCTCTTCAATGCCTGGAAGGAACGTCAGGAAGGGATCTGCGCCGTTTCAGCCGACACCCGAGCGGCTCCGGCGACCGGGTCGGCAGGATTCCCGCGCCGCCGGGTCCCGGTAAAGATTCGGCCGGTGGCCGCAAGGGGCTTTTTCGGTCTCGACGACCGCTGGCGGCCGCAGCGTTTCCCGTCGCCCCGCTTCCGGCCCGAGGGGCAGGCCACCGTGACCGATTCGGCCACCGGCCTCACATGGGAGAGGGCCGGCACCCCCTATCCCGTCACCTGGCGCGAGGCCCACCGCTATGTTGCCGGCCTGAACCGCAGCCGTCCGACCCGGAGGGGAGAATGGCGGCTGCCCACCGTCGACGAGCTGACCACGCTGATCAGCGAAACGCCCCACGGCACCGACCACTGCATCGATCCGGTCTTCGATCCCACCCAGCTGCGGCTGTGGTCCTGCGACCGGTGCAGCTTCATTTCGGCATGGTACGTCGATGCCCAGCTGGGCTTCGTCCACCACCAGGATCTCGATGCGCCCTTCTATGTGAGGGCGGTGTGTGGTTGAATGGTTGATTTGTCGATAGGTGGATGGGTCTGCGGGAAGAACGGGATAAAGCCGCTGAGCTATTGAGCTGCTAGGCTGTTAAGCGAAAACCGAAAAAACCATGCAGCTTTTCGAGTTCAAAAAAACCGTAAGCCTTCGCTAAAACATGGACCGAGCCGGTACAAGCTTAACAGCTCAACAGCTTAGCAGCTCAACAGCTCGCACCAGCGGAAGGCCACCCACCGCCGTTGAGCTACTTCGGAAACGTCTCATCCAGATCCCGGTGCGTAAACCGCCGGCGGCCCCTTGCGTAGTCGTCCACCACCTGTCCGGATCCGAGCAGCTTATATTTGTAGATCACCAGCCCCTCCAGCCCCACCGGCCCCCGGGCGTGAATTTTGTTGGTGCTGATCCCCACCTCCGCACCGAGGCCGTAACGGAAGCCGTCGGAAAACCGGGTCGAACAGTTCCAGAAGACGTTTCCCGAGTCGACCCGGTCCAGAAACCGGAGGGCCGTTTCCCGGTCTTCGGTGACGATGGCGTCGGTGTGCCCCGAACCCCAGGCGTTGATGTGGTCGATGGCCGCATCGGCATCGGACACGACTCTTACCGACAGCTTCAGGTCGAGGTACTCGACGGCCCACTGGTCGCCGGCCGCCGGCTCGGCGTCGATGATCCTCCGCGTCTTTTCGCACCCGAACAGCACAACCCCGCGGTCGGTCAAGGCCTGCCGGATCTCCGGCAGCAGGTCGGCCGCGATCTTCTCGTGGACCAGCAGGGTCTCGGCGGCGTTGCAGACTGCCACGTATTGGGTCTTGGAATCGACGGCGATGGCAACCGCCATCTTCGGGTCGGCCGCTGCATCGATGTAGCAGTGGCAGATGCCGTCGGCGTGCCCGAGGACCGGGATTCGGGAACGGTCCATGATGGTCCTGACGAATTCGTTCGATCCCCGGGGGATGATCAGATCGACCAGTTCGTCCAGGCCGAGCAGTTCTTCCACGTCGGCCCGGGTCTCGAGCAGGTGGAGCCAGCCGTCGGCGATTCCCGCCCCTACGGTGGCTTCGGCAATGAGACGGGCCAGAATCCGATTGGTCTCTGCCGCTTCGCTCCCGCCCTTGAGCAGCACGGCGTTGCCGCTTTTCAGACACAGCGACGAGATCTGCACCAGGGCATCGGGCCGCGACTCGAAAATGACGCCGATCACCCCGATGGGGCAACTCACCTGATAAAGGGTCAACCCCCGGTCCAGTTCCCTTGAAAGAAGCGTGCGACCCACCGGATCGGGCAGTCCGATCAGGCTTCGGATCCCCTCGACGGCTTCTGCGATTTTGCTCTCGTCGAATTTGAGCCGCTTGAGAAGCGGCGGGGCCAGGTTTTCCGACTCGCTTCTGGCCAGGTCTTCTGCGTTTGCCCGGACGATCTCGTCCCGGTGGGTTTCCAGCGTCTCGGCAACGGCTCTAAGAGCGTTGTTTTTCGTTTCGGCAGCGGTCGCTGCCAGTCCGATGGCCGCCTTGCGACCCATCTGTGCCGCGGTCTGGATGTTCATTGGATCGAATCTCCCTGTGCCCGCCGTCGGGCGTCATCGTTGCTGAGGTGGCGTTGCTGCCTTCGATACTCCGTATTGCCCCAGGTATTTTCCCCTGTCAACCGGGCCTGTTGGGTCGAACCCGCCGCTGTCTTTTTTGGATCCCGCTTCTGCTGATTTTTTCCGCCGCCGGCTGCCAGACCGCACCGGGCCTTTCCCTGGAAGAAGTCCGAAAAATCAGTGCCACCGAAAGAAGCGACCTTTCCCCACCTCCCCGGACCGGCCTGCCGAAAGTCGACTTTTTACCGGAATACCTGGACGCCTTCACCCGAAACAC
The DNA here is from genome assembly GCA_050115795.1 of Desulfobacterales bacterium. Classification (GTDB taxonomy): domain Bacteria; phylum Desulfobacterota; class Desulfobacteria; order Desulfobacterales; family CAFBRK01; genus JAIPEL01. Next base: position 38,061 of record JASFPT010000007.1, read on the forward strand.
TTGCGAAGCATATCCGGTCGTTACCAGGTGAAAGTCAACTACCAGATCGGCTGGGCCGCAGTGGCGCGGCTTAAAGGAAATTACCCGGTGGCGGAGGTTTACTCCCGCCAGGCGCTTGCATTGTGTCGGGAAGGCCTGCTGAAATCCGGGGACTGGGTATTTTATGAAACCGGAACCCAGTTTCTCCCGGACCTGGGGGAAGTGCTGTTGATGCAGGGGCGCCCGGTGGAGGCGGAACTGGTCCTGAGAGAATCATTGAAGCGTATCGGCAGTTTTGCAGATGACCCGGACTGGGCCTACGCCCATCCATTTTTCTGGGTCCCGTTTTCTCTGGTCGGAGAGGGACGATCCGGGTAAAGACGAAGGTATCCGCTTCGGTGAAACAGAGGCCGGGAAGGGACCGGACAGCGGCGTCGGCCGGCTTTGCTCACCCCGCCTGGCGCGAGCGGCGAAGCGATTCAAAAAAGGCCTCCCATTCGCCGCCGGGCAGGGGGCGGCCGAAAAGGAAACCCTGCATCCCCCCGCAGTTCAGGCTGCTGAGAAACCGATGCTGTTCGGGGGTTTCGACCCCTTCAGCGATGACATCCAGCCGGAGGCTTCGGGCCATGGTGATCAACGATCGGATGATCTCCTGATCGCCGCGGCTGTTCAGGGAGTCCTTGACAAAACAGCGACCGATCTTCAGGGCGTCGATCGGAAACTGCTTCAGGTAACTGAAGGAAGAGTATCCGGTTCCAAAATCGTCGATGGAAAAGGAAATGTGGTGCGCCTTGAGGGCGTTCATGACCTTGATGGCGGCCTCCGGCTGTTCCATGACACAGGTCTCGGTCACCTCGAGCTTGAGGCTCTGGGGCGGCAGGCCCGTCTCGCGCAGGATTGCCAGGACCGCTGCGGTAAGGCCCTCATCGCGGAACTGCCGCGCGGACAGGTTGACCGCCACGAAAAGGTCCTGCCCGGTTTGTTCCTGCCACTTTTTCACCTGCCGGCAGGCGGTTTCCAGCACCCATTTTCCGATGGGAAGAATGGCGCCGGTTTCTTCGGCAATGCCGATGAACTCCTTCGGGCTCAGGAGCCCGAGATCGGGGTGGTTCCACCGCAAAAGCGCCTCGACGCCGATGATCCGCTGGTCTCGATCGACGAGGGGCTGATAGTAGAGGACCAGCTCCCGGCGCTGCAGGGCATGACGCAGCCGGCTTTCGATTTTCATCCGCTGCCGGGCACGAATGTTCATCTCCTCGGTAAAGAACCGGTAACCGGACCCCTCCTCCTTTGCGGCATAGAGTGCCATGTCCGCGTTTTTGATCAGCGCCTCGGCCCTGCGGCCGTCGGCCGGGTAGAGGCTGATGCCGATGCTGGCCGAGGTTTCCAGGGTCTGGCCGAAAATGGTGTACGGTTTTTCCACCACGCCGAGAATCTTTCGGGCCACCCGGGCCACGTCGATCTCCGCGATGAGGTCGGTCAAGATGATGGTAAACTCATCCCCGCCGAGGCGGTAGAAACGATCCGCGCTGCGCAGGCAACCCCTGATCCGGGCCGCGACGGATTTGAGCATTTCGTCTCCGACTTCGTGACCCAGGCTGCTGTTGATCTGCTTGAAACGGTTCAGGTCCAGGAAAAGAAGGGCCCAGAGCCGGTCGCTCCTTCGCCGGCCCGAGCGGCTGAGCATCTCTTCCAGCTGATTGTGAAAGGCCGTGCGGTTCGGCAGTCCGGTAACCGGGTCATGGGAGACGACGAATTCCAATTCCGCCTCTTTGATCGTTTTTTCGGTGGTGTCCCGCAGCATTCCCG
>JASFPT010000008.1:0-39636 GCA_050115795.1 Desulfobacterales bacterium
GCGATTTGGGTGTCGGTGATACCGTGGAGGGCGGCCTTCTGCCGATCGATGTCCATCTGCATCCGGGGCTGATCTTCCTCCATGTACCAGTCAACGTCGACCACACCGGGGGTGTCTTCGAAGATGTCGCGGATCTGCTTGGCGATCTCCCGCTGCCGCGGATAGTCCGGTCCGTAGATTTCGGCCACCAGCGTGGAGAGCACCGGCGGGCCGGGCGGGACTTCGGCCACCTGGATACGGGCACCCCACCGATCGGCGATCGCCTTCAACCCCGGTCGAACCCGTTTGGCGATGGCGTGGCTCTGTTCTTTCCGATCTCCCTTGGGGGCGAGGTTGACCTGCAGGTCAGCCTGGTAGGGTTGTCTGCGCAGATAGTAGTGGCGCACCAGCCCGTTGAAGTTGAACGGGCCGGAGGTGCCCACGTGGGCCTGGTAGTCAACGACCTCGTTGACCGTTCGCAGATAGTCGCCCATTTCCATGGCCGCCGCCGCCGTCTGCTCCAGGGTCGCCGACTCGGGCATGTCCACGATCACCTGAAACTCGCTCTTGTTGTCAAATGGGAGCATCTTGACCCGAACCCATCCGATGCCGACAAGCGCGCAGGCAATCAGCAGGAGGGCGACCACGCCGATCATAAAAATCCACCGCCAGAAAGGGACTTCAATCAGCGGGGTCATCACCCTGCGGTAAAGACGGGTGCTCCAGTCCTCTTCGACGTGGTCCGTGTGGGCGCCGGAGCCCTCTTGGGCTCCGGTCTGGTGCTCGTGGTGCAGCAACCGCATGGCTGCCCAGGGAGTGACGATAAAGGCGACCAGCAGGGAAAAGACCATGGCGGCCGACGCGCCGACCGGTATCGGCCGCATGTAGGGCCCCATCAGGCCCCCGACAAAGGCCATGGGCAGTATCGCGGCGATGACCGTGAGGGTGGCCAGAATCGTCGGATTACCGACTTCGTCCACGGCTTCGATGGCGACCTTGACCGGGGATCTTCCGCGGTTTTCCGGCAAACGAAAGTGCCGGACCATGTTTTCCACCACCACGATGGCATCGTCGACGAGGATGCCGATGGAAAAGATCAGGGCAAACAGGGTAATTCGGTTCAGGGTGTAGCCATGCAGATAAAAGACGAACAGGGTCAGGGCGAGGGTGACCGGTATGGCCAGGGCCACCACCCCCGATTCACGGTGACCCAGGGTGAACCAGATCAGGATGCTTACCGAGACCACGGCGATCATCATGTGAAGCAGCAGTTCGTCGGATTTTTCCTTGGCGGTTTCTCCGTAATGACGGGTGATCGTCAAGTGGACGTCGTCGGGTATGATGTAGCCTCGATTCTGCTCGACCCGTTCCAACACCCGCTCCGCCACCGAGATGGCATTGGTCCCTTTGCGCTTGGCCACAGTGAGGGTGACCGCCGGGTAGGTCGTTCGGTCCTCCGGTCGGTAGGTCAGCTGCTTTTCCGCGGCCGCCGGGCCGGTGCCGAAAAACACGTACTGGTCGGGTTCAGCGGGGCCGTCCTCCACCCTTGCCACGTCCCGAAGGTAGACCGGCCGTCCGTCGTGGATGCCGACCACCACGCTTTCCACATCCTCTGCCGTCTTCAGGAAATCTCCCACGTGGACGACGACGCGGCCGTCGGTGGTCGGATAGCCGCCTGCTTGGCTTCGCTGATTGGCGGCTGTCAGCATGCCGGCGACGGTGTCGATGTCAAGGTCGTATGCCGCCAGCCGCACCGGATCGAGGTAGACACCCACCTGCCGCGGCGTTCCGCCGATGATCTCGGTAATGGAGACGTCTTGTTCGGCTTTGACCACGGCCTGCATCTCCTTGGCCAGACGCCGCAGCATATAGTGGTCCGCATGTTCTCCCCAGAAGGTCAGGGCGAGAATCGGGACATCGTCGATATAGCGAGGTTTGATCAGGGGTCTGGAGGCGGCCCAGGGGATTCGGTCGTAGTTGGCCATCAGCTTGGACTGAAGGCGGACACAGGACTCCTCCTCGTCTTCGCCCACAAAGAAGCGCACGATGGCCATGGACATCCCGGGGCTGGAGGTGGTGTAGACATATTCCACGCCGGGGATCTCCCACAGCAGCTGCTCCATGGGGCGGGTGATCCGCTCTTCGATCTCCTCGGGGGTGGCGCCGGGCATCTGAACGAAGACATCGACCATCGGGACGATGATCTGCGGCTCCTCTTCCCTGGGAAGCGCCAGGACGGCTGCAATACCGAGCAGAATCGAGGCGACGACGATGAGCGGCGTCAGCTTGGAGTCGATGAAAAAAGCGGCAAGGCTTCCGGCCGCGCCGGTCTTTTTTTTCATGACGGGACCTCCACCCTGGCCCCGTCAACCAGAGTCGTTGGCGGGTCGACCACGTATCGGTCCCCTTCTCGGATGCCGGAGATCACCTCCACCTGGTCGCCGAGATGTTTCCCCTCCCGGATCAGGCGGAAAGCCGCCCGCCCCTCGGAATCGAGCAGAAAGATTCCGGTCAACTGGCCGCGGCGGACCACAGCCGTATCCGGAATCAGCAGCATCCCGGATTTGCCCACCGGCACCAGTACCCGGGCAAACATCCCCGATCGGACCCGCTCGTCTTCGGGAAGGCCGACTTTGACCAGGAACGATCGGCTCTTGCGATCGGCCGAAGGGACGATCCGTCCGATGCGACCGGTCATTTGAACGTCTCCCAAGGCCGGTATCTTGACGGCCACCTGCTCGTCGAGGTGGACTGATTCGATGTGATCTTCGGGCAGTACCAAGTCCGCGCAGAAAACACCCGTTTTTTCGATGGTGAAGAACGGGGTGCCCGGCGAGGCCAGGTCGCCCACGTCGATCATCTTTGCGGTGATCGTTCCGCTGTAGGGAGCCCGCACCACGGCGTCCTTTTTGCTGACTTTCGCCCCGTCCAAGGCGGCTTGGGCCTGCTGCACGCGGTTGCCGGCCGCTTCGAGCATGGCGGTGGTCTGGGTCAGGGCGGCTTCGGCCTGCCGGTGCCGGGCCGCCACCTCGTCGAATTCCTGGTGGCTGACCGAATTTTCCCGGAGCAGCTGGACGTACCGTTCGTAGGTGGTGCGCGCCAGATCGGCGCCGGCCCTGGCCGCTTCCCGGGCGGAGCGGGCCGATGCCTCGGCTTTTTTCGCTTCCTGCAGGGCCGCCTGCGCCTGTTCGTACTGAGCCGATACCCGACGCTGGTCCAGGACGAGCAGAACGTCTCCTTCCTTGACGGTAACCCCTTCCTGGACCCGCACCTCGGTCACTGTTCCCATCAGCTTGCTTGCCAGCGTGCTGGCCGTTCGTGCGGTGATCGTTCCGACCGCCTCGTATAGAAAGGGCTGGGTCTGGACCCGGGCCGTTTCCACCGGGGTGGAAACCGTCGGCGGTGTGCCTGAAGGGGTGTGGCCGGGCTCGATGCCCTCGCCGCATCCACCGATGACGCCGATGGCCATCAGCAGCGCCGGCACCAGGAAGCGATTTTTACGAATCATCGGTCTGTCTCCCACAAGTTTAAAACCACCACGAAGGCACGAAGAAAACGAAAAAAACGGAACGCCGAACCGATGAGCTTCGTGTTCTCGGTGAACTTCGTGATGCGGTAAAAAGGTTCTCCCCGGATGCGCGTGCCGCCAAGGTCGCCATGAGCGGAAATCGGGGCGTTATCGAAAGTCGGCCTTCAGCAAGCCGGCGGCCAGGGCCAGTTGAACCCGAGCCACCTTGTAGTCGTGGAGGGACTGAAAGTGACGGGTTCGCGCACGCTGAAGGGTGACTTCCGCGTCCAGCAGGTCCACGATGGTCAACAGCCCGCTGTTGTATCGGTTCTTTACGATCCGGAGACCCTCCTCAGCCTGTTCCACCGCCTTTTCGGCGACGCTGATCCGCTGCCAGGCGCTGCGGGCTTCCAAAAACGCCTGTTCGGTTTCGACGCGAACGCCCAACTCCAGGGTCTTCCGCATGGCCTCGATCTGACGCTTTGCAGCTTTTGCCTCGGCCGCTTTTGCGGATATCCGATTTCCACTGTAGAGATTGACGCGAAGCATGGCGCCGACGGCGTAGTTGTCCGCCGTGTCGCTGAAATCCTCGGAGTTGATCTCGTAGGTGCCAAACAGGTTCACCTCGGGCAGGTGGGCCCCCTGCGCCTTGTCGATCTCCTTTCCCGCGATGGACTCTTGGAGCCGAACCTGCTTCAGGTCCGGTCGCCCGGCCAAGGCCTGATCGATCCAGAAGCGTCGGTCCTCGGTGATCTCCCGACAGTTTTCCAGGGCATTGACCGGATCGTAGCGCCGGTTCCCGTCGTCGCCCATGGCGCCGGCCAGAACCGCCTGGGCGATTTCGACCCGGCTTTTTGCCGTGAGCAGCTCCTGCTCCAATTCAGCGATTCGCACCTGGGCCCTTAGCAGATCGCTCTTGACCACAAAACCGCTTCGATAACGGGAATCGACCATGGACAGGCTCGCCCGGGCGCTGGCCAGCGCCTCTTCGACCACGAAGACATTTTTGCTCGCGAGCAGCAGCCCCACATAGGCCGTTGCCGTGCGGGCGATGATCCGCTGTCGGGTCCGCTCCAGAAAGAGGTCGCTGCCTTCTCGGCCCTGTTGGGCCTGTTCCAGCCCGATTCGGGTCTGGCCGCCGCTGTACAGGGACCATTGCAGGTTAAAGGCGGTGGCAAAATTGTTGATGGCGTCCGGATGGTTGAGCCGATCCGGAATAAAGTCCTGCTGCGTGATCACCGCCTGGTTCAGCTTTGTGCCGAAGGCGCCGACGGGGTTGTTGGTCTGACTGAAGGTTTCAGAAAAGGTGAGCTGGGGAAGGTAACCGGATTTGGCCTGCCGGATTCGGGTTTCAGCCGCATCCAGCCGGGATTGGGCGGCGGACATTTCCGGGTTGTGAACCACGGCGGCGGCGATGGCCTCCTCCAGCGTCAAGGGAAGCGAGGATTCTGCGACCGCCGGCGGGGGAAAAAGGGCAGCCGCCCAAGTCAAGGAACAGATGGTTAGAAAAAGTCCGCACCGCTTGATCATGGCTCCTCTCCCGGGGTTTCCGAACCTTCGATTTTTTTATCGTTTACCATAATTTTCAGGCTCCAGGCAACCAGCCTACACAAGTAGGAGCAATTGCGGGAGGATCGGTTACAGCGACACCTGCGAAGAAAAGAAAGGTGAGGGCGAATGGAAAAAAGACGGCAGGCCTGGAGCCGACCTTGAGGGCCGCCGGCGGGCGCTACATCTTCGCCAGCGCCCGGCGGGCGGTGCGGCCGACCGTCGTATGGTAAAGGGTCAGGTCTTCGAACAGGTCGAATTTCCCCGTGTCATCGACAAGCGCCTCGAGTCGACTTGCCGCGGCCCGGTCGCCCATGCATCCGCAACTCCAGGCCGCCGCTCCCCTCGAGGTGGAATTTGTCGAATCCAGGTGCATCTCGATCAGCGGGGCGGCCGCCAGAATCGAATCGGGGGCTGCCTGGGCCACCCGGCCTGCCCCCCAAAGGAGACCCTGCTGCAGGCCCTCATGTTCCAGATAGTTTCCCTCCGGCCGCAAATAGGAAAGGAAAATCGACAGATACTCGCCGCGCAGTTCCCGGTGCCGGGCCAGGATCTCGCCCATCACCTCGGGCGATCCCCATCCGATTCCGCCCGATTCATCGTTCAGGTTCCACATGAGGCGGCGAAAGACCACCCTGGCCGACTCCATTTCCCGCTCTGCCAGGGATGCGGTGACGGCCCCCAGTGCGGTCACCGCCCGCCAACGGATCAGGGGGTCACCGTGGTACAGAAAAGAGAACAGTGGGTTGACGATCCTTCGCGGGGGAAAAGACGACATCGCCTCGAGCGCGGCAGCAAAGTCCGGTCCTTGAAGCAGCACCAGAACCTTCTTTTTGAGTTCGCGGATGGGGATTTGATTCATGTCGCAGTCAGAAGGTGATGATTTGCCAGCCGGCCTTACGGTAGGCGGCCATTGCCGGATGGCCGTTCATGTCCTCGAGCAGCGGCAGGTTCTGGTCCTCTGCGGCTTTTCGAGTGCCCATCTTTTCCGAGCAGGCCCTGCACACGCCGTCGACCAGTCCTGCCGCTTTGACCTTGTTCCAGAGGCCGTGGAGGGGATGGGTCGGTTCCGCCAGCGCCGGGACCAGCTTCGTGGCCGCCCCTTCCACCACGATGCGCGATTCTTCGCCCTTTTGGTTCAAATCCAGGGCGTTGAGCAGCACGTGAATGAAGCACATCGGATCTCCGTTGAAAACGAACAGCGCGGCTTTTGACATTTCTCTTTTTTTCTCCTTTTGCGGCCGAATGATCTGCGCAGGGGTCTGGCCCGGTACCCGACCGAACCTCTCTACCCCGCAGGGGTGTCGGGAAGCTGGAAAGCTTGGGTGGACGGAATCGGGCGGCAAAAGCCGCCCCTCATACATTCGCGCAGCGAATTTATTCCCACCAGATGCAGTCCTCCGGGCAGTACATGATCGCCTCGTCCACCTTGGCTTCCGGATAGGCGTCCAACTCGAAAACCTCCAGAAAGCCGGCATCGTTCTGACGAAAGACTTCCGGGCAGACCGCGACGCAGCTCAAACACAGGCTGCAGCGGCTCAGATCGACGGTCGGATGCTTCACCGATCTTTCCCCGCAAGTTCTGCGATCCGTCTTCCGAATGCAAAGCAGGACGCCAAAGCCTCTTCTTCCGGGACGTACTGGATCTTCGGCCCCTTTTCGGGGATGGACCATCCGATCGATTCGAGGGTGTCGGTGATTTGGGCCACCGATTCCCCGCTCCAGCCGTAGGACCCGAAGGCAGCGCCGATCTTGTTCTGGGGCTTGAGGCCCTTCATGTAGGTCAAGAGGTCTGCGACGGTCGGAAACAGGCCGTTGTTGAGGGTGGGAGAGCCGACCACCACCGCGGCCGCGTCGAGGACTTCGGTCATCACGTCGCTTCGGTGCCACTTGCGAAGGCTCATGGGCCGGACCGCCAGCCCACCGTCACTCAGGCCGGCGGCAATGGCCGCCGCCATTTTTTCGGTGCTGTGCCACATGGTGTCGTAGACGACCACCGCCTTGGCTGCGGGATCCTGCCGGCTCCATTTCACGTATGCGTCGATGATCTTCTTCGGATCACGGCGCCACAGAATCCCGTGGTCCGGGCAGATCATGTCGATCTCCAGCCCCATCTCGGTCACCTTGTCGACGAGTTTGAGAACCAGCGGTGCGTAGGGCAGTAAAATGTTGGCAAAGTATTTCTTTGCATGGGGCATGATCGCATCACCGATGACGTCATCGTAGCGTTCGAATCCGGCGTAGTGCTGTCCGAATGCATCACTTGAAAAAAGAATTCTTTTTTCCTTCAAGTAGGAGAACATGCTGTCGGGCCAGTGAAGCATCCGGGTTTCCAGGAAAGTGACCGTGTTTTTCCCCAGCGAAATCTCCTGGCCCGAGGCCACCGGGGTCAGGTTCAACCGGCCCGGAAAATGCCGGGCGAGGTTTTTCTCCCCCATTTTCGAGCAGATCACCGGCGTTTTTTCTCCGATCCGGTGCACCGCCTTCGGCAGGCCACCGGAATGGTCCATCTCGGTGTGGTTGCTGATCACCAGTTCGATTTTTTTCGGATCGACGATCCTGGCGACATTGGCCAGCAACTGGTCGGTAAATTCCGCCTTGACGGTGTCGATCAGGGCAATTTTTTCGTCGACGACCAGAAAGGCGTTGTAACTGGTTCCGAACGGAGTCGAGTAACCGTGAAAATCGCTGATATTCCAATCCTGAACGCCCACGTCGTAAATGCCGTCTGCAATTTGAACCGGTTCCATCTTGTTCTCCTGTTTCCCCGTTGCCTCCAAAAAACCGATACCCTTGCCGCCCGGTGCGGGGACCGTGCAAGGGCATCGATGCATTATCGCCTATCCGCCGGTTGCGTGGACAGTGGAGGCGAGTCCTGCCGGATTCCTGATTGGATCTTCGGCCTTCGTTACACCGCCAAAGCGATTATTTCAGGACTCCTTCTCAAAATCTGACTTTTCTGCGCCGCAGATCGGACATACCCAGTCGTCGGGAAGATCCTCGAACTTGGTCCCCGGCTCGACACCGTTGTCCGGGTCGCCCTGCTCGGGGTCGTACACATAACCACATACCGTGCAGACATAACGATCCATCGTTTTCCCCTCCTCGTGGTGGTTGGATGAAAATGACCCGCTCCGGCCTGTCGCGGTTCGGGCAGAACTTTAGTATTTTAACAGGGACGCCCTTTCTTTGCAAAGAAAAGTCAACCCCGGTCGGGTACTGTCCACTGGAGCGGCCTTCGCTTCGCAGACGGTTCACGCGTCGAGCTTCGACCGAAGCCAGCGGCGGATTTCATCGCTGGGGGCATAGACGCCGTTGTGGTGACCGACCGAATCGAGAAACCGCCGGCTCATGGGCTCGGGCAGGTCGATTTCGGCCAGTTCCTCGCAGTCGTCCGAGTTGCGGCGCACCAAAAACAGCTTCGGGGTCTTTCCCCAGGTGTTGACCACAAAATAGTGGGTCACATCGGATTTGGACCGGATCACGTAATTGCTGCGGGCCCAGTTGTTCCCCCATTCCAGGTAAAGTCGCACCGCCTCTTCGGGCGTCATCTCCCAATCAATCTCATTGACAAGTTTCCGGTTCTTTTGAATATCGTCTATCTGCATCATGTTGCCGGCCTCCTTCGTGGTCTCGGCAGCGTTGTGCCGGTTTGGATTCAGACGGCTTTCTTATCCTTCAACAATCGTGCCATCGGGGGTTGATCTTTCTGTGAGGATCAATTTTAGAATAACTCCAATTTGTTGGAATGCAAATCGAGCCGTCCGCGATGCGGCGGTCTCCAGGGTGGCCGATGTCAAATGAGACAATGTGTCTCATTTCTCGAAAGATGATACGCTGCTTCCATTTCCGGCGAAGCCGGCCCGTGGGCGTCATCCCGCCTGGGGCGCGCATCGGGGACGAGTCGATCCACCGGACTTGCAAAATGGAACAGTTTTTGTATTTGTATATCCCTTCAGCCATAGGGCCTGGAAAGATGGGGCATGCGGCCGGTCCGGCCGCTGTCGAAACGGCGCTGACATGGAAACGATTCGAATCAAAAAAGGACATAACGCGAACATCTTCGGGTGGCCCTCGGAAAAGGTTGAGGACCTGGCTCCTCCGGAGACCGTGGCCGCGGTTCCCGAGCACATTCCGTTCGTCAAGCCCCGCCTGGCGGTAGCCGAGGGGGATTCGGTCAAGATCGGTTCCATCCTCTACGTGGACAAGCGGAATCCTTCGATCGCATTTTGCTCGCCCGGCGGCGGAACGGTGCGGCGAATTCTTTTCGGGCCGCGCCGGGTGATCCGCGAGATCGTGATCGACTGCGACCGGCAGGAGGCATTCGAGATGCACCCGGCGCTGGATGCCGAAGCGCTGGGCCGGATCGACCGGTCGGAGCTGGTGTCGATGATTCTCAAGGGCGGTCTGTGGCCCCTGATCCGGGAGCTTCCGAACCGGGACATCGCCCGGCCCGACCGGGTGCCGCCGGGGATCATCGTCAGTCTCGACAACCGAGAGCCGTTTCATCCGTCTGCGGCGGTCTACCTGCAGGGCCAAAGAGACCTTTTCCGCTATGGACTGTCGGTTCTCCACCGGCTCGCCGAAAGTGGACCGGTGATCGTCGCCGGCCGCCCCGAAACCGCCGAACGGTTTTCCGGAATCGTCACCCACCAGGTGGTGGGGCGCTATCCGGCGGACGATCCCGGTGCGCTCCTGTATCGCTGGAAAACGTCCCCCTCCCAAAACCGGTCGTGGTATGTCTCGGGTCAGGACGTTCTGCTGCTCGCGCACCTGCTCAAGACCGGCTGCTATCCGGTCGAGCGCACCGTGGCCGTCGGCGGGGGGGCGGCCCTGGAACGAAAGCACTTCAGGAGCCGACTCGGTGCTCCGCTGTCGCATCTGGCGGGGCAGATGAACGCCGACGACAGCGTGCGCCTCGTGGTGGGCGGCATCTTTACCGGATATGCCGGATCTGCCGGGGCGCACATGGGGTTGTATGAAACCTCCCTTACCCTGATTCCGGAGGGAGACGATGCCGAGTTTTTGGCCCTTTTCCGTCCGGGATTCCGCAAGCCGACCTATTCCCGGCTGTTTTTGTCGAGACTCCATTCCGAATCGCTGGAATACGACTGCAACCGTCACGGGGGGGTTCGCGCCTGCATCGGCTGCATGCATTGTGCCGATGTCTGTCCGGTCGATATCCTTCCCCAGATGGCCTACAAGGCCGTCTTGGTCGGAGAGGTGGAAGAAAGCCTGGCCCACGGGCTCCTCGACTGTGTGGAGTGCGGCCTCTGCTCCTACGTGTGCCCGTCCAAGATCGAGCTGACCCAGGCGTTGAAAGACGCCAAGGCCGATTACGCCTTGGAGAGGGGCGAATAGATCACCATGCGAAAGACCCTTCAGCGATTTTTCGACAGGCAGCGGCCCCGGTTTTCCGAAGGCGGCCCCCTTTCCCGATGGTACGCTTTTTACGAATCGATCGAGACCATCTTTTTTGCGCCGGGCCATCCGACGAAAACGGCTCCCCACAGCCGGGACAGCTTGGACGTCAAGCGCTACATGGCCTCGGTGGTGCTGATGCTGGTGCCGCTTCTGGTGTTCGGCATGTACAATGTCGGGTACCAGGCCCGGGTGGCTGCCGGCCTGTCGCCGGACCTGGCCGCCAGTTTCTGGATCGGCTTCACCGCGGTGATGCCCCTGGTGATCGTTTCCTACGCGTTCGGTTTCGGGTGGGAAATTGTGTTTGCCGCAATCCGAAAGCATGAGATCAGCGAAGGGGTTTTTGTCACGGCGATGCTCTTCCCCCTCACCCTTCCGCCGACAACGCCCTTGTGGCAGGCGGCCTTGGGCATCAGCTTCGGTGTGGTGATCGGAAAGGAAATCTTCGGTGGGACCGGCCGGAATTTTCTCAACCCGGCCCTGACCGGCAGGGCCTTTCTCTATTTCGCTTATCCGGTGCAGATGTCCGGCGATGCGGTCTGGACGGTTCTTTCCGGCGTGCGGCAAACGGCAGTGGACGCATTTTCGGCGGCAACCCCTCTGGTGGTGGCCTACGAAGCGAAGATCTCCGGGGCGGTGGAACAGACCCTGACCCAGGCCGGGTATCCTTTCTGGAAGCTCTTTTTCGGCCTCTACCCGGACAGCATCGGCGCCTCTTCGACTTTCCTGTGCCTGGTGGGGGCCGTGGTGCTGATGCTCATCGGGGTTGCCAGCTACCGGATCATCCTCGGCGACATCCTTGGGGTTCTGGCCACCGGATACCTGCTCAATCTGCTCGCCGGGGAAAGCTCCCCGGCCTACATGACCATCAATCCATTCTATCACCTGATCATCGGCGGCGCCGCCTTCGGCATCGCCTTTATGACCACCGATCCGGTTTCGGCGCCGGATCTTCACCTTTCGCGGTGGATCTACGGATTTTTCATCGGCGCCCTGACCGTTCTCATCCGCGTCTTCAACCCGGCTTTTCCCGAGGGGATCATGCTGGCGATTCTGTTCATGAACGTGTTCGCCCCCCTGATCGACCACGTGGTGGTGCGGGCCCGGCTGCAAAGAAGGATCGCCAATGTCTAATACGGTCAGAACATTTGTCTTTTCAGGGGTGCTGTGCCTGGTGTGCAGCCTGCTGCTGACCGCGGCCGCCACCGGTCTGAAGCGTTTCCAGGAGCGAAATGTGGCGGTGGACCGGCACAAGAACATCCTCTTGGCGGTCGGTGCCCTAGCAGAGGACGCTCCGCCAACTGCCAGAGAGGTCGAAGCCCTCTACAAGGAAACGATCCGCACCTTGTGGGTCGATTCCGCCGGCCGGGTCGTCTCCGGAGACGAGCGCAGCCAGTCGGATCTGCCGCTGTATGTCTATGAAACCGGGGGCAAAGTGGCGGCCTACGTCGTTCCGATCGACACCCGCGGGTTGTGGGGGCCCATTCACGGCTATCTGGCCGTGGACGCCGATGGCTCAACGGTGCGCGGTTTCACCGTCTATCAGCACCAGGAGACCCCGGGCCTCGGCGGGGAGATCGAAAAAGCGTGGTTCCAGAAGAATTTTAAGGGGAAAAAGATCGTCGACCAGGAAGGGGACTTCGTTTCGGTCAAGGTCGCCAAGGGACAAGTCGATGAAGTGGTCCCGTCGGGGAGAAGGGAAAACTACGTGGACGGTATCAGCGGCGCCACCATGACCGGAAAATTTCTCAGCGAGGGGCTGGCCGACATTTTGGCCGAATACGAACCGGTGGCCGTGCGTTTCCGGAAACACGAGCCGATCAAGGGCTTTCAGCCGTAGTGCAGCGCGGCCGGATCGAGGGGGGATGACTGTGGCACCTGCAGTGGCCGGCCCGTGGAAGCGGGTCCGAAAGACGCAACTTTACAAAGCGGTTTCCGGCGCCCTGTGGCGCTCCAATCCGATCTCCAAACTGATCTTGGGCGTCTGCTCGGCGCTGGCCGTCACCGTTCAGCTCAAGACCGCCATTGTCATGAGCCTGGCGCTCACGTTCGTCGTCGCTTTTTCCAATCTGGCCGTTTCGATGATGCGCCGGATGATCCCCCGCAATATTCGGATCATCGCCGAAGTGGCGGTCATCGCCACCCTGGTGATCATCGCCGATGAATTTTTGCGGGCGTTCCTGTACGACATCAGCAAGCAGCTTTCGGTCTTCGTGGGTCTGATCATCACCAACTGCATCGTCATGGGACGGGCCGAAACCTATGCCATGTCCAATCCCCCATGGCCTTCGTTTGTCGACGGCCTGGCCAACGGGATCGGATACGGTTCGGTGCTGGTGGGGGTGGCTTTTTTCCGGGAGCTTCTCGGTTCCGGAAAGCTCTTCGGATACCCGGTGATTCCCCAGTTTTTCTACGATTGGGGGTATGCTGACATGGGGCTGATGCTCCTGGCTCCCGGGGCCTTTATCATGATCGGGCTCTTTGTCTGGCTGGAGCATTCCCTGCTGAAGGAAAAATAGATGATGGGTCAAGTGGTTGATGGGCCAAATCGGAAATACAGGACACAAGGGAAAGAAACGGGGTCCGGTCCAACCCATTCACGAATCAACGAATCAACCATTTAACCAAAGCGGAGCGCCATGGAAAACCTGATCAGCCTTTTCGTCAATTCCGTGTTCGTGGGCAACATCCTGCTGGCCTATTTTCTGGGGATGTGCAGCTACCTGGCCGTATCACAGAACCTGAAGACCTCGGTGGGATTGGGGGTGGCGGTCGTCTTCGTGCTGGCCATCACGACGCCGGCCAACTGGGCGGTCTACCATTTTCTGCTGGCGCCCGGCGCGTTGTCCTGGGCAGGGCTCCCGGAGATGGACCTGAGCTTTTTGAAATTTATTCTTTTCATCTCTGTGATTGCGGGGATGGTCCAGGTGGTGGAGATGGTCATCGACCGCTATTCACAGGCGCTGTATAATTCGCTCGGGGTGTTTCTTCCGCTGATCACCGTCAATTGCGCCATCCTGGGGACTTCCCTCTTCATGGTCGAACGCCGATACACATTTTCAGAAGCGCTCGTGTTCGGAATCGGATCGGGAACCGGATGGGCCCTGGCCATCGTTGCCATGGCCACCTTGATGCAGAAGCTTCGCTATGCCGATGTGCCGGAAGGATTACAGGGGTTCGGAATCCGGATGATCACCACCGGCTTGATGGCCATGGCGTTCATGTTGTTTTCGGGGATTACCTTGTAACTGGATCCTGGATCCTGGATGCTGGATACTGATAGCCGGCGGCCCTTTCTTTGGCTGAGAAGTCCTTTTCCAGGATCCGGGTCCGGCTGTTGTTGGAAATTGAAGCATCGAGTGCGGCGTAAATTTCCCGGTCGTTTTTTAACCAGCATCCAGGATCCAGCATCCAGGATCTGCTGTAGAACCTGCTCCTATAAACGCCCGATACAAAGAAGTGGGGTGCCTGTTTGATTTACATCGTCAGCACGGTTGTATTTTTCGGCGTGATTTTTCTGCTGGTGGGCGTGCTCCTGCTGGTGGAAGCGAAGGTGGCCGTCCAGGGGGAGTGCAAGGTCCTGATCAATGACGACCAGCAGAAGAGTATCGCCACCTCCGCCGGAAAGACGCTGCTGGCCTCCCTTCTGGACCACGACATCCTGATCCCTTGTGCCTGTGGTGGAAAGGGGACCTGCGGCACCTGCAAGGTGAAAGTGGAAGACGGCGGCGGGGATGTTCTGCCCACCGAGCTTTCCCTGGTCAGCCGTCGGGAGCGGCTCGACGGCATGCGCCTCTCATGCCAGCTCAAGGTCAAGCAGGACTTGCGTATCCGGATCCCCGAAGAGATTTTCAACATCCGAAAATACAACGGCACCGTGGTGTCCAACCGCAACGTGTCCACGTTCATCAAAGAGCTGGTTGTCGAACTCGACAAAGGCGAGGCGGTCGACTTCGAAGCCGGCGCCTACATGCAGATCGACGTTCCGGAATACGAGGCCTCCTTCGAAGATTTCGAGGTGGCCACCCAGTACCGCAGCACCTGGCAACAGTTCAACCTGCTGGAGCTGGTGGCCGGCTCTGATGAACCGGTCAACCGGGCCTATTCTCTGGCCAATCCGCCCTCGGAAAAGGGGATACTGAAGTTCACCATCCGGATCGCCACCCCGCCGCCCAACGCCCCCGACGCGCCGCCGGGAGTCGGCTCCTCCTTTGTCTTCAACCTCAGGCCCGGCGACCGGATCACCCTCAGCGGCCCCTACGGGGATTTTTTCGTGAAACAGACCCGGCGGGAGATGTGCTTTATCGGGGGGGGCGCCGGGATGGCGCCCATGCGAAGCCACATCCGCAACCAGCTTCTCGACGTGGGCACCGATCGGACCATCACCTTCTGGTACGGGGCCAGAAGCCGTCAGGAGATGTTCTACGACGACGAGTTTCGCGAACTGGCGGATCGATTCGACAATTTCACCTACACCGTGGCCCTGTCGGATCCGCAGCCCGGCGATCGATGGGACGGCCCCACCGGCTATATTCACCAGGTGGCCCACGACCGTTACCTGAAGGACCACCCGGAACCGGACGAAATCGAGTACTACCTTTGCGGCCCGCCGATGATGATCGATGCGGTGATGAAGATGCTCGACAGCCTGGGAGTGGAAAAGGAGATGATCGCTTTTGACGACTTCGGATGATCAAACCGCTGGCGCGCCTTGATCATGATTGAAGAACCGCTCTGGTATCCGCTTTCGTGCAGCGGCACTTCATTGCCCCTTTTGAAGACTTTCGGTGAGCGCCCGCACCCGCTCTTCGATTTCTCCGGCTAGCTGCCGCCAGGCGGGGGCGTCTTCGTCGTCGGGGGTGGCAAAGTCCCAGGACTCGATCCGGGCGTCTTTCAGGGCCGGCAACCCGGAAACCTTCCCAACGGTCACCATCGCTTCAGGCTGCCATCCTTCCAGCGCCCGATCAAGGGGCTCCGGTTTGAGAAATCCCACATCGATTCCCCTGTCGCGCATAGCGCCCGCAGCCGCCGGGCAAATCTTTTCGGCGGCCTGCAGGCCGGCGCATCGCACTTCGATGCGGTCGCCTGCATGGACCCGGGCAAAGGCCGCCGCGATCTGGCTCCGGGCGGCACCGTCTCCGGAGACGAACAGCAGCTTTTGCCGTCCCAGATAGGGAGCCAGCAGATCTGCCGCGGCCGCGGCCGCATCCGCCTGTACCGTCTCGTGGCGTGCCATGTCGCCGGCCTTTTCGATTCCGCGGTAGGTCAGACTCCCATGATACTGGGCGCTGATGGCGTCGAAAAAATACTGCATGGTCAGGTGAAGGCCGTCGAAGAGTTGCTTTCCGTGGGTCGCCGCCACCGACAGGACAAACCCCCTGCGCCACCGGCTGTTGGGATCGGCTAGCTTCAGGCGGTACCGGCGGGCCCAGAGCGTCTGGCTCCGGTCGATGAGGGCCTTGAGCTGGGAGGTGCAGTTGTAAAAGAAGATCGGGGTTGCGGCAACGACCACGTCGGCGGCCCGAAGCAGGGGATACCCCCGCTGCTTCATATCGTCGTCGATGGGGCAAAACCCCTTTTTTTCGCAGACCACATACTCTGCGCAGGGAAGAATCCGGTCCCGGGTGACATCGACGATTTCGATGCGGGCGCCCAGCCGCTCGCATTCACCCAAAAAGACCGACAACAGGTGCGCGCTGTTTCCCTTGCGCCGGGGGCTTCCCTGCAGTCCTAAAACGAACATGGGCGGCTCATTCCTTGTGGTGGCATTGACTGCACGTGGTCGGGCCCGCTTCGATTCCCTCCCGACGGTACTTGCGATGGCAGTTTGTGCAGAGCTTGTTCATCACCTGCTTGGGCTCCAGTTTCCCTTCGGCCTTCAGCGTCTCGATGCTCCCTTTTTTCTGGGGAAACAGGTCGTGGCAGCTGCGGCATTCGTCTTCGAGCGCCTCCTGGTGGCGTCGGTGCGGAAACGGGACCTCCCCGCGGCTGCCGCCTTCCAGGATCATATCCGCCGCCCCGCGGTCCTGGTCTTCCGTCGTTGTCCCCGCCGCCCCGCCGGCCGCCGCCAGAAAAAAGATCACGATGAGCCACATCCATTTTTGCCTCATGGAAACCCCTTTCCGACAAGTGCCAGACGGATCATCGATAACGAAGAATGAAAATCCGGTTCATCAACGCCGGCGGTCTGTCAACCATCGGATACCCGCCTTTTGCCCCGTTTTCAATAGGCTTCTTCCCGCATCAGATCGGCGAAGGTGACCTTGTCCTTGAATCGGGTGTACGCCCAGATCTGGTAGGCGATGACTACCGGCACGAAAAGCACAACGACCACCAGCATGATCTTCAGCGTCAGCGGGCTGGAGGAGGCGTTGAAGGCGGTCAGGCTGTAGCTGTCCCGGATGGAAGATGGAAAAAGGGCCGGAAACAGACCGATGACACCGAAGAAGGTCGCCCCCATGATGGTCAGCGCAGACGAGAACCATGCCTTGAAAAAGGCGCTGCCGGCGAGAAAATACCGAACGCCGACCAGGCCGACCACGGTGAGCAGAACCACGACGAACAGAATCGGATACTGCAGGTAGTTGTCGTATAGGCGGGTGTAAAAAGCGGTGGCGGCCAGGAAGACCACGGCAACGCCGAGCAGAACCGGCCAGAATTTCTTGGCAAAGGCCGTTGCCCGCGCCTGCAGGTCCCCTTCGGTCCGGATGGCGAGCCACAGGGCGCCGTGCATCCCGAACAGCGAGACAAACAGCACCCCCCCGAGCAGACCGTAAGGGTTGAGCAGCGTGAACAGGTTGCCGTGGAAGATCCCCTGCCGGTCGATGGGGATCCCTTGAAAGATATTGGCAAAGGCGACACCGAACAACAGCGCCGGAAGAAAGCTGCCCAGGAAAATGGTCGTATCCCAAATCCGCCGCCACCGCGGGTCGTCGATCTTGCCGCGGAACTCGAACGACACCCCCCGGACGATCAGTGCAAACAAAATCAGCATCAGGGCCGAGTACAACGAAGAGAACATCACGGCGTAGACCGTGGGAAACGCGGCAAAGGTGACCCCGCCGGCCGTGATGAGCCAAACCTGGTTGCCGTCCCACAGCGGCCCCATGGCATTGATCATGAGGCGCTTGTCATCTTCGCTTTTCCCGAAGAAGGGATAGAGGCTGCCGATGCCCAGATCGAACCCGTCGGTCACGAAGAACACGGCCCAAAGCAGCCCCCAGAGAAAAAACCAGATCGATTGAAGTTCCATGGACTCCCCCATGTTTTCTGACGGCTCCGGCTTTGCAGTTGGAACGGAATCGCGTCCTGCGGTCCGGAGCGAAGTTCAAACCCGCATCATCTCGACTATCCCTGCCGCCCGAGGGAGTAAAAAGGTCCCGGGATCAGAGCTTTTCGCCAGCCTCCGGGCGGCTGAAGGCCTCGACAGCGAAAGAAGTTGCCGCGCTTTTTATGCCGCAGCGGAGTGGGCATCCGGCGCTGCGCCTTTCGGCAGCGCTTCCTCGTCGGAAGGCGGGCCCTTTTTGGCTTTTCTCGCAATGAGGTAAAACCCCGATGCCCCCAGCAGGCCGTATAAAAGGACAAACCCGATCAATGTCGCGGCCACCTGGTATGCGGCAATGGGAGAAACCGCATCGGAGGTCCTCACCAGCCCGTATACGATCCAGGGCTGGCGTCCGATCTCGGTCACCAGCCAGCCGAGTTGAATCGCCAGGTAGGGCAGGGGAATCGCCAGGACCATCACTTTCAAGAAACCCGGGCTTTCCATCAGTTTCTTGCGACGAAACCATCCGTAAACCGTCAAAACGATGAACAGGGTGCCGAGTCCGACCATGCCTCTGAATGCGAGGAACGTGATCCATACCGGCGGCCGTTCGTCTTGGGGGAAATCTTTCAATCCGCGGACTTCGGCATTGACATCGTGGGCGATCAAAAAGCTCAGAAGACCGGGAAGTTTCCCGATTTCAACGGCATTTCGCTCATTTTTCGGATCGGGTACCGCAATCATGTAGATCGGCGCGCGGGATTGTGTTTCCCAGTGCGATTCCATGGCGGCCAGTTTGGTCGGCTGCTTTTCGGCGACCACGACACCGTTGAGGTCTCCCAGAATGAACACCAGCAGGGCGCAGACAAGTCCGAAGCCGAGCCCGATGCGAAAAGAACGGGTAAACAGGTCGATATGGCGTTTTTTCAGAAGGTGGTAGGCGCTGACGCCCATCACGAAAAAGGATGCGAGCACGTAGGCCGCACTGGCGGTGTGGATGAACTTGACGATGGCAAACTTCTGGAACACCACCTGGGCGAAATCGACCAGCTCCGCCCGGCCGTCCCGGATGGTGAATCCGACCGGGCTCTGCATCCAAGCGTTGGCCACCAGGATCCAGACCGCCGACAGGTTTGACCCGATGGCCACCAGCCAGGCGACCGCGGCGTGGGCCTTTTTCGAAAGCTTTTTCCAGCCGAAGACCCAGACCCCGATGAAGGTCGACTCCAGGAAAAACGCCACCGTGGCCTCGATCGCCAAAATGGAGCCGAAGATGTCGCCGACGTAGGCCGAGTATCGGGACCAGTTTGTTCCGAACTGAAACTCCAGTGTGATGCCGGTCACCACCCCAACGGCGAAGTTGATCAAAAACAGCTTGCCCCAGAACTTGGTCATTTTCAGGTAGGTTTCATCGCCGGTCTTGACGTAGCGGGTCTCCATGTATGCGACCAGAATCGAAAGCCCGAGGGTCAGCGGCACGAAAAGAAAATGAAACATCGTGGTGGCTGCAAACTGCAGACGCGAAAGCAGTAGGGCGTCCATAACTCGCTCCCGGAATAATATCGTTCCGCGGAAACCAGTCCGCAATTGTATGAATCCCGCCCGTGGGGGGGGATGGTTGGAAATGACCCCCTACCTCACCCCCGGCACTGGCAGCAGGCAAGCGATGCGGTCGATAAAAGGGGTTCTGATGTCAGAAACGGAGGCGAAGGCAAGCGTTTGCGCCTCCGCCTCCGCTGTGTTTAGGAACCTGCGTCCAAGGTGCATTGGGTGAAATCCACCTTTTTTTTGCATCCGGGACAGGCGTGCTCCTTGTCGAACTCGTCCGAAAAGATTTCCAACTCCTGCCCGCATTCAGGGCATTTACACTTGAAGGCCTTAAGGTTCTTGAACTGCTGAAAACCGGGGCAATGCTGCGGTGTGGTCATGACAACCTCCTTTGGTAAAATCGCGGGAGCGATTGGCTGCGGGTCCCGCGTTTGGCGAACCCGCCGGTGGTAAGGTTCAGTGTAAATCTGCGACGCTGCCGGGTGACTCGAGTTCGACTGGAACATCACAGGCCCTTCTTCCGTTTGACCCGGAGGCCGTGCCTACCTGCTCTACCCGGCGCCCAATTTTTTGGCGATTTGTCTTCCATAGTCCTGGGCCATCTGGATGCCACCGCCAAGAGCGCTCGATTTCAGTCGAAGCGGAGCGCCGACCATTTCCATCTTGAAGATGTGCTGCATGGTTTCATAGATCCGGTCCGGTGCTTCACCGCTCCAGCCGAATGCGCCGAACGCCGCTCCGATCTTCCCTCCCAGGGAGGCCTTCTCCGCCAGAAACAGCAGGGTTTTCATGCCCTGCATCATGTCTCCGTGGTAGGTGGCCGAGCCGAGAACCAGTGCGTCGTAGCCTTCCAGGTCTTTTTCGGTCTTGATCTCCTTGGCGTCCTTCACTTCGGCCTCGACGAGAGAAAAGCGAAGTCCCTCGGCGATCAGTTCTCCGATTTTTCTGGTTTCGCCGCTGCGCGTCGTGCAGACGATCAGTGCCTTGGCCATTTTCTCCTCCGGTGGGTTCTGTCGAGCGCGGCCGGACCGCACGTCGGGGCGCACCCCGGCGCCGACCTTAGCATCGGCGGGTTACTTTTTCTTTGCGATTCTCGGGTCCATGCCTTCGGCCGTACAGTCCGGCGTATAGCAGGTGTTGTCGAGGAATTCGCATTTTTCTTTGCATGACGGACACTGGTCGGGCGGAGCCTCCGCCTCGAACGTGTACCCGCAGTTTGCACATTTCCAGCTTGCCATTGGACATACCTCCCGATGAAATCGCTGCCGTCTAAAATCGCCGGAGCGATTTTAGACAAGTTTCGCGTGCCGCGAAACACGCATGAAGAATACCCTTCCGGATGAACCATCCCCAACCGGGAGAAAAGGGCGCCCGGTGCGGAAGATTACGCTTTCCAGAGCCCGTGAAGGTTGCAATATTCTCTGGCCGATACTTGGTCGGCTGCGATCATGAAGTCGGCTTCCGGCGTCTGGCCGGGGGCGAGAAACTGGCGGTAGGCTTTGCCGTCTGCAATCAGTTCGATCCACTCGATATAGTGCTTTTCTTCCATGGGATGGGCGACGCTGCCGACCTTGACCCTGTAGCCGCCTTCAATTTTTTCGATGACCGGCACGTGCTTTTCCTTGGCGGCATCCACGGTGTTTTCGGTCATCTTCTTCATCGGCTCCCCGCAGCAGACCAGTTCCCCCGCACCACCGTGAAGGACCTCGACAATGTTGCCGCACGCTTCGCATTTGTAGACTTCCAGTCGTTCCGCCATCTCTTCCTCCCTTTCGGTTGATCGTTTGCCCGGGAAGACCCCGGATTGTCCGGAGTCGCGGGCGGTTTGAGAATCGTGTATTGCCGAACCGGCGCCCACAGGACCAGCAGGTGAAGTTTCCGCAGGCACGGGGCGCCACCATCCCTTTCGGATGTGCGCCTCCCGTTCATCGACAGCAAGCTTTCTGATCTTGTACGCCGAATCCCGCAGCACGCCGTATAGAACGCCGCAGCCGACGTCTTCCCTGAAAGCGTCCCCTTTGTCGGCCAGTCGAAGCATTCCCTCGACCAGCTCCAGGGTTTGGCGAATGTGTTCGTCGCATGCTTTCAAGAAATTCATCTCCGGATGGTTCCCCGTGGCAGGTCCGCCCTCAGACCCGGCGAACTGCCTTATTCAACCTCCAAAAATCGTGCCATAAGAGTCGCTTTGAGTGAATTTCTATATTTTTCAACAAGTTATTTTAAAATCTCGGTCGATTCAAGAAACCGGCGATGGCAGACTGAGACAGGCGATGGGGCGCCGGAACGGATTGAAATACCACCGGAAGGTGAAAAAGCCGGTGATCGCGGCGGATCGCGGGGCGTTTTTCTGTCTCATAAAAAAATGAGACACAACTGTTTCAGTGTCGGAGGGCCCTGTTGATCCGCCGACTGGATTCACGTATGGTGCTCTTCAGCCCCCTTCAAGCGATGCTCTCACCCCCTTACGGCGCCCGAAGCCGGCTTGAACGAAAAGACGATGATACCGCCGGAACGGATTTCGATTGTCATTCCCGCCTATGAGGAAGCCGACCGGATCGGACGGACCCTGAACGGGTTGTCCCATCTGGACGGCATCCAGGAGGCGGAGATCATCGTGGTGGACGGTCACCCGGAAAGGACGACGATTCGTGCCCTGTCCGGACACGCGGCCACCGGGATCGCCGGGCCCCGCGGCCGGGGAGCGCAGATGCACGCCGGCGCTTTGTCCAGTCGCGGATCGGTGCTCTTGTTTCTTCACGCAGACACGCGGCTGGAGACCGATGCGCTGGTCTGGGTGAAGGCCTTCCTTCAGGATTCAACCGTTGCCGGAGGCGCCTTCGACCTTGGCATCGACGCCCCGGAGGCCGCCTTTCGGATCATCGAGGCGGGGGCCTCCCTTCGGTCCCGGCTGACCCGGATCCCCTACGGCGATCAGGCCCTGTTCATGCGCAAGGCCGTCTACTTCGAAATGGGCGGTTTCCGGCCAATTCCGCTGATGGAAGATGTCGACCTGATGCGTCGCCTGAAAAAGAGCGGGTTGAAGATTTGTTTGGTTCCCCGCAGGGCGTGGACCTCCCCCCGGCGATGGAAGAAAGAAGGTCTTCTTTATTGCACCCTGCGAAATTATGCCCTGATTCTCTCCTATTACCTGGGCGTCTCCCCAGAGCGCCTTTCCCGGTATTATCGATAGTCGGAGCCCTCTGGCATGCGATCCCGGGTGTTGACCCGCCAAAGACCGGACTTACTATTGCGGATGAAACCAACGGGGCGTTCAAAAGTTCTGGACTTCGGCAGAAGCCGGAGCCTTTAAAAATACGGTGTTGCCGCCTGGGGCGAGCGCCTTTCGAAAGCCGGGGACGTCGTCCCGTGCACCCCTTGTCCACGCCGAAAAAGGTTTTCAAACTCCGGCAAATCCATTATGAAGAAATCCGACCGGACGGCGCTCCTGGTCATCCAGCCAACCCCCACCGAAGGAGGAACGCATGAGTTTTTCGTCCTATGATGAGATCATTCAGTTTGCCATAGAAAAAGAGGTCGAGGCCGCCGAATTTTACGAGACCTGCGCGAAGGAGGAGTCTTTTTCGGGTGCGCAAAAGACGCTCCGGGATATGGCCGCCGAGGAGCGGAAGCACCAGGCGATGCTGGAAAAGATCGAACAGAGCGACAAGCCCCTCCAGGGATACAACTGGAAGTGGATTCCGGACATGAAGCGCTCCGACTACATGGTCGATTTGACCTATGAGAAGGGTATGCACTACACTGACATCCTTCGTTTGGCCATGAAGCGGGAAGAAAATGCCCTCAAGCTCTACAATCAGCTATTGAAAAAAGCCCAGGACGAGGGGCAGGAAAAGATTTTCAAGATGCTTTGCCAGGAGGAGGCCAAGCACAAGCTCTTTCTGGAGACGCTCTACGACGACTACATGGCCGAGCAGGGAGATTGACGGGGCCCCACTGACCGGGTCGGCTTGCTGCGGGTGCCGGTAAAATCCTGCGTCGAATCGAGCGGCGTTGATCGATTTTCCGCCGAGCTAGTCGATAAGAATCCGATATTTTTTCACGAAATCTACCGGGTGATAAGATTGCTTTGCTTTGCGAAGGCCCGGGTCGCCCAGATCCTGCTCCCGGTTGACCCGCGCAAACCCGGCGGCTGCATTTTCCAGAAAAACCTGATTGATGGCCTGGTAGACGCCCTTGAAGCCCGTGCATCCTTTCTCGAAATGGACCACCAGCGTATCGTCTGAGAGGGCTTCGGCCACGGTATAGGCCACCGGGGTGTCTTCCACCATCAGGGCGCCCCCAATCAACTGCTCCAGGGATTTCCAGTCTTGGAAAACCCTCGAGATGGCTCGATTTTCCGCTGCAAGGGTTTCGGAAGCTTCACAGTCCCGCCAAAGGCACCATTCTTCCTGCATCTCCAGCGCCATTTTAATGATTTCCGGAGACATCGGCCGGAATTGGAACGGGGTGTCTCTCACGAATTGGTTGAGCAGGTTTTTCTTTTTGTGGAAGCGGTTCCCTTTCAATGCAACGAGTTCCTGCACATCGTACAGGTAGTCCCAGTGTTCGCGGGAAGATTCGCTGCGGATCCGGGTGCCGACGGCGTCGACCAGCCGGTGCGCGAGCGGTTCGGGGACCCGGATCATGGCCAGTCCGCTTTCAAAAAGCGGCTCCAGCCGACGAGGCCAGTCGATTTCCCGCCACGGGCCGACCGGGGCCCAGAGGCACTTTTTGGGGTAGCCCTGTCGGAGCCAGACCAGATCGTCTTGCCAGGCCCACTGCAATTCGTACTCTTCCGCCCACCCCCAGATGTTGGCAAAGCTGTAGTCGGATGCATTCGTCCGGCTGGCGCGGAGCAATTCGATATACTGACGCTGTCGGTCCAGGCTCACCGGGCGAAAATCAAGGGTCATCGGTTTCTCCTCTTTGACAGGGGAACTCGGCGGCAGCCCCGGCGTCGTCTGCCTGTTTGAACCTGCGCCCCTGCGCAGACGGTCAAGTTCCGATTCCGGCGCGTTTTGGGGACCATGTCTTGTGCCGCGGGTCCCTATTCGGGATGATATGATGGCAAGCGGTATAACCGGAATTTCAGGCAAAGGCAACTCCGGCAGCAGGCCCGTTGACCCAATCCCCGTGATGGGATACCGATGGAACGAATCGATAGGGCCATCGGAAATGCACTGCCCTTCACCGCATCGCCGGCGGGCGGGGTCGACTTTTCGGGAGCGGAGGCGGCCATGGGACGGGGCGGCAAACGGCGCAGATTCACCGCGCATGGGTGTCTGAAACGCAGCGCGATCGTCGGCCGGGTGGCTGTGGCGGCGATGGTGTTGTCGCTGGCCGCAGGGTGCTCCTCCCCTTATTTCCGGAAGGTGCCGGAACCCGCAGAACAAGCGCTCCCCCCACGTACCCTGGCCCAGTGGCCCTTTGACGAGTACTGGGCCGGTATCGTCTTTAACGGCGCCAAGATCGGCTTTTCTCACTTTTCGCTGTCACCGGGGCCGGATTCGGACGGATGGTTTACGGTCCGGTCCGAGGCGGTGTTTCGCATCCGGTTTCTGCTTTTCGACAAGCAGATCCGTCTCCGGGCAGAGGACCGGGTGCGCGAAGACCTGTCCCTTGTCGATTTTTGCTACGATTACGATCTGGACGGCAACCGGAAGCGGCTGTCCGGCAGGCGGCAGGGCGATTTTCTGCAGGTTTGCATCGAGGCCGGGGGGATGGAGCAGCATCTGGTCATCCCCCATACCGGGGCGCTGTATCCGTCCAGCGTGATCGGTCTTTTCCCGGTGCGGGAGGGGCTCGCCGTCGGGCGCACGTACCGATACCCGGTGTTCGACGGGGAAACCGAAACGGTCAGTGAAGCCCTGCAGCAGGTCGATGCCTACGAGGAGAGTGATCTGTTCTCCGGTCGGGCATTTAGGGTCCGCACCCGCCTGCACGGACAGGAGGTGACCTCCTGGATCGACGAATCGGGGCGGCCGAAGCTGGAAATGTCCATGGGGGGCGTCCTGATTGCCGTTCTGGAAACCGCCACCGCGGCAAAGGCCTACCTGGCCGAAGCGGTTTTAAACAAAGAAGAGGTATTGCTCGATTTCAGCCGGGTGCCGGTTGACGTGCCGATCGACGGGGCGAGGACCCGCAGACGGCTGGAGGTGATCATCAAGGGCCTCCCTGAGAGGTTCGGCATCCCTTCGGATCTTCGTCAGCGCTGCAGTGCTTCTGACCCCCGCGGGCCGGTGCGTTGCCGAATCGATGTCGATGCAGTCAGCCCCGGCTCGGATATGGATGCCGCCCCCCTCTACTTGGCCCCCACCCTGGCGGTTCCCGCCCGCCATCCGAAGATCGCCGAGCTCGCCCGGCAGATCGTCGGGGGTGCCGTATCGGGCCAAGAGCAGGTCCGAAAACTCCTTTCCTGGATCGGCGAGAACATTGAACCGGCGCCGGTGGACGCCTTTTCTGCAATGGATGTGCTCAAGGCCAGAAAAGGGGAGTGCCAGGGGCAGACCTTCCTGTTTGCAGCCCTGAGCCGATCGCTCCAGATCCCCACCAAAGTGGTCAACGGAATCGTCTATGCCTCCGGCGAGCAGGGGTTCCTCTATCATACCTGGGCGGAGTGTCTGATCGGCGGCGCCTGGGTTGCCGTGGATCCGACCTTCGGACAGCTGCCGGCCGACGCAACCCACATCAAGCTCGTGGAGGGCGAAACGCCCGCCGACCTGTTTCCGCTGGTGGATACGATGGGGAAGCTGTCGGTGAGGGTCCTGGAAGAAGAGTGAAAATACCTAAAATGCCTAAAATGAAGGAAATCGGGGCTCTGCGGGTCATCATTGGCAGGCCAGCAAGGTTTACATTTTAGGCATTCCAGCCATTCTAGACATTTTAGGCATATTATTATCCGGCCTCCCGGGTCCAATAGGGGTTGATGACATCCTCGAAGATGCTCATGGCCGCCTCGGCTCCCTGGCCGGCCGCGGTGACGATCTGCTTGTAGCCGCCCTCCACGTCGCCGGCCGAGTAGATGCCGTCGATGCTGGTCCGATGGTGGGCGTCGCGGTCGATGTACCCCTCTCCGGTGAGTTTCAGGCCGAGTTTTTGGGCCAGGGCAACGGACGGTTCATAACCGATGGCGATAAATACGCCGTCCATGGGCAGAACTCTCGTCTCGCCGCTGCGGTTGTCGAGCAGCGCCACTTCCCGGACGCGGTCTTCGCCCCGGATCTCTTGAACTTCCGTGTTCCACAGCACCGGGATGCCGGCCTCGACCAACAGGCGGGCCAGGAAATCCTGGGCCCGCAGCTTGTCGCGACGGTGCACCAGGGTGACGTCCACCCCAATGTTTCGAAGATGGAGGGCTTCGGTGACGGCACTGTTGCCGCCGCCGACCATGACCACCTTCTTGCCTTTGAACAGCATGCCGTCGCAGGTGCTGCAGTAGCTCACGCCCCGCCCGGAAAGCCGCGACTCGCCGGGAACACCCAGGTGTTTGTGGGTGGCTCCCGTGGCCAGCAAAACGGTCTTGGTGTGAAACTTCCGGCGCGAAGTGCTAATCACGAACGGCTGGCCCACCTCGATGTCGATCACCTCCTCGCCGGGAAAGATGTTGACGTACTCCAGGGCGTGGGTGACCATAATGTCGACCAGGGTCTTTCCGCCCACCTGGGTCAGGCCCGGATAGTTTTCCACCACCGGAGTTGTGGCGACCTGCCCGCCGAGGGCCCCTTTTTCGATGATCACCGAGTTCAGGCCGCTGCGCGCGGCGTAGATGCCGGCGGTGAGGCCGGCCGGGCCGCCCCCGATGATCGCCAGGTCGGTTTCGACCAGTTCGGACTCGACTTCCGGTATGAAGACCGTCTGCTGTTCCAGCTTTTGCAGGCTTGCTGCAAACAGTTCCTCGGTCTGGGCCCCCATGGCGATGAGCATGTCGTTGGCAAAGGTCTGGGGAACGCTGTGGGCCGAATACTGCTCGGCAAGATCCGGGCGGCATTGAATGTCGACCAGTTCCAGAGCAATCCGATCCGGACGCTCGATGGCGGCCTTGATGGCGTTGACGGCCTGCTGGGGGCAATAAGGGCAGGTGGGACTGACAAACACCTTCACCTGCCGCGGTTCTTCGATCCGGTTCACCACTTCGCGGGCTTGTTCGCTCAGATTGCTCCGCCCCAGACCCAGAAAAACCAGCAGCTCCAGAAACGTGCGACCCTCTTCGCCCAGTGGACCGCCGTACCAGCGGATGTTGTAGCGCTCCGGCTCGAAAAGAAGCGTGGGTCCCTGGTCCACCTGCCATTTTCTGGCCATTTCGTGATCGAGGCCGTATTCCCGGAAGGCAATTTTATCCGTCATCTGCCGAAATGCGCGAACGACTTGACGGATCGCCTGGGCAAATGGATCGTCCCGGTCTTTCCGGGTAAACAAGTAAAGGTGGATTTCGTTGGGCAGGTTTTGAAAGACCCGCTCCAGTTGCCGGGCAAAATCCGCCTGGGCCATCTGGTCCGGGGTCGGCCCGGCCTGACCCGTCGCGTCGGGCCTCACCCCTTTTTGAAGATAGTCGACCATAATCCTGTGCTCCTTTCCCCTTCCTTTCACCGGCTCGCCTGCCGATGCCCGACGGTCCGGCACCCTGGGTACAAGCAGGGTTCGGCGCAAGCGCCACCGTGCCGATACAGCGGCAGGGCCCCGATGAGGGACTATTTGACGTATTTAGACCTACGGAGCCAAATCGGAGCCGGCCCGTTACAAGCGGATTGGCCGGCGCAGATGGCCGGACCCTTTTCGGCTTTTGCGCCGTATCAGCAGGCTGAGGGGATTGGAAGCAACGCGCCGGATTTCGAAACGGGAATGCCGCCGCATATCGGGTGCTTCACATCGAATGTGGGCGACTCGGCGGGGTGTCGTCGGCGGCATCGGAAACGGCGCCATGGCGCAGCCGGATTCTAAAAACAGGGCCATGTCTGTCGGCCGCACCGCCTACCGCGTGGTCTGGTTCAGTTTGCCGAGCCCCGGTGCGATCGGCTGCTCTCTGCACTGGGGGCATAGTCCCAAGAATTCGAGGCTGTGCCCGAACACGGCAAAACCGTCGGCTCCGTTCAGCTTTTCTTCCAGGTTGTCGAGGATCTCGCAAGGGGCGTCCACCATTTTCCCGCAGCAGGTGCACCGGATGTGGTAATGAGCCTCCGGGTTGCCGTCGAAGCGTCGCAGCGCACCGCCGGCCTCCAATCGCTGGATCTTGCCCAACGCCGAAAGAATTTCCAGGTTCCGGTAGACCGTTCCGAGGCTGATTCTCGGCAGCCGTTTTCGGACCATCGCATAAATCTCGTCGGCGCTCGGATGGGTCCGCACCGCCTGAAGCTCTTCCAATATGATCTGCCGCTGCGGCGTCATCCGCAGCTTTTTTTCGGTGTTCAAGCCGATTCCTCCGGCGAGTGCCCTTTATTTGCGTTCGTCCATGGGCACGAAAGCGCATTCCTCCGGACCGCAGTAGTCCCCCACATACTGGGACGCGGGCCGGTACAGCATCGGCTTCGGGGCCGCTTCGGCGAACTGTTCTTCCAGCACATGGGCCGCCCAGCCGGCTACCCTGGAGATCGCAAAAACCGGTGAGAAGAAGTCTACCGGAATTCCCATGGCGTAATAGAGGGAGGCGCTGTAAAAATCGACATTCACGAAGATGTCGATCTCTTTTCGCTTTTTGAATTCCGCCTTGCCGACCTGTTCCAGCTTGCGCGATATCTCGTACCACTTTGTCTGGCCGGTGCGCTCGCCCATCTTCTTGGACATGGGCGCCAGGATATGGGCGCGCGGGTCGTCGGTCTTGTATACGGCGTGCCCGAGCCCCATGATTTTTTTCCCCTCGTCGAGGATCTTTTTCACATACGACTCGACATTGTCGATGTCGTCGATATTCAGCAGCATCTCCATGACCCGAACATTGGCGCCGCCGTGCAGCTCGCCGGAGAGCGATCCGATCGCGCCCGCCACCGCGGCGTACATGTGGGCTCGGGTGGAGGCGATCTGCCGGGCGGAGAAGGTCGAAGCATTGAAGGAGTGTTCGGCATGCAGCGTAAGGCAGACATCGAAAAAATGGGCCAGCTCTTCGTCGGGCTTTTCGCCGAAGAGCATGTACAGAAAATTGGCCCCCTGGCCGAGTGCGGGATCCGGATCGAGCGGTTCCTTTCCCTCCCGGATCCGGCCCCAGGCGGCCAGCACCGTGGAAAGCTTGGCCACCAGGCGCAGGGCCATCCGGTCTGCGGCCTGCCGGGAACTTTGCCGGATATCCGGATCGTGGCTGGCCAGCATGGGAACGGCCGCCTGCAGGACGTCCATCGGCAGGGCACCGGGCGGCATCGTTTTCAAGGCTGCCACCACCTCGGGGGGAATCGGGCGCTCGGCGGCGAGTTGCTTCCGGAGTGCGGCCAGCTCCTCTTTGTCAGGCAGGTTCTCGTAGAGCAGCAGATGGACGACCTCCTCGAAGGTGGCCGAGGAGGCCAGGTCCTGCACGAGATACCCCCGATAGATCAGCTTGCCTTCCTGACCGCGGACATCGCTGATCCGGGTGCTGGCAACGGTCACCCCTCGAAGGCCGGTGTTGAGTATCGGTTTGCATTCCTCTTCCATGGCATTACCTCACTTCCCGCGTCCGTATGGTCGATTCCAAGGGCGGCAAAAGGGGCCAGCGGCGGCTATTCGAGATCGACCCACATGTCGGCCTCGCTGCCGCAGGTGGAGCAGGTGCCCGTCCCTTTGACGCGCTGTATCGGCTTGGCCGTCTTTTTCCCGTCCGCTCCTGCAGGGGAGGCCTCGGGAGGCTCGGGCAGGGTACAGGTGACGACCATCTCCGCTTCGTTACCGCAGTGCTCGCATTTGCATACTCGTTTAACGGTTTTTTCCGTCATCGGGGTCTCCTTTCCCTCCGCGCGGCGCGGCGACCTAGAATTCGAATTTCTCCGGGGGCCGCCGCTCCGGCACGTATTGTTTTTCGATCTTGCCCTCGTTCCAGTCCTTGGAGACATACAGGTTGCAATAGCAGCTGCCGTATTCGGCCACATCCGGCTCTCGGTAGATGCAGGGGCAGATGATGTCCTTGTCCTTTTCGCGGTCTCCTGCGGCGAGCCGGCAGGGACAGGCCATGTGACCGTATCGCTCCTTGTTGACCAGCAGCGCTTCGAGCAATTCAAAGGTTCGCTCTTTGTCCTCGTTGAAGTAATACCCCTTTGCCTCTTGGACTTTCTTGAGCATTTCGTAGAGCTTTTCGACGTCCATCACAGTCCCAGCGCCTCCTTGATCTCCGTTTCCTTGTACCCGACGATCACTTTTTCTCCGATGATGATGGTCGGAAAACTGCAGCGCGGATTGAATTTTTTGACATCCTCCAGGATCGCCTTCCGCTCCTCGCCCTCCAACAGGTCGACGTCGACGAATTCATACTTGATCGAACAGTCTCCCAGGTATTTCTTGGTGGCTTTGCAGTGGCTGCAGGTGCTGAGCGAATAGATTTTGACCGGCGGCGTTGGCATGATGAAATCCTTTCCTAAGCCTATGATTTTGTAGAGAAGGTAATGAACATGGGTCTGGCTGTCAATCGAATTTTAGCGCGCTTTCAGGCCTTTTTCCGGGCATCGGGCGCACAAAGCGGGAGGCCAGATAGGTTGTGGTGGCCGGAGCCGCCGCGGTCTTGCCGACCCTTTTCCAGAAAGCGGCAAGGTCTTCCAGGGTGTCGATATCCTGCCAACTTTCCAGCAGCCGGGGCGTTTGGCCCCGTCGGGAGAAGGCCCCCAGCGTCTGCTGCAGGACCCCTTCGCTTCCCCAGGGCAGGCCGGCAAAAACATCGGTGCTGAACCCATCGGCCCGGAACCCGATGAGACAATAGCCGCCGTCCTTCACAGGGCCCAGCACTGCCGGGAAGTGGCGCAGCGCGGCGAACCCTGAAAAAATCCGCTCCGCCGGCAGGTCCGGGACGTCGGTTCCCACCAGCAGGGCCCGCTCGACGCCGCCGGAGAAAACCCGCAAGAAGGCGTCAGCCATGCGGTCGCCCAGGTCCGCCCCTTTCTGAGGCATCATCGGGTAGGCGGGTCCGAGCCAGCTGGCGAGGCGGGCTGCCGCATCAGGCGGTGTGTAGCAGAGACGGACCGGGTAACCGGTGCTGCCGAGCATGCCCAGCAGGTCTTCGACAAAGCATCGATAAAGATCGGTGGCTGCCTGATGGCCCAGCTTCCGTGCAAGACGGGTCTTCACATATCCCCGGTCCGGTGCCCGGAGAAAGACGATGACACAGTCCGATGTGCAATCCGACAATCCGGGGGCTCCTTTGCTTCGGCCCCTCCGGGTTGACAGCAAGGGGACGGTGCGGGGCATCACGGAGACCGACCGACAACGGCATCCAGTGCGCCGATGATTTCCTCCAGCTTGGGGCGCACGTTGATGTCCGACACCTTGGCGTAGCGGACGGTTCCCTTCTTGTCGATGACGATGATCGCCCGCTCGGCCGTTCCGTCGCCGCGGAGGACACCGTAGCGGTCGGCCACCGCCCCGTGGGGCCAAAAATCCGAGAGGACGGGAAACCACAGATTCCCCATCTGCAGGGTCCAGGCGTGAAGGGTGGGGATGTTGTCCACCGATATGCCGAGCAGAACGGCGTCTCGCTCCTCGAACAGGTCCCGGGCGATGTTGTAACCCGGCCACTGATCGGAGCAGACCGGGGTCCAGGCGGCCGGGACAAAAGAGATGACGACGTTCTTCCGCCCCCGGTATTCGCTCAGGGACACCTTCCGGCCGGCCACGGAGGGGAGGGTGAAATCCGGGGCGGGCTCTCCGACGGCGATTTTCAAGACGCTGTCCACCGGTTTCAGGTGGCCCGGATTGTAGATCTGATCGGGTTGGAATGAACCGCCGGCCGCAACGACCGGCGCCCCCACCAGCAGAAGGACCAAAAGACACGATCGGAATTGAATCCTGGCTGTGTTCATTTCGGGGAACCCTCCGTTGGCTCGTTGGCTCGGGAAAGCAGGTCCTCCAGGAGTTTTTCGGCGCTTTTGGCTCCGCCGAGTTGGGAATAAAACACCCGGGCCGGCCCGCTTTTTCCAAGCTTCAGTCCGAAGAAATAAGGTGTCCGGACCTCTCCAAGACGTTTGTGAATCGCGTAGTCTCCGTCCGGAAACAGGGGAAAAGGGACCTGGTAGACTTTCCGGAAATGATCCACCTCAAAAGGGGAATTGCCCACGCCGATGCCGATGACCTTGATTTTTCCCTTCAAAGCGGGGGTCTTTTCAATCCGGCTGTAAAAAGCGTTCACCGCGGGCGCCTCTCGCTGGCAGTGGGGGCAGTACATGTTGAAAATTTCGATGACCAGCGTTTCGGCCTGGATCTGGGAAACGGCAAAGGATTGCGAACCGGAAAGGCCGAGGTAGGCCAGATGATCGGCCCGTTCCGGCATCGGCAGCCGGATATCCGGAAACAGCTCGCCGGCCATCGGCGTCGTGTCGCCGGCCCGAAGGGGTAAGGCCGCCAGAAGGCACACCAGAAAAATCAAAGTGGTCTTGCGCTTCATCGATGTTTCCTCCTGTTTGCGTTTGCAGCACCGATACCGGTAAGCATATCGGTGCCTGAAATAATTTTCAATGAAATAAATTACTTGTAAAATAAACAGCTTGCCTCGGAAATGGGTTTGAAACCGTTTGGTTTCAATTGAAAGCCCGCGATTTCCCCCCCCGATTCGGCATCGCCGCAAATGAAGCGCAGTGGGGCAAAATTTTTCTTGACATGGACACGGGAATTTTATTAACAGTAATCATTACTATTATTAAGGCTATCTATTATCACATTTTTCCCCATGAATCTTTCCACGAAGGGAGGACGTACATGTCAGAAGACAAGAAGCCCGATGCGAAAAAGAAGGAAATCAACATCGCCGACGTAACCATCTGCAGGGCCACGGCCCAAATGCTTGAGAAGGCCCGGCGCGACGGAGTGGAAACCGCCTTTGATCGGGCGGCCAGCATGAAAGCCTGCCCCATCGGTGCAGACTCTGCCTGCTGCAAGCACTGCTCCATGGGCCCCTGCCGGCTCAACGCCAGGGACCCCTATGGAAAGGTCGGCGTCTGCGGAGCGACCATCGACACGATCCAGTCTCGGAATTTTGCACGGATGGTGGCCAGCGGCGCGGCAGCCCACACCGACCACGGCATGGCCATGCTCGACCTTTTCCGGGAGGTCGTCAACGGCCACATCACCGACTACAAGATCAAGGATCCCCACAAGCTTCACGAGGTGGCCAAATCGGTTGACATCGAAGTCGAAGGCCGAAGCGATATCGACATCGCCAACGACCTCTACAAGGAACTGGAAAGAACCTACACCCAGGTGGACGGAGAGATCCCCTTTGCCAAGCGGGTTCCGGAAAAGACCCTTGAAACCTGGCGAAAGCACGGCATCGTCCCCCGCGGCGCCATGCGTGAGATTATGGAACTGATGCACCGCACCCACATGGGGGTGGACCAGCACTACGAAAACATCACCAAACAGTCGAGCCGGACCGCCCTTTCCGACGGCTGGGGTGGCTCCATGGTGGCGACCGAGATTTCCGACATTCTCTATGGAACGCCGAGCCCGGTGTCGGTCGACGTGAACATGGGTTGTCTGAAGGAAGACTACGTCAACATCATCGTCCACGGCCACGAGCCCAACATGTTCGAGTCGATGCTCGAATCGGTCAACGAGCCGAGCCTGGTCCAGGCCGCCAAAGACGCCGGCGCCAAGGGGATCAATCTTGTGGGGATGTGCTGCTCCGGGGCCGAGATGCTCTCACGCCACGGCGTTCCCCACGCGGGCAACTTCATGTCCACCGAGGCGGTGCTGGTCACCAACGCGGTCGATGCCATGTGTGTCGACATCCAGTGCATCAAGCAGGCGCTGGTAAAGGTCGCCGAATGCTACAACACCCCCCTGATCACCACCAACCCGCGGGCCCACATCGAAGGGGCCACCCACATCGAGTTCAAGGATCACGACCCCAAGGCCTGCACCGACGAGGTCGTCATCAAGGCCATCACCCGGTTCAAGAACCGGCAGGGCGAGGTGGAGATCCCGAAGATTTCCAACATCGGCATCCACGGCTTCTCCCATGAGTACATCAACTACATGCTCGGCGGCTCGTTCCGCGGTTCCTACACGCCGCTCAACGACAACATCATCAACGGCCGGATCCGAGGCGTGGCCGGCGTTGTCGGCTGCACCAACCCGAGGGTCAAGCAGGACTACGTCCATGTGGAGCTGGTCAAGGAGCTGATCAAAAACGACGTCTTGGTGCTGCAGACCGGCTGCTCCCAGATCGCTCTGGCCAAAGCCGGTTTTTACACGCCGGAGGCGGCCCACCTGGCCGGTCCGGGACTCCAGGAGGTCTGCGAGACCGTGGGCATGCCCCCGGTGCTGGGCATCGGCTCCTGCGTCGACAACAGCCGGATCCTGGTTGCCGCCTCGGAGATGGTCCGTGTGGGCGGTCTGGGCAACAGCATCGCCGATCTGCCGGCGGCCGGCGCCGCTCCGGAGTGGATGAGCGAAAAGGCGATCAGCATCGGCCAGTACTTCGTGGCATCGGGTGTGTTCACCGTGTTCGGCGTTACCTATCCGATCGTGGAAAACACCAAGTTCCATCAGCTGCTCTTCGACGGGCTGGAGAAACAGGGCCTCGGAAAATGGGGCTTTGCGGTGGATCCCTACGACATGGCCAAAATGATGATCGCCCACATCGACAAGAAGCGAAAGGCGCTGGGTCTGGACAAGGCCAGGGAGCGGGTCCTGATGTCCATGGAGGACCGGATGAAGCTGGAAGCCTAATTTTTTGCGCTTGCGCACAAAAAATGATAAAACGGGCCTCCCCGTTCGGGGAGGCCCTTATTTTTTGGGGTATTACAGGGGTACAGAGCAGTCGGGTTGTAAGTTGGGCAAAGCCGCATCGAATTGCCCCCGGCTTTTTGGGGTCCCCTTCCGCTTCAAGGCGGCGCAAGCCGCCGCTTTAATTCAAACGCCCAGGTCGGTTTGCCGGTCAGGGCGTTTGAATTTCGGGATGATCGTTTAAAAAGCGATAGAGCGTGGCCCGGCCCACAGAGAGCTCCCGAGCGGCGCGGGCCTTGTTGCCGCCGGTCTTTTTCAGCGCTTCAAGGACGGTGTCCGGGTCCAGCTTCCGATTGGATTTTTTTCGGCGGGGCATCCCCGGGGAAGGCTGCAGCTCCAAAGGCAGGTGTTCGGGCAGGATCGTCGATCCCTTGCATTTGACGATGGCAAACTGAACGGCATTCTGCAGCTCCCGGACGTTGCCCGGCCAGTGATAATCCAGCATCAGGGAAACGGCTTCCTTGGAGATGCTATAATGCTTGCGGTCGTGGCGTTCGGCATCGAGGCTCAGAAAGTGCTCCACCAGGAGCGGGATGTCGGTTTTTCGCTCGCGCAGGGGAGGGATCGCCACCGGAACGACGTTGAGTCGATAAAACAGGTCCTGCCGGAACCGGTTGTTCCGGACTTCTTCCTTCAGGTCCTTGTTGGTGGCACTGATCACCCGGACGTTGACCGACAGGGTTTTTTCGCCGCCGACCTTGTCGAAGGTTCCCTCCTGGAGAAACCGCAGCAGCTTGACCTGCATGTGGTTCGACAGCTCCGAGATCTCATCTAAAAAAACGCTTCCCCCGTGGGCCAGTTCGAAGCGCCCCTTCTTGTCGCGGATGGCGCCGGAAAACGCCCCTTTGACATGCCCGAACAGTTCGCTTTCAATCAACCCCTCCGGCAGGGCGCCGCAGTTGATCGGAACGAACGGTGCGCCGCCCCGGCGGCTTTCGTTGTGGATTGCCGCAGCCACCAATTCCTTGCCGGTCCCGGTCTCGCCGAAAATGTGGACCGGAAAGTCGTATCCGGCCAAATCCCGGATCTGCTGGAAGATCTGAAGCATCTGGCTGTCTTTTCCGATAATGTTGGAAAAGCTGGTCAGCTGCCCCGCGCGCATTTGACAGCTGAGCAGATCCGTGATGTCCCGGAAGGAGGCGAGCACCCCGATCACTTCTCCGTTTTCATTGTCGATGGTGGTGACCGACATCTCCAGGCGGCGGTTCTCCCCGCTGCGGGTCAGGATATTGATCGGATACTCGGTGTATTCGGCAAGGGACTGCTGCTTTTCTTTTTCGCAAAAGGAGCAGCGTTCGCCGCAAAACGGGGCTCCGAAGGCCATGTGGCAGTCTTTGCCCAGGACCTCACCCCGTCGGTAACCGGTTATTTTTTCAGCCTCGCGGTTGAAGAAGAACACCTTGCGGTCCAGGTCGTGGGCGATGATGCCCTCTTTCAGGTTGTCCAGGATCCGGACCAGATTCTTCGGGCTGTTCCAAATCCCGTTTAGGGTGGACTGCACCATGTTGCAGGCTTTCTGTGGAGAGATTCCCAAGTTCGGTTTCTCAAGCGGGCGAACGATTCGGGGGTTCAAAGATGCAGGGCTCGGAAACGGGAAACGGCGGTGTCTCAGCCCGAAACCCCTGTACCTTTAAACCCCCGATCCAACGGCTAGATATATAGAAAATAGGCCGGAAAGTCAATTGAACTGTAGGTCGACAGAGAGGGGCCGATTCAGGCGGATGCCGGTCAAATCGATGACAACGTCATAGGCAAACACCTCGACGCCCGCGCTTGTCGCCGATGCCAGCTGCCGGCTGTATCCTGGATCGATGGCGGCCGCAGGGGCGAACGCCGAGGCATCCATACGCTGGATGAGATAGAACATGGCGCACCGGTAGCCCTGTGCCACCAGCCGCTCCAGTTCGATCAGGTGACGTCGCCCTCTTTGGGTGACGGCGTCGGGAAACCGAGCGATGCCGTCTTCGACCAGGGTGCAGTTCTTGATTTCCAAAAAGCACCGATGGGTCGATTCATCTCCCAGGGCGATGTCGATGCGCACACCCTTTGCGATGGGCACCTCCCGTCTCACGACGGGAAATTCGGAAAATTCATCGATCATACCGCCTCGAAGCGTTTCAAATACCAGCTGATTCGGTGTATTCGTGTTGACGCCCACCAACGACCCGGGCATGTCGATCAGCTCCCAGGTATAGGGGAGTTTTCGTTTGGGGTTGTCGCTGACCGACAGATAGACGGGGCGGCCGGGCTGGGCGCAACCGGCCATGCTGCCGGTGTTGGGGCAATGGGCCGTGACGATCCGCCCGTTTTCGAGGCGAACATCGGCCAAAAAGCGCTTGTATCGACGAAGCAGGGTTCCGCGGATCAGCGGCGGGAAGGGGAGGGTGACGTGTTGTTTGCGCTTCGCTGGTTTCATTCGATCTCCCGCCTGCCGCGGGGAAGCGGCCAAAGGGCGCAGGCCCGGCCCCCGACGCCCGGCGCCTTTGGCAGATGGCGACAGCCGTCGCTTTTCAAGCGCCGTTGCCGCGCTGCCGGGTTCACCGCAGAAAACGCGCAGCGATGAATTCGGCCAGCGGCTCGATCTCCTCGAGCCCGAACACCGGTACGTTCACCGGAAAGGGCAAGTCGGTCACCACGGCGATCAGGTCTTTGTTGTCGGTGCACAGCAATCGCCCCCCGCGCTCGGCGCGCAGAACCTCGATTTTCGGGTAGTTCTCCGATTTAAATCCTTCGGTAATGATCAGGTCCATGTCGGACAGATAGGAGAGCAGGCGGGCCAGGCCGGCGTATGGATCGTCCTTGACAAGCGCCATCCGGGTCGGGGAGGCCACCAGCACGGCGTCGGCTCCTGCGGTTTTGTGGCGAAAGCTGTCTTTCCCGCGGCGGTCAATCTCAAAGCCGTGCGCAGCGTGCTTGATGACGGCGATCCGGTAGCCCCCGGCCTTGAGCACCGGGAGCAGCTTTTCGATCACCGTGGTCTTGCCCGAGTTGGACTTTCCGACGAACGAGACGATGGGAACCATGATCAAACTCTCATTCTCTGCTGGGCGTAGTAGCATTTTAGTCTTCGGTTCACATGCGCTGGGAGGCCGGGAAGCCGGGATCCTTGGATGCGAAAATCAAAATCTGTTTTGTGTCGCCATAGCGGTCCACCCTCGGGCATCTATAACCAAATTCCGTTGTTTTTTATAGAGTAGCCTTCCAGCATGCTGGTATCCCGGCCTCTAAGCGGCGCGAAGCGCCCCTTAAATTGTCACCACCGGATCCCGCAGCAGCATGTCGATGGCGGCTCCGGCCGTTGACGCCGCCGCCGGGAACGCATCGCTAAGGGACCGCAGGTGCCGAAGGTTGTCGGCCGTGCGCAGCACCAGCATCGCCAGGTTTCCCTCCTCGATCTCCGAAAGGCGGACCACTTCCTCCCACGGCCGGCCGGCGGCCCAGAAAAACAGGGTAACGGCCGGGCGCAAAAACAGGGGCCGCACGTCAAAGCCGCGATCCATCATCCGGTGTGCATCGGGGCGCAGCTCCCGCCGGACCTTTAAGAAGGCCTTGAGCAGGGATTTGGGAACCACGCCCTTTTCGATCCGGTCGTCGGCGTCCCGCTCGTGGACAAAGGCGGCGATGATGCCGGCCAGCAGCGCCGGGTCGGACTGCGGAAAAGCGCGCTTCCGGAGGCCCTCTGCAATGAGCAGTGGCTGATCGACCCGCAGCTGCGACGCCCACCGGCCGTCCTCTGTCAGCCGGTCGTCTTCATCGACAAAGCCGGTCTCTTTCAAAAATTGAAGATGGCGAAGAAAATCCTGCCACAGGGAAGGGGGCGCATGAGCCGGGCCCTTCCCCTTTTTCTTTGCCTGGTAAGAGGCAAACGAACGGGCCAGCAGATCTTCGATTTGGGCCGGTGCATGGGACAGCAGCAGATTGAGCACCATGGAGAAGTTGATCCGGATCTGGCTCTCCACGTCAGAAGCCGGCGCCTCCACCAGCCGGGCGATGTGGTGCAGATCCATGTACCGGCCGGGGACCGCGACGGCAAAACCGACTCGATCCATTCCGCGGCGCCCGGCTCGACCGGTCATCTGGTGGAATTCGGTCGCACTCAAGGGGAGAAATTCTCTGCCGTTGAAACGGTCCGAATTGAGAAACAGCACGGTGCGCGACGGAAAGTTGACCCCTGCAGCCACCGTGGAGGTGGCAAAGACCGCATCGAGAAGCCCCTCGGTCATGAGCGCCTCGAGTACCAGCTTCCAGGCCGGCAGCTGTCCACTGTGATGGGACCCCACCGCCAGGTGTTCAAGCGGCCATCGTTGCCGGTGATGGGCCACATGGGGACTGAAGGCCAAAAGCTCGTCGATCCGGGGGCTCAACAGCCCCTGGCGCTCCGGATCCTCAATCCGGTTGTCCCGGCAAAGCTCCACCGCCCGGTCGCAGTCGGCCCTCGATTTCAAGAAAAAGATGGCGGGCAGCAGGTTGTAGTGCCGCAAAA
>JASFPT010000009.1:0-37819 GCA_050115795.1 Desulfobacterales bacterium
TTCTACGAACTGGTGGAAAAGCTGGAAAGGCGAGGCATTCGTGGCGAACTGGTGGAACTGCTCGTCGAAAAGGGCATGGCCGACGTTCGCTTCCTGCAGGACCGGGCCAGTATGGAGTCGATTCAAAGGGCCCTGGTATCAATGGGCTACGAACTGGACGAATTGATCTGGAACGAAGAGAGAGACGTTTTCGAGATGGCGGTGACCCCCCCGGCGGACATCGAATCGGAAATCCCGGCATGGAAATCTCCTCCGATCAAGATCGGCAGAGGCTTGGTGTGGTCCACCGATTTTCAAAAATGCCTGGTGATCGCAAAAAAGATTGTCCCAACCAACGGGGGGCCCTTTACGATCCATGATGTCGAGGGGAAAAAAGAACCGGTAACGATGAACACCCGTCGGGATCTGATCCATCATCTCATCGAAGAGGGTCGCAAGGGGCTGTCCATACAGCGCTACAAGGGCCTTGGCGAGATGAACCCCGATCAACTCTGGGAAACCACCATGAACCCGGAGAAAAGAACCCTTCTCCAGGTCCGGGTTCAAGATGCACTGGAGGCCGACGAGATTTTTACGATCCTGATGGGCGACGAGGTCGAACCCCGGCGGGAGTTTATTCACAACAACGCCCTGGAGGTCAGTACGCTCGATATCTAAAGCAAGAACCCCGGTGCGCTTTTCGCCGAGACGGCCCTCGCCGCCGATAAAAGAATCGATCATGGATATTCACCAAATTGTTGCGCGGGACCTCCCCGATCTGTGGTTTCAGGCGGTACACGACATTCTCGAACACGGTCGTCGGTTTACCATCGATCGTGGCTCCTATGCCGGGCAGACCCGACTCGAATACGACTACTTCGCGGGCCATGTCCGATACCCCGGCACACAACCAATACTGCCCGACATACCCCCAAGTTGCGGCATACCCAACCCCGTGGAAGAATCCTACATCTATGGGGGTGAAGGCTACGAACGCTCCTACATCGAATATCTGATGACCGGGGAAAAAGCACCCGGTGAGTCCTACACCTACGGGGAACGGTTGACCCGAGCACCCATCGCCGGACAGAAGCTGCGGTGGTGGCTTGAAAAAAACCGGGAAATCGTCGACGTCCGAGAGGTGGACGGAAGAATCGTTTTTGAAGAAGACGGCCAGCTGTACCTGAACCAGATCGAATGGGTCATCGACACCTACCGACGCTTCGGCCACCGGAACAACCAGATGGTGCTGCAGGTGGCCCACCCGTCGGACTTGACCCTGGTCGACCCCCCGTGCCTCCGGTCCATCGACACCCGGATCCAGGACGGTGTTTTGTATTTCGTGGTCTATTTCCGGTCCTGGGATCTTTGGGGGGGGATGCCCGCCAACCTCGCCGGCATTCAGAACCTGAAAGAATACATGGCCGGTGAAATCGGCGTCAAGGACGGGGAGATGATCGTGGAGAGCAAGGGGCTCCACCTTTACGGGTATGCGGAGGATCTGGCCAAACTTCGATGCCTGAAGGCATCGTAACGGAATCGGCTCGGCTAGAACTCGATACTGCCGGGCGTTCGTGGAAACGGAATCACGTCGCGGATGTTTGCGGCGCCGGTCAACAGCATCAGCATCCGTTCGAAACCGAGCCCGAAGCCGCTGTGGGGGGCGGTCCCATACCGGCGGGCATCCAGATACCACCAGTAGTCCTCCGGCTTCATGCCGACCTCACCCATCCGCGCCTCCAGAACGTCGATCCTTTCCTCCCGCTGGCTGCCCCCGATGATCTCTCCGATGCCGGGCACCAGCACATCCATGGCGGCGACGGTTTCCCTGTCATCGTTTGCCCGCATGTAAAACGGTTTTATGGATCGCGGGTAATCATACAGGATCACCGGACCCTGAAAGTGCTCTTCGGTCAGGAACCGTTCGTGCTCACTTTGAAGGTCGCTTCCAAAGTCGACCGGATATTGAAATTGTGCCTCGGCAGCGGCCAAAATCGACACCGCTTCCCGGTAGGGCAACCGAATGAATTTGCGCTGCGATACCTGTTCGAGACGATGCATCAGGCCTTTGTCGACGAAGCGCGCAAAAAGCTGCAAGTCCGCTTCGCACTCGGTCATGATGGCCCGGGTCAATTCCCGGATCAATTCCTCTGCTAGGTCCATGTTCCCGGTCAGATCGCAAAAGGCCATTTCCGGCTCGACCATCCAGAATTCGGCCACATGGCGCCGGGTGTTGGAGTTTTCGGCTCGAAACGTCGGGCCGAACGTGTACACATCTCCCAGCGACAGGGCGAACATCTCGGCCGAAAGCTGGCCGGATACCGTCAGATTGGCCTCGCGGCCGAAAAAATCCTGGCTGTAGTCGATTCTCCCACCGGTTTTGGGCGGATTGTCGAGGTTCAGGGAGGTGACCCGGAACAGTTCCCCCGCCCCTTCGCAATCCGACCCGGTGATGATCGGCGAATGAATGTAGAAAAACCCGCGTTCTTTGAAAAAACGGTGAATGGCAAAGGCCAGGGCGGAGCGGATCCGGAAGGTGGCCCCGTATTTGTTCGTCCGCGGTCGCAGATGGGCGATGGTGCGCAAAAACTCGTCGCTGTGTCGCTTTTTCTGAAGGGGGAAGCTGTCCGGGGCCGATCCGATGATTTGCAGCGAATCGGCCCGCACCTCCCATGCTTGCCCCTTTCCCGGGGAAGGCGTCGTCTCTCCGGTGACCTCCACCGCCGAACCGGTGGTGAGTCTGCGGACCTGATCGTAGCCGCCCATGCCGGCATCGGCGATCACCTGCAGGTTTTTCAGGCACGACCCGTCATTGACCTCGATAAAGGAGAAATCCTTTGAATCTCTGCGGGTGCGCACCCATCCCATGATCCGCACCCGGCCCGCCGGGTTCTCGGAAGATAGCAGCGTGGATATCCGTGACCGTTTCATCTCTATTGCCTCACTGTAACATAGTATCCTTGTCCGGCCCGCTCCAGTTGCACCACAACGGAAGGTTTCAATCGATATTTGACAACGGCGTTTTCGAAATCGGCGACATCGGTCACCGGCAGATCGTCGATTTGGCGGATCAGATCCCCCGGGGCCGCCCCGATCCGCGCCAGGTAGCAATCCGGGTCGATTCTGGAGATCACCACGCCGGCGGCAGACCGAAGCTGGTATCGTTTTCGTCGGTCCTCGGTCAGCGTCTCCACCTCCACCCCCAACAACCGATAGGCCAGCTCGGACGCGCGTTGTTTCGGAAAATCCGCGGCGGTCAGCGAAACGGACCGCGTTGTTCCTTTTCGCCACAGCGACATCGAAATGCGGTCGCCGACTTTGTGGCTGCGAATGGCTGCGGTATAGTCGGTTCTGGCGAGAAGCTCCTGGCGACCCACCGACAGCAGCACGTCTCCCACCCGAATGCCGGCCGCTTCTGCCGGGCTTTTCTTTTCGACCATCCGCACGAGTAGACCGCTTTTACCGGGCA
Source organism: Desulfobacterales bacterium (assembly GCA_050115795.1). Classification (GTDB taxonomy): domain Bacteria; phylum Desulfobacterota; class Desulfobacteria; order Desulfobacterales; family CAFBRK01; genus JAIPEL01. Next base: position 3,449 of record JASFPT010000009.1, read on the forward strand.
GACCCATGTAGGCAGCCATCCGCGGCTCGAGTTCCTGGAGCGTCAATCCGATCCAGGGAAGAATCACCTCCCCGTGGCGAATCAGATCGGAAATGATGCGGCGGGCGGTATGGATCGGAATTGCGAACCCGATCCCCTGGGCCTTTGCGTAGATAGCGGTGTTGATGCCGATCAGTTCGCCGTTGATATTGAGAAGCGGTCCGCCGCTGTTGCCGGGATTGATGGATGCATCGGTCTGAATGAAATCGTGAAAAACGCGATCCTCGGATCGGATGCTTCGGTGAAGGGCGCTGATGACCCCGGTGGTGACCGTGTGGGAAAAACCGAAAGGGTTTCCGATGGCGATGATGGTTTCCCCGATCATCAGATCGTCTGAATCCCCCATCTCGATGGCCGGCAGCGGTCGATCGGATTGGATCCGAAGCACGGCCAGATCGGAGTCTTGATCCGCCCCGACGATCTGCCCATCGAACTGGCGCTCGTCTTGAAGAACCACCGTGATGGTGGCCCCCTTGGAGATCACATGGGCGTTGGTTAGAATCAGCCCCCGCTCCCCGGAGATGATCACGCCCGAGCCGAGGCTGGTTCGCTGATAGCGTTGTTGAAATCCGGGGTCGAAAAAATCCCGAAAAAAAGAATCGAAAAACGGGTCCATGCCGAAGCGGGAAAAGGGGTTGGAGCGGGCTTGGACCTCTTGTTGAGAGCTGATGTTTACCACCGCGGGGCCGACCTTTCGAACGGCGCGGACCACGGCATTTTCCCGGGACGCGCCGTCGACCGGGACCGGCGTTGTAAATCCGGACAGCAAGATTACCATTACCAGGGGAAAGGTGCGGCGGAGAAACCGGATGCGATTGACTTTGGCCAGGGGCTCTGTCATGGCATTTTTTCGTTTCGGTGAACCGGCTGCCGGAAGAGAGAGGACCCCCTTCGGCAAGGACGACAACATGTATCGATCGCAGTTCGACAACCTCCTTTCCCTGGTGGAGCGGCCGAGCCGCTACCTGGGAACGGAGGTCAACAGCATAAGGAAAGACCCGACAGGGGTCAAGCTCCGTTTTGCCTTGGCGTTTCCCGATCTTTACGAGATCGGAACATCGCATTTCGGAATACAGATTCTCTACCACCTGCTGAACCAACACCCGGAAATCGTCGCAGAACGGGTGTTTGCTCCCGCCGTCGACCTGGAACAGCTTCTCCGGGACGCCGGAGCGCCCCTGGTAAGCCTGGAAAGCCGACGGCCGCTTGGTTCGTTCGACATCCTCGGGTTCAGCCTGCTCTATGAGTTGAATTACACGAACATTCTCACGATGCTGAATCTTTCCGGAATCCCCTTTCGGGCCTGCCAGCGGCAGCATGACCAGCCGCTTGTCATTGCCGGCGGCCCCTGCGCCAGCAATCCGGAACCGGTCGCCGAACTGTTCGACGCCATATTGATCGGCGACGGAGAGCGTGCCGTTCTGGAGATGGCAGAAGCCTGGATCGACTGGAAGGCTTCCGGCGGCACGGACAAGGCGCTGCTGCTCCGGTCCTGGGCGCAGCTGGAGGGGGTTTATGTTCCGGCCTTTTTCAAAATGCGATACCGTGCCGACGGCCTGGGCGCAGCGGAACCGGAGGACGGTATCCCCAGCCCGGTGCGCCGGGCTGTTTTTGAGACGCTGGAAGACGGATCCTTTCCCGATCGGCCGGTGGTTCCGTTCGGACGGCCCGTGCACGACCGGCTTCGGCTCGAGATCTCCAGGGGGTGCACGAGGGGGTGCCGGTTTTGCCAGGCTGGGATGATTTACCGCCCCGTCAGGGAACGGCCTGCCGGAAGCATCCTCCGGCTGGCTCATGACGCCATCTGCGCCACCGGATATGAGGATCTTTCCCTGCTTTCTCTGAGCACCGGGGATTACAGTCGCCTTTCGATTCTGCTTTCGCGGTTGATGGACCGATGCGGACCGGAACGCATTGCCGTTTCGCTTCCGTCTTTTCGCGCCGGATCGCTGACCCCGGAAATGATGGACCGGATCCGGCAGGTTCGAAAAACCGGCTTTACCATTGCGCCGGAGGCCGGCAGCCAGCGGCTGCGGGATGTGATCAACAAGAACCTGGGTGAGCGGGAAATCGAACGCACGGTGGCGGACGCATTTTCATTCGGCTGGCAGGTGGTCAAGCTCTACTTCATGATCGGCCTGCCCACCGAGACCGATGCGGACCACGATGCACTGGTGGACCTCGTCCTTCGGCTCCGATCGCTGCGGAAAAAGTCCCGGCGCAGGGGGCAGCTCAACGTCAGCGTGACCACGTTCATCCCGAAGGCGCATACCCCCTTCCAGTGGTCGGGTCAAATCTCCACCGAACGTTCCGAATCGATCCTGTCCGGGCTTCGGCAGCGACTGGCGTCGTCCGGAATTCAATTCAAATGGCAAAATCCACAGGTCAGCTTTCTGGAAGGGCTGTGGGCCCGCGGAGACCGGCGGCTGCTTCCGCTGCTGGTTCTGGCGTGGGAGAAGGGGTGCCGGTTCGACGGATGGACCGACCATTTTGATGCGGATCGCTGGCGCCGCGCCGTAGAGGAGTCCGGAATCGACGCGGCGTTTTTTGTTACCCGTTCCCGCGCACTGACCGAACCGTTGCCGTGGGATCACATCGACATGAGAGTCTCCCGGGAATATCTGCAATCCGAGTATCAAAACGCGCTTATGGGAAAGACAACGGGTGACTGCCGGTGGGGGGAGTGCAGGGGCTGCGGCGTCTGTGATTTTGACCGGATCGAACCCGTCGTCCTCCGAGACGGAAAAGAACTGGAGCCGGTCGGCTCTCCGGCGAAAATGGGGAAATCCGGCGGAACCGGCCCCTGGGTTCGGTTCCATTATCAGAAGATCGGCGATGCCCGTTACTTTGGTCACCTGGAGATGGCCTCTCTTTTTGCCCGGGCCCTGAGGCGGGCCCAGGTTCCGGTGGCGTTTTCCTCGGGCTTTCATCCCAAACCCCGAATGATCTTTTCCGACCCCCTGCCGCTGGGGCTGGAGAGTGAAAAGGAGGCCTTCGACGTACTGCTGGACGGGCCGGCAGACCTCTCGGGGATACAGGATCGAATCAACGCGGCCACGCCCGACGGACTGAAAGTGATCAACATCCGGCAATTGCCCTCCAAGACCCGCATCGAAACCGCCCTCCAGGCGCGGTATCGGGTCTGGCTTGCCGCTTCGGTCTTTGATCCGGAGCGGATCGTTGCGCTGAGAAGGACGAAAACGATGGTCGTTTCGCGCCGCAGCGGCAAGGGAACGTTGAAAAAAATCGATCTAAAAGATATGATTTTATCTATCGAGTTGCTGACACCGGATAGCGCGCAGATGCTGCTGCGCAACGAACCCGGTCGGACCCTGAGACCAGCGGATGTGCTTGCCCACGTATTCCAGTTGGATGCGTCAACGATCCGGCAAGCCAGGATATTGAAACTTGACAGGCCCTGACGGCGCAAAAGAGTCGATGTACAGACAACTGGTGATCAACATAACCGAGCCGGAAACGCGGGTGGCTCTTCTGGAAGACGGCACCATTGCCGAGCTGTTCATCGATCGGAAGGACCACTCCGACATCACGGGAAACATTTACAAGGGTCGGGTCCAGCGAGTCCTGCCCGGGATGCAGGCGGCCTTCGTGGACATTGGGCTGAAACAGGCGGCCTTTATTTATGTCAGCGACGTTCTCAGCGATCCGCTCGGCGAGTTTGCCCCCTTGTTCGGAGAAGAAGACGGCGAGCCCAACGGAGAGTGGCCCGATATGCTCGACGTGGCGAACCAGGCCCGGGGAATTGAAGAGCTGCTGACCGAGGGACAGGAGGTCCTGGTTCAGGTGGCCAAATCCCCGATCGGCACCAAGGGGGCTCGGCTGACATCCTATCTTTCCCTTCCCGGGCGTTTTCTGGTGATGATGCCCAACGCTGTCCATATCGGTGTTTCCAGGCGGATCGAAGACGAAGATGAGCGAGCGCGCCTTCGCCAGTTGGTGGACAACCTGCGAACGGAGGCTTGCGGCTACATCGTTCGAACGGCCGCCGAAGGGGTCAATGAGACCAAGCTCGCCTATGAAATGCAGTTTTTCAAAAACCTCTGGAGCAGCATCCAGCGAAAATACCAGGCTGCCTCCGCGCCCGCGCTGCTCCATCAGGACCTGAACGTCGTGCTGCGGGCGGTGCGGGACCTGATGACCCTCGAGGCCGAGCGGATCGTCATCGACGACCGGGACGGATATCGATCCGTGTTGAGTTTTTTGGACGGGTTCATGCCCAGCTTGAAGGAATCGGTGGAGCTATACGAGGGGGTCGAACCGATATTCGATGCCTATAATCTCGAAGGGGACATCTCAAGGGCGTTGAAGCGGAAGGTCTGGCTCAAATCGGGCGGTTATATCGTCATCGAGCACACCGAGGCTCTGGTGGCCATCGACGTCAACACCGGTCGGTATGTGGGCAAACACAACCTGGAGGAGACCATCTTGAAAACCAACCTGGAGGCGGTCAAGGAAATCGCCTACCAGATCCGGCTCCGGGATGTGGGGGGAATCATCATCATCGATTTTATCGACATGGAGAAAAAAGCCAACCAGGAAAAGGTCTTCAAAGCGCTCAAGGAGGCCTTCGTAAAGGATCGGAGCAAAACGCACATCCTGCCGATGTCCGAAATGGGCCTGATCCAGATGACGCGCAAACGGGTTCGAAAGCCGCTGACCCGCCTGCTCTGCGAGCCCTGCTTTTACTGCGAGGGAGAAGGGTACCTCATGTCGCGCCGGACCATCTGCCACAACATATACCGGAAAGTCCTTCGTGAAACGGCGGACATGGAGGGGGCGAAAATGACCCTCCAGGTCAATCCCGACATTGCCGATCTGCTTCTCGGTGAGCACCGGGACCTGATCCTCGCGCTGGAGAAACGGATCGGAAGACAGGTGATGATCTATCCCAATGCGCGGTTTCATGTCGAGGAGTACGAGTTGTTCGAAACCCTGGAAAACTGATCTTCTCCTTGACAGAATGGATTTGATATGATTATGGAGTCGGATTACAGTCTTGCCGCTTCGGCGGCTTTTTTGGAACGGTGTCCCGAAAGCGGGTGACCATACAGCGAACAGGAGTGAACCGTTATGAAGCGTACCTACCAACCCAGCAAGCGCCGGCGTGCCCGGAACCATGGTTTTTTAAAGCGGATGTCGACCAAACAGGGTCGTCGAATCATCAATCGTCGACGGGCAAGGGGCCGGAAACGGTTATCGGCATAACCGAGCCCTGTCGATTTGTCGCGCACCGGGCGATTCAGCTCCCGGAAGGGTTGAAAAGGGTCGCGGGAATTTGAGTAGAACGACGTTCACCAAGGCGGACAGGTTACGAAAGCGGTCGGAGTTTCTCGGTCTGGCCCGGGTCGGCCGGCGGGTTCACACCGCATTTTTTTTGGCAAACTATGCCCCGGCCGCCGGCGAGCAAAACCGCCTCGGCGTTACCGTCTCCAAGCGCGTGGGAAAAGCCGCACGGCGAAATCGGGTCAAACGGCTTGTTAGGGAACACTTTCGACGGAACAGGGAGTGCATCCGCGGCATATGGGATATCAATGTCGTGGCAAAAAGCGGGGCTGCGGATCTGACGACGCCGGAGGTGTTCAGACAGCTTCAGAACCTTTTGTCCCGCATTTCCAGGAGCGGAGATCATTAAGGGGTTCTTCCGAAGAGGGGCTCTGGTTGCGATCCGGGCCTACCAGCTGGTCCTGTCGCCCGTGCTGGGGCCGGCATGTCGATTTACGCCCACCTGTTCTGCCTACGCCTATGAGGCGATCGCCCGTTACGGGCTCCCCAAAGGCACCCTGCTCGCCATTCAAAGAATTCTGCGATGTCATCCATTTCATCCCGGAGGAGTAGACCCGGTTCCCTGACCTGTTACACTGGCGCCGAAAATGGTCGATGCGGGCACCGGCGGCGGTGGCCGCTTGAGAACCGTTCCTGGTTCTTTGGCAACGCCCGGCCGGGGCGTTGCGGCTTCGGCACCGGCACCGAAAGCGAGTGACGAGGAGAATTTCATGGATCAAGCCCGCATCCTGCTGGCCATTGCCCTGTCGTTTGCCGTGTTTTTGCTATGGGAGCTTTTTTTTGTCCAGCGACCTTCGGTGGAGACGCCCGAGCAGGTGCCGGCACAGACGGCCACTAAAGAACCTTCCGCCACCAGCCCTCCGGCGCCGCAGCCGGCAAAATCCTACACGCCGGAGTCCGTCGGCACGAAGCAACCCTCCCCGGCTGTCGAGCCGAGCCAGCCGGCAAAGCGGGTCACCGTGGAAACCCCGTTTTACACGGCGGTTCTTTCAGAAAGCGGCGCCACGATTCGAAGTTTGAAGCTGAAACAATATCGGGAGGCGGTCGATCCCGAATCGCCACCCAAAGAATTGGTCGGCGAAGATATTCCCGGCGGTACCGTGCAGACCCGCATAGACATCCCGTCGGCCGCGAATCTGGCAGAAGCCCGGTTTACACTCGAATCCGGAAAGACCGCGGTTGTTGTAAAGGAAAAGAGCCGAACCGTGCGCTTTTCATGGGCGTCGCCGGAAGGGGTCGTGGTGGAGAAAAACTATACTTTTTCTCCGGAAAGCTATCTGGTCGATTTGACGCTAACGGTAAAAAACGGATCGGATCAGCCACTGCAAAATCAGGTGCTTCTTTCCCTGTTCAGCCGCTTTGAGGAGACGAAGCGGGCGATCGGATTCCAGGGCGCCAGCGCGTTGGTGGACGGGCACGTTTCACAGATCAAGCTGGGGAAAATCGGGGAGGAGAACCCGCCGCCGGGTTCGGTCCATTGGATTGCCCTCCAGCACCGCTACTTTCTCTCGGCGTTGATGCCGGCCCAGCCGGTTCAAGCCCTGGTCCAGACCTTCCAGCCGGAACCCGGCATCGTGGAAAACCGGTTTTCCCAGCCGGATCTGGATCTGGGGCCCGGCACCCAAAAACAGTTCGACTACCAACTCTTTTTCGGGCCCAAAAGCATGAAGGTTCTCGATGGGGCGGGCTACGAGCTGGACCGCGTTATCGACTTCGGCTGGTTTGATTTTATCGCCAAGCCCTGCCTGTGGCTCATGAATTTCATTCACCGGTTTATTCCCAACTACGGCGTGGCGATTATCATTTTGACGCTGATCACCAAGATCATCCTCTGGCCCCTGGGAAACAAAAGCTACAAATCCATGGGGGAGATGAAAAAAATTCAGCCACTGATGGCCGAGATTCGCGAAAAATACAAAGACGATAAAAAGAAGATGAACCAGGAGATGATGGCGCTGTATAAGACGTATAAAATCAATCCGATGGGCGGATGCCTGCCCATGGCAGCCCAGATCCCTGTGTTTATCGCCCTCTACCGGATGCTATACGAGGCCATTGAACTGCGACACGCGCCCTTTTTTGGATGGATCAACGATCTTTCCGCACCGGACCGGCTCTTTCATTTTGATATGTCCATTCCTCTGATGGAGCCCCCTTACGGAATTCCGGTGCTCACCCTGGTAATGGGCGCCACCATGTTGTTGCAGCAGAAGATGTCGCCTCCTCCCGGGGATCCCAGCCAGGCGAAAATGATGATGTTCATGCCGCTCATCTTCACGTTCATTTTCATCAATTTTCCATCGGGGCTCGTGTTGTACTGGCTGGTGAACAACCTCTTCTCCATCGGTCAGCAATACTATACCCAGAAGAAACGCGCGTAGTCATCGGAGGAAACGGATGGCACCGAAGGTCGAATTCGAAGGGAAAAGCGTGGATGCCGCCGTGGAAAAGGCCTGCAAGGAGTTGAACCTCAAAAAAGAGCAAATCAAGTACGACGTGCTCTCTTACGGGGCCACCGGAATTTTCGGGATTGTCGGGGCCAAAAAGGCCAGAATTCGGATCAAGGGGCCCAGGGGAAAAAAGGCATCGAAAATGCCCGGTGAAGAGCGGCCGCTGACAAAAGAGCCCCTCCCGGCGCCGGACGAACCCCCCGAAGAACCGGAAATCGTCGAAGTCGAGGATCCGATCCAGGAGGCCGAAGGCGTTGAAGAGGAAGAAGGCGACAGCGAAGAAGAGCGGTTGAGCCTGGCCGAACTGGAGGCCGCGGCCACCAAAGGCGAGGAGGTCCTCGAGCGGATCTTGGCCGCCATTTGTGATGAGACCCAAATCGTCGCCGAATTGAGCGCGGACCGAATCCATTTCGACGTCAAGGGGGGCAACCCCGCCGTGTTAATCGGAAAGCGGGGGCAGACCCTGGAGGCGGTCCAGTACCTGGTGGACAAAATGGTCAACCAACAGCTCCAGAGGCGAATTCGGATCGTCGTCGATGTCGAGGGATATTGGGAAAACCGACGCAACTCTCTGCAGGAGATGGCAAAACGGATGGCGGAAAAATCGAAACAGTCCGGAAAGCCGATCACCCTTGGACAGATGAACGCCCAAGACCGACGCATCGTCCACCTCACGCTGAAAGACGATCCCTCGGTCAAAACACAGAGCCGGGGGGAGGGTTTTTTCCGAAAACTGGTTATTTTTCCTCGGAAAACCGCTCAGCGCAAACCCCGGCAGGGCAGCGAGTAGAGCCATCCCCGGCAGCCGCAATCGGCGAGGTCGCAGGGGAACGCGGTGGAAAGCTCCCTGGCGACCCGAAAGACGTGACGCCATCGACCCCGAAAGAACGTGATTCGAATCCCCGGCTCGAGCCTTCCGTCACCCATTGCAGCGTGAAAAACCGCCTGTCGTCCCGATGATTTTGCAAAACGCCACCATAGCCGCCGTTTCTACCCCTGCCGGAAAAGGCGGGATCGGAATCGTTCGAATATCCGGACCGGATGCGCTGGATATTGTCGGGAAGCTGTTTCAGCCCCGTAGCCCCTGTGCGGCCGTCCCCGAGAAAAAGAAACCCTGCGGGACCCGTCGGCTCTATTACGGCCAAATTGTGGATCCGGCAGATGGAACACCGGTCGACGAGGTGCTGATGGTGGTAATGAAGGCGCCCCGGTCCTACACGCGGGAAGATGTGGTTGAGATTCAGGCGCACGCGGGGCCGGTGGTTGTTCGCCGCATCTTGGAACTGGTGCTCCGCAACGGGGCACGGATGGCCGAAGCCGGTGAATTTACAAAGCGGGCCTTTCTTAACGGGCGCATCGATCTGAGCCAGGCCGAGGCCGTTATTGATATGATCGAGGCAAGAACCGAAGCCGCCGGAAAGCGGGCCGGCCTCCAGCTTGCCGGATCGCTTCGCGATCAAGTGACCAGGCTCCGGGAGGCCTTGCGGGACGCCCTGGTCGCGATTGAGGCCGGCATCGATTTTCCGGAGGAGGTCGGGGAGGCTTTCGAAAGCGAAGCGTTGGCCGCACGGCTCGAAGGACGGGTTCTGTCGCCGTTGAAAACGATGCTATCCGGAGTCGACCACGGACGCATTCTTCGGGAGGGGTTGCGGTTGGGTATCGTCGGTCTGCCCAATGTCGGCAAATCGAGCCTCATGAACCGGCTGATTGAAGAAGATCGGGTGATCGTGACCGAAATCCCCGGAACGACCCGGGACGCTGTGGAAGAGAGCATCGACATTCAGGGAATCCCGGTCGTTTTGACCGACACGGCCGGTCTTCAAAAGACCGAGGACCCGGTAGAGCGCCTTGGCGTCAAAAAGAGTCTGGATATCATCGAGCGGTCCGACATGGTGCTTTTTGTCATCGACGCAAGCCTTCCGCCCACGCAGAATGAGCTGCGAATTTTCCAGCGGATGCCCCGGGACAGGACCCTTTTGGTCATCAACAAGATCGACAAGGTCGAACCGGGCGGGGGGTGCGCGTTGCCCGAAAGCTGGGGGCAGACACCGTCGGTGCAGATTTCGGCCCTTTACAACCGGCAAATCGACGCGCTAAAGGAGCATGTCGTCCAGATGGCCCTGGGAGAAAGCGCGCAGGAAATCGAATACGGGCTGCTTCCAAACCTGAGACACAAAATGCTGCTGGAAGCCGCCGCTGAAGCCGTTTTTAGCGGTGTGCGCTCCATCCGGGAGGGCGAACCGCTCGAGTTGGCGGCGATCTCGATCCAAGAGGGGATTCGTTGTCTGGGGCGGATCCTCGGCATCGAGGTGTCCGAAGATGTTTTGGACGATATTTTCGAGCGATTTTGCATCGGCAAATAGAAGCGCCATTTGTTTCACGTGGAACAACACACGAGGCGTCGGTTGTCGCTCAGCGCCGCATTCGAACCTGCGCGTCGGTTGGAACGCCCACCGACCTCGCTCCGGCGGCGTGGCGATCGGATAGCGCTCGCCGAATCGGTTCAGACAAAGGAGAGCCATCATGCCCATCGATTTTGATTTTCGTCCCTATTTTGAACGATACCGGAAGCTGGTGGAAAAAGTCGACGAGGCGTTCGACGTGATCCGCCAGCAGTGCCCGGGGGAGGTCCGTTGCCAGATCGGTTGTGCCGATTGCTGCCACGCCCTTTTCGACCTCTCCCTGATCGAGGCGATTTACATCAACCACTGCTTTCAGGAGGCCCACCAGGGCCTGAAGCGAGAGCGCCTGCTGGAACGCGCAAGCCGGGCGGACCGCGATACCTACCGGATCAAGCGCAGTGCATACCGGGATCTGCAGGCCGGAAAAAGTGAAGAAGAGGTGCTCGCCAACATGGCCCGGCAGCGGGTGCGCTGTTCGATGCTCAACGACGAGGATCGTTGCGAAATCTACCCCTTTAGACCGATCACCTGCAGGGCGTATGGGGTCCCCACCTCGATTCGAGGCCAGGGGCACACCTGCGGCATGACCGGATTCAAGCCCGGAGAGCCATACCCAACGGTGAATCTGGATGCGCTTTACCAGCAGTTGTACCAGATTTCCGCTGAAATGGTCGCCGAGATGAAAAGCCGCCATGTGAAAATGGCCGAGGTGCTCGTTCCGCTTTCCATGGCGCTGATCACCGTCTATGACGAGACCTATCTGGGGCTCGGTGAAGAGGAGCCGGAACAGGCGGTCTCGACCCAGGAGAAACGGGCGCGATGAGCGAGTTTTCCCCGGAGGAAACCGAAAAACGCAAGCGGGCCATTTTCGATCAGATGTCACCCCGGCGCCAGCGGCACATTCTCAAGCGCGGCTGGGACAAGTGGGATCCCTTTATGGATCCGAAAGATCCGATCGACATCCGGCGGGACACGACCCGCCGGACCACCCAGCAGCTGTTCAAAGAGTTTCTCAAAAGCCGGTCCGAGCAGGGGTACAGCAGCGCCTACGGGCAGGGCGTCTTAGAGATCTGTCTGGGCCTTGTCAACGACGATGAGCGATATCGCGCCATGTTCGAATTCTCCTGTTGGTATCGGGACTTGCTGGACAAAGAGGCATCCCGTGAACCGTGAGGGCGCAGACCCGCCCGCGTCGGACGATCCGATCCAGCGGGCCGTCTGCGATCTGATGTCCGAAGGCGGGTCCCCGATGGCCCTCCAGCAGATTGAACGGGTCGTCGCCCGTCGGCTTGGGATTCGGAAACGCCCGGTTCGCAGCGCAATCCGCTTTCTGGTACAGCAAGGCCTGTTTGCCTACACCCAACGAAACGGAACCTCGCATCTGGAAAAATTCTTCGGGGGGCCGGTGCGCGTTTCGAATCGGATATGGCTTTGCCCCGCCCGGTCCTCGCCCACGGAAAATCTTCCAGCAAATCAGATTCTGGTCCGTATGCAGCCGGGGGCGGCCTTCGGCATCGGGGACCACCCCACCACCCGCCTCGCGCTCCAGGCGATAGATCAAATCCTGGCCGATGAAATCCAGGGCGAGGCGCTCGACATCGGAACCGGAACCGGCGTTTTGGCGATCGCCGCCGCCCTCCTGGGGGTCGGCAAGATCCTGGCCGTGGATATCGATCCGTGCGCGCGCGCCGAGGCCGCCGCAAATGCCGCGCAAAACGGCCTTTGTGAACGCATCGAGATCCGGGATCTTTCCGTTGACCAGATTCGAGGATGCTTTTCGCTGATTTGCGCAAACTTGCGGCCACCGACCCTGGCCCGGGTGGCTACCCGGATCGGCCGATTTTCAGGGGGCGGAACCGTTGTGGTCTTGAGCGGTTTTCGTCCGGAGGAGTGGCCTCCCCTGGCGGAAGACTACCGGTCGTCTGGTTGGTTGCCGGTTTGGGAGGCGACGGAAGACGGATGGATGGCCGTTGCCTGCCGAAAGGCAGGATAGAGCGGTTTGCAAACAGCCGTTGCAGAACCCGGACCGATTTTCGGCGATCCCTGTAAACGGGTCCAACAGTGCGAGGCGGGGTTGAAAATTCGCTACCGGCGATGTCGGCAGAAAAGGGAAAAACAGCGATAGAATGCCCGGCAGGCGCGGCTCCTTTGCTGGCCGGCCCGTTTTCCGACCGTGCCTTTCTTCCCGGGCCACCCCGAGGATCCGATACGGCAGCCGATCCATCACCGCTACGCAGCGCTGCAGCTATTCTCCGAAGGGGCTTCCCACCAGGTAGGCTTCGTATTGAGCCGGCTGCTCCTGGTAGATTTCAAGCATCGCCTCGAACTGCTTGCGATCGGCACTGTCCTTCCATTTGAGCCAGTGCTCGAGCTTTTCCCACGTGCCGATCACGAGCATCTGCTGCGGGTCCTCTGCCGAGGTCATGGTGATCCCGGAAATGTAGCCGGGCATACTCATGGCCCTGGCACGCAACTCTTTGAGCAGATGGAGGATTTCCCGCTCGTTTCCCTGCCGAAAGCGCCGTTTGATCAAGACTTTGGTCAGCATGTTCCCCTCCTTTTGGAAAGGGACGCCGGCGGTGCCCGCTCTGGTGCTCCAAACCGGGTCGGGTTGCTCCTTCATCCTGATGGGTTTTCTTTTAAAATGCAAGAAAAAAGCCCCACCGGCGACCGCCGGTGGGGCTCCTTCCGATCCCATTTTGTTTAGCTGCCGAGGATGAAACTCCAGAGAATACCGGCGCAGGTGGCCGAACCGATCACGCCCGAAGAATTGCAGGCCATGGCCGTCATCAGAAGGTAGTTGCTCGGGTCGGATTTCTGGCCCATCACGTGGACTTCACGCGCCGAGCCGGGAACGGCGGAGACGCCCGCGGCGCCGAGCAGGGGGTTTATCTTCTCTTTCAAAAAGAGGTTCATGATCTTGGCAAAGATCACCCCGGAGGCGGTGGCAACCGAAAACGCCGCAGCCCCCAGAAAAAAGATGCCCACCGACTGGCCGGTCAGAAAAACATCGGCCTGGGTGCTGGCTCCCACCGTCAGCCCCAAAAAAATGGTGGCCGTATCGATGATGGCGTTTCGAGCCGTCCCGGCGAGCCGGTCTACCACCCCGCATTCTTTCATGAAGTTGCCGAAGAAAAAGGGTCCGAGCAGCGGAATGGAGGTCGGTGCCAGCATACAGCAGATGACGGTGCCGATGATGGGGAAAAAGAGCAGCTCTTTTCGGGACACCGGCCGGCCCTCGGGCATGTGGATCCGGCGCTCCTTTTCCGTCGTCAGCAGCCGCATGATGGGCGGTTGGATCACCGGAATCAGGGCCATGTAAGAGTAAGCCGCAATCGCGATCGGCCCGATCAGATGCGGGGCGAGCTTGGCGGTCAGAAAGATCGACGTCGGACCGTCTGCGCCGCCGATGATGCCGATCGATGCCGCCTCAGACGGCGTGAAGCCGATGTAGAGCGCCCCGAGCAATGTGCTGAAAATGCCCATCTGCGCGGCTGCCCCGAGCAGCATCAGCCGCGGATAGGCGAGCAGCGATGAAAAGTCGGTCATGGCGCCGAGACCGAGAAACACGATCGAAGGGTACAGCCCGGTGGTCACACCGAAGTACAGGTAGTGAAGGACGCTGTTGGGCTCATAGATCCCGATGCCGAACCCCTTGAAAAAAGGAATATTGCCGACGATGATACCGAACCCGATGGGCACCAGCAGCAGTGGCTCGTAGTGTTTGGCCGTCCCCAGATAGACAAACAGGATTCCGACGCCGAGCATCACCAGATGGCGGTAGTCGGCAAGCAGGTACCCGGTATTGTTGAGAAAAGAAACGAACAGGTCCATAAGATTACCCCTCCTGGGCGTTGGCTTGGTCGGGCTTCCAGATAAAGGCGCCACCCCCCTGGAAAACGAGGTATCCTTGCCGCTGCAGGCAGGACAGCGTCAAATGGGGATGGGGAAGGTCTTTTTCACGGCAGCGGCTGTAAAGATCGGCCAGTTGAAACGGAGGGGTGAGCCCGGCGACCAGCGGTTCGACCAATTTGGCCAGTCTCTTCGGGTCGCTGCACAGCGCATCGGAGGAGGGCACCTCGATCTGCGCCGTGGGGGCCGGTTCTTCGGTCGCGATCTTGACGGCGGCCGGCTTGGCCTCTTTTTCAAAAAGCGCAAATACCTTGGGAAGCAGTGAAATGACAAAGGACAGCACCGCAAGCCCGCAAAAAACGATTGTGGCCCCCAGCGCTGCCATCACCCAACCGTTATGCTGGGCGATTGCTTCAAATCCGGTCAACGGACACCTCCATTTTTCAGGTCCCGGATGAAATCCACCCATTTGCCGCAGGACGATTCCTCGGTTTCAGAGGCGCCCTGCCCGAAGCACAAACTTACTTCCGACCACAATCGAGGCGAAAAGTCAACTTGAAACCCGATCAATCGGCGATGCCGGCCATGCGCTCGCCGATGCGCGACAGACGCTCCTGGTCGTCTACCGGGAACAGATCCATGATCCGCCCCCCGAACATGACGGCGATCCGGTCCGAGAGGGTGATCGCTTCCTGGATGTCTCCGGTGATCAGAAGGATGCCGGCACGCTCCCTGGCCTTGAGCAAAAGGGACCAGACCTCTTCGGTGGCGCCGATATCGAGCCCCTGACTCGGCTGCTCGGCAACGATCAGCCGGGGTCTTCTGAAAAATTCCCGGGCAAGGACCATTTTCTGCAGGTTGCCCCCGGAGAGCTGTCTCGCCCGAATGTCGACGACGGGTGGCTGTACGTTGAATTTCAAAACCAACTCTTCCGCCTTTCTCACAGCAAGGGCTCGATCCATCCACGGTCCCCGGCAAAACCCCTCGCGGGTCGTGAGCAGAAAGTTGTCCACCAGGTCCAGATTGGCACAGGTGGCCAGGCGCTGCCGATCTTCCGGGATGTAGCTCAAAGCGGCCTCCCACCGGCGCCTGGAGAAAAAATCCTCCCAATCCATGCCCAGCAGCGAAACTTGGCCCGAGCCGGGCGGCTTCAGCCCGCAAATGGTTTCCACCAGTCGCTTCTGACCATTTCCGGCCACTCCCACGACCGAGAGGATTTCCCCCTGGCGAAGGGAAAAATCGATGTCGCAAAGCACCTCGTCGCCCAACCGTTTGACCCGAAGCACGGTCTGCTTCGGTTCCTGCGGCCGCCGCTCGACCCGCAGAAGAACCTCTCTTCCCACCATGCGCCGCGCCAGCTCCGCCTTGGAGCCGACCTCGGCCGCCGGCATCTGGTCGACCACGACGCCTTTTCGCAAAATGGCGATTTCATCGGCCACGGCCATCACCTCGGCCAGCTTGTGGCTGATAAAGACGATGGCTTTGTCGCGGGCCGTCATCTGTTTCATTGCGGAAAAAAGCTGCTCGATCTCCGGGGGGGTGAGCACCGCTGTCGGCTCGTCGAAGATGAGCACCCGGCTTTCCCGGATCAGAAGCTTGAGGATCTCAACCCGCTGTCGCTCGCCCATGGACAGCGAATCGATTCGGGCGGCCGGATCGATGCCAAGACCGAACCGCTCTGCAAGGTCGGAAACCCGGGACAACATCTGTCGGGGGGATAGAATCTGGTGCTCCCGCAGGCCGAGGAAAATATTTTCGGCCACGGTCATCGCTTCAACCAGCATGAAATGCTGGTACACCATGCCGATGCCGGCCGATATCGCCTGGCGGGTCGACAGTTCGGCAAACGGCTCTTCATCGATGAAGATCCGACCGGCGTCCGGACGCAGGCGTCCGGATAAAATGCTCATCAGCGTGCTTTTCCCGGCGCCGTTTTCCCCCAGCAACGCCTTGATCCGGCCGGGGCGGATCTCCAGTGAGATCTCCCGGTTGGCATGGACCGGGCCGAAAGATTTGGAAATGCCTTCCAGCCGAACGAGCGGTTTGGGTTCCGGTATCATGGCCGTTGCGGACGGCTGCCGACGAGCGGCTGCACGTATTGAACGTCAGCGTCCCAGGGAAACAGAATCCAGGTGTCCTGGCTGACTTCCGTGATGAAGGTGTCCACCAGCGGCCGACCTGCGGGTTTGGCGTATACGGTCGCAAAGTGTCCCTTGGGGAGCATGTTTCGCACGGCCGTGGCGGTTCGGCCCGTATCGACCAGGTCGTCGACGATGAGCCATCGTTCCCCGTCGCCGGGAACCGACTTGAGAATTTCAATATCTCCGGACTGGTCCTGCCAATCGTAGCTGGAGACGCATACGGTGTCCACCAGCCGGATATCCAACTCCCGGGCGATAATGGCGGCCGGCACCAGCCCGCCCCGGGTGATGGCGACGATGCCCTCGAAATAGTCGAATTCGAGAAGCCGCCACGCAAGGGCCCGCGCATCCCGGTGAAGCTGCTCCCAGGAAACCGGAAACTGTTTCGTGTATCGAGGCTGTGCGTCGGACATGAAGACCTCCTGAAAACGCGATTCATTAGTCAGGTTTCAAATGGCGACGGCATCGATTTGTTTGAATCTCGAATCTCGATGCCGGGGGCAAAAACAGCGATTCGATTTTCATTCGCGCGGTTCGAAGTTCACGCCCAGCGCGGCCGGCGCATCGCCAGTTTTGTTTTGCCGCATCGACAGCACCAACACCACCACGGTCAGCAAGTAAGGGAGCATGAGCAGCAGGGAGGAGGGCAGGTTCGTTCCCATGGCCTGAAGCCGGAGTTGGAAGGCCATCACCCCACCGAACAGGTATGCTCCGGCCACGGCGCGCTCCGGTCGCCAGAATGCGAAAATGACCAGTGCGACAGCGATCCATCCCCGGCCGGCGGAAAGGTTGTTCGTCCAAAGGTGGGTGTAGGCCAGGGATAAATATGCCCCTCCCAGGCCGACCAGAAACCCTCCCAGGCAGACGCCCGCCCACCGGTATCCATTCACGCTCAGGCCGGCAGCCATGGCGGCGTCCGGATTTTCCCCCACCGCTTTGAAGCAAAGCCCCCACCGGGTGAATCGAAAAGACCACCACAGAACGACCGGCAGCAGATAGGAAAGGTATACGAGCGGATCCTGGCGGAAGAGGACCGGCCCGATTACGGGAATCGCAGACAGTACCGGTACCGGCGTATTGAAAAAACCCGGCGCGCTTTTTCCGATAAACGGCGTTCCGAGATACTCGGCCAACGACACGCCGAGAATGGTCAGCGCAAGGCCGGACACCACCTGGTTTCCCTGAAACCCCAGACAGACGCCGCCGTGAATGGCTGCCGTTGCAGCGCCGAAGATGCCGCCGGCTAGAAATCCGAGCAGGGGATGACCGGTGGTCAGGGAAATGAGAAATCCGGCCAATGCGCCGATCATCATGATCCCCTCGACGCCCAGGTTCAGAACGCCGCTGCGTTCGGTGACGATCTCCCCCAACGTAGCATAAAGAATCGGTGTTCCGGACTGCACCGTTGCCGCCAGCAGTGACAGGACAAATTCCAGGCTCATGGCCGGTCTCCGAAACGAATCCGATAGTGATTGAAAAACCCGCCTGCCAGCACAGAAAGAAGAATCAGCCCTTCTACAATGCCGCCGAAGGCCGCCGGCACCTGCAGATCGAGCTGAAGGTTTTCAACCCCTACCCGCAGGCCGGCCAGAAGGTAGGCGGCAAAGGCGATCTGAAGCGGATTGAGCCGCGCCAGCCAGGCCACAATGATGGCCGTATATCCGTATCCGACCATGATGCTCGGCTGCAGTCGGTTGAGGTTGGCCGAAGCCTCCAGAAAGCCGGCGCATCCGGCCAGGGCACCGCCGATCACCATCACCATCACCACCAGCCGTTCATAAGGAAGCCCGGCGTAGCGGGCGGCGAGCACGTTTTCGCCGCTGGCCCGAAGCTCGTAACCGATCCGGGTGAACCGCAACAAGATCCACATGGCCAGGCCGAACCCGATGCAGAGCAACAGGCCCCAGTGGATCCGGCCCAGGCCGATCGGCCCCACAACGGCGTTTGCGGAAAAAGCAGGGGTCATCGGAAACCCGAAACTGACCGGATCCTTCCAGGGGCCATAGACCAGATAGTCCAGCAACAGGATGCCGATGTAGTTGAGCATCAGGGTGATGATGATCTCGTTGGCCTTCAGGTGGACCTTCAGCAAGCCGGGTATCATGCCCCATAGACCCCCGGCGGCCATCGAGGCGGCCATCATCAGCGGGATGAGCAGGTAGGCGGGCAGCGTCGGAAAAGAAAGGGCCACGGCCGAAGCCCCCACGGCCCCCAGAGCAAACTGGCCTTCGGCCCCGATGTTCCAGATTTGAAGACGAAAGGCGACGCCGACGCCCAACGAGCACAAAAAAATGGGAATGGCTTTGAGCAGAGAGTCTTCCAGCGCCCATCGGGAGCCGAAACCGCCCTGGAACAGAAGCCAGATCCCCTCTACCGGCGCTTTCCCCTGAGCCGCCAACAGAAGCGCACTGGCCACAAGAGACAGGGCGACCGCGCCGCCGACAATAAAAATGGAGCCCCAGCCCAGGGGCTCCATTCGTTTGATGACCGTTGGATGCAACATCTCCACCCTGCCGCGGCGATGGCGGCGGTTATTCGGTCGATCCGATGACGCCCTGGACGAACCAGGTCATTCCCAGCAACTCCTTGTCGGTGGCCTTCTTGCCGGCGGCGATCCGGATTTTCCCGCTCTGGTCGGCAACCGGACCGGAAAACACCGCCGCCTGTCCGTTTTCGATGGCCATTTTCTGGGTCAGCACCGCGTCTTTGACCTGCTGAGGAACCATCGGCCCGAAGGGAGCCAACCCGACGATCCCTTCTTTCAGGCCGGGCCACCAGGAACCGGTTTGCCAGGTCCCGTTTTTCACTTTTTCGACGGTTTCGATGTAAAAGGGTCCCCAATTCCAGATCGGCGCGGTCAGGTGGGCTTTCGGTGCGAAAGCGGACATGTCGGAGTTGTAGCCGATAGAGTATGCGCCGCGCTCCTGGGCGGCCTCCTGTGGGCTCGGTGAATCTTGATGCTGGGCAATGACGTCCGCCCCCACGTCGAGAAGACTCTTGGCCGCTTCTTTTTCGGTGGCCGGGTCGTACCAGGTCTTGGTCCAGACCACCCGGACGGTGGCTTTCGGGTTGACACTGCGCGCGCCAAGCGTAAAGGCGTTGATTCCCCGGATGACTTCGGGAATCGGAAAGGCCGCCACATAGCCGAGGGTGTTGCTTTGGGTCATGGAACCGGCAACGATACCGGACAAAAAGCGTGCCTGGTACATCCGGCCGAAATAATTGCCCATGTTTTTGGCGGTCTTAAAGCCGGAACAGTGCATGAACACCGTGTCGGGAAATTCTCCGGCCACTTTGAGCATCGAGTCCATGTATCCATAGCTGGTGGCAAAGATCAGATCAAATCCCTTGCGGGCCATGTTGCGGATCACCCGCTCCGAATCGGGCCCCTCGGGCACCGCTTCCACATAGGAGGTGGACACGCCGTCGAGGGCTTCCAGGGCCAGCCGGCCCTGGTCATGGGCGTAGGACCAGCCGGCATCGCCGATGGGCGACACGTAAACGAAACCGACCCGGATTTCCTTGGCCGCCGCGCCGCTGGCGGTCAACATCAATGCCGTGAGCAGAAAAAAGATTGCCTTTTTCACCGTCGCCTCCCTGATTTTCCGAGTAAAATAAAGTTCCTTCGGCTGCAGCCGAGGATTTCGCCTCCATAATAAAGTTCCGGGGCTTTTTCAAGGTGAAACCCGATATCGGCGCAAGCAAAGCACACCTGGAATCCACAGGCGTCTTTCATTCCCAAAGGTCATGCAGCACGGGGAATATTAGTTGCCCGGGCTGCCGTCGTCCTCCCGGGCCGCCGCCAAGTATTGTTCCCACTCCATCGGGAGAAGCTGTTTTTTCATATTGTTGCATTGCTTGCAGGCCGGCACCACGTTGCCCTTGACCGATCGACCGCCCCTTGCCAGGGGGACGATGTGGTCCATGGTCAGCTCGGCCGGGGGGGTCGACCGCCCGCACCAGTGGCAGACGCCGCGTGCAACACGGCGCTTCCACCACTGGCTCTGGCGAAGTTCCCGCGCCCGTTGGCGCTGCCGGCGCAACTCGGCCTCGTCCAGGTCCTGGGCATACGGGCCGGATATGGGGGCGCGGCGTTTTCGGGTCATCGGTCGTCGGTCTCCTTCAGCCAACGTCGGATCTCGTCTTCCAGCAGCCGATAGAAGGCCTCTGCACCCCCAAGGCCACGGCGGCCGAAGTACCAATTGATTTCCAGAAAGAGCGGTGTTTTTTCGTTTCGGTCTTCGGCAAATATCAGATCAAAGCCGGCCAGATCGATTCCCGTCTTCCTGCAGATGTCTTGGACCGCCGTCCTTCCGTCGGCCTGCAGCTGCGGCTCCGAGTCCCGGTCGATGATCCCTCCCCGGGCGACATTGGCGTAAAATCCGTCGGCAGTCTCCGCCACCCGCCAGTAGGAGTGAAGCGACCGGCCGATGACCACCACGCGCAGGGTTCGATCCGCCCCGGGGATGAATTCCTGAACCAGGCACGGATAAGGCGGTTCCTTGCCCCGCTCTTGTAAAAAACGACACAGCGCTTCGACCCGGTCGAACCGACGGACGCCTTCGCCTTCTCCGCCCCAGTCGAACTTGAACACCAGGGGAAACGCCATGGGCGGCTGGCGGTTGAATTCCGTCAGGCACTGTCCAGGGTCGGAAAAGAGCACCGATTCGGGGTGCAGCGCCCCGGTTTTTCGAAACAGGCGGATCTGGCCGGTTTTGCCCGGATAGTCGAACCGAACGTTATAATCGGGGAAAACCCGGCGGCCATGGCGCCGGGCCATTTCAAACAACGATTGCCGGCACCCCTGGGGCAGGATCACCGCATCGGCCGCTTCGATCGCGGCAAGGTCCCTGGCGCCCGGATCCCGGCCGGCACACACGAGATTTACGTCCCCGACAAAGCAGGGGTGAAAAGAGACCACCATCGGCGTCAGTACCCGAACTTGCGCAGCGCGCGGCCGTCTCGGCTCCAGTTTTTTTGGACACGAACAAATAGGGTTAATACCACCGGAGCCCCGATCAGTTTCTGGATTTCTTCCCGGGCGGACTCCCGAATCTGCTTCAGCTTGGCACCGCCCTTTCCGATCAAAATTCCCTTCTGGCTGTCTCGCTCCACGTGAATGGTGGCGCGAATCTTCGCAGCGTTCGTTCCGCTCCCCTCCCGGAATTCGTCCACGGTCACTGCCGAGGCATAGGGGATTTCCTCGCCGGTTAAACGGAAGATCTTTTCCCGCACGATTTCCGCCGCCAGAAACCGCAGCGGCACGTCGGTGATGTCATCCTCGGGAAACATCGGCTCCCCGAACGGCAAGACCCGCTCCATGGCGGTCAAGAGCGCTTCGATCTGGACGGCTTTCAGGGCCGAGATCGGGACGATGGCCTCGAATCGGCAACGGTCCTTCCAGTGCGCCATCTGCTCCAGCAGCAGCGGCTTTTCAATGCGGTCGATTTTGTTCAGCGCCAGAACCACCGGGCGGCGCTGGCGCCGCAGCGTGTGAACGAGGATCTTTTCAGCCTCTGGATCCGGATGCGCGGCATCGGCGATCAACAGTATCATGTCCGCCTCGGTGATTGCCGCCAGGGCCGCCTCTACGATCCGGGCGTTGAGCCGGTGGCGTGTCCGGTGGATGCCGGGGGTGTCGATAAAGACCATTTGCGATCGGTCCCGGTGGACGATCCCGAGAATCCGATTGCGGGTGGTTTGGGGTTTTTTCGACGTAATGGAGATCTTCTCGCCCAGCAGCCGATTGAGCAGCGTAGACTTGCCGGCGTTTGGCGCACCGACGATGGCGATAAACCCGAAGCGAAAACCGGTGGGGACCGCCTTCATGGCCGACCCCCGTCGGCATCGGTCATTACAAGAATGTGGTTCCACAGTTCGTTGCGACCCTGCCGGGTCTTTGCCGAAAACAGCACCAGGTCTTCAACCGGAACCGCCAGTGCTTCGGCGACGGCCTTTCGCCGCTGTTGCCGGCGGCTTTTGGACAGCTTGTCGATTTTGGTCAGCACGGTGCACGCCGGAATCCTGCGGTCGGCCAACCAGTGGAGCAGGTCGAGTTCCTCGTCTCTCGGGGTGCGGCGGATGTCGAGGATCAGAATCACCCCGCGAAGGCAGCTTCGTTTCGAAAGATACCCTTCCACCATCGGTCCCCAGCGCCGGCGAACCGCTTCGGGCACCTTTGCATATCCGTAACCGGGCAGGTCGACAAAGCAGAAGCGGTCGTTGATGCGGAAAAAATTCAAAAGCTGGGTGCGGCCCGGGGTGGCACTGGTTTTCACGAGGCGTTTGCGGTTGACCAGCACATTGATCAAGGAGGATTTTCCCACGTTGGATCTGCCCGCAAAGGCGATCTCCGGCAGATCCGGTGCGGGGTATCCTTCTGGTTGGATCGCGCTTTTGACAAACGCTGCGGACTGGATGATCATGCTGGCAACCGTTCCCGGATACCGAGGCGATCCGGGCGGCAAAAAAGAGCCCGCTACCGGGCGGTGGGGTTTATCCGGCCTGGGACCCGCTTCGGCCCCGCTTCTCCAGATATCGCTCCAGCCTCCGCATTCCCTCTTCGATGTTTTCCATGGAGTTGGCATAGGAAAACCGGAGGTACCCTTCCCCGTTCTGACCGAAGTCGATGCCGGGGGTGACGCCCACGTGGGCGTTTTCCAAGATATCGAAGGCCAGACGATACGAATCCGTCGAGAGGTGTTTCGCGTTGGCGAACACGTAAAACGCCCCGGTGGGCTCCACCGTGATGCCGAAACCAAGCTCCTTGAGACGGCGGATCATCAGTTTCCGGCGTTCGTTATAGGTTTCTCTCATGGCGGCGACATCGGGTCCGGCCTCTTTCAAGGCGGCGATTCCGGCCACCTGGACCATGGCGTTGGCCGAGATGAAGAAATTTTGCATCACCTTCTGGATGGGGCGGATGAATCGCTCCGGGGCGATCAGATAGCCGAGCCGCAGGCCGGTCATGGCGTAAAGTTTGGAAAAACCGTTCAGCACGAAGGCGTCTTCGGTAAATTCGAGAATCGATCGTTCCTTTCCTTCATAGACCAGGCCGTGGTAGATTTCATCCGAGATGATGTGGGTCGGCAATGAGGCAATCTCCCGCATCCGTTCGGCGGAGAGCAGATTCCCCGTCGGATTCGAAGGGGAATTGATAAAGATCCCCTTGGTTCGGGGGGAAAGCCGCTTTCGGATCTCCTCCGGTCGGAACTGAAAACCGTCCTTTTCATGGACCGGCACGGTGACCGGCACCCCCTTCATAAATTTTATGAAATTCGGATAGCAGGCATAGTGCGGATCGGAGATGATCACCTCGTCGCCGTCTTCGAGCAGGGCGGAGAACAGGACGAACATGACCGGCGATGTGCCCGAGCCGACCACCACCCGTCCCGGATCGACCGACACGCCATAGGTGTCGCCATAGTACTGGCAGATGGCTTCCCGCAGCTCGATCATGCCGAGGCTGTGGGTGTAGTGGGTGTGCCCGTTGTCCAGCGCCCGGCACGCCGCCGCCTTTATGCAGGGGGGCGTGTCAAAGTCGGGTTCTCCGACCTCCAAGTGGATGATATCCACGCCGCTTCTTTCCATCTCGTTGGCTTTTTCAAGTACGTCCATCGCGATAAACGAACTGATGCCCCGGATTCGATCGGTGGTCACGGTGTCTTCCCCCTGGTTGAACGCCACGGTGGCGTTATGAAAAACAGATCCGAACCCATGGATTTTCTGCCCCTTTTTCCGGACCCGGAAAACGAGGCCCTAGATCACCTTGTTGAGCGGATACTCGATGATCCCCTCTGCACCGGCCTTCATCAGCTTCGGAACCAGGTCCCGAACGGCGTGGACGCCGACCACGGTCTCTACGGCAAACCAATCGGTTTGATACAGGCTGGCGACGGTCGGCGCATGGAGGCTCGGCAGAAGCCGGGTCACCCTTTCGAGTTTGTCCTGCGAGACGTTCATCTTCAGCCCGACCATTTTGTCCCCCGTCAGTGCCGCGTTGAGCATCAGGGCGATCTGCTCGACCTTTTCCCGCTTCTGCGGAACCTTCCAGGCCCTGTGGTTGGTGATCAACTGGGTGTTGGTCTGCATGAGCTCATGGATGACCCGAAGGCCGTGGGCCTTGATGGTGCTGCCGGTTTCGGTCACTTCCACGATTGCATCGGCAAGGCCCGACACGACTTTGGCCTCTGTGGCGCCCCAGGAAAACTCCACTTCCACCTCGATGCCCTGCTCTGCAAAATACCGACGGGTGTAGTCGACCAACTCGGTGGAGATCTTCATGCCGTGCAGGTCTTCGAGGCGCCGCACCGGCGAGTCGAAGGGGACCGCCAGAACCCATCTGGCCGGTCTTGCACTCACCTTTGAGTAGATCAGGTCGCAGACCACATGAACGTCAGAGCGGTTTTCGGCGATCCAGTCTTTGCCGGTCAACCCTGCATCAAGGGTGCCGCTTTCCACATAACGGGACATCTCCTGGGCCCGGCAGATGGCACATTCGATGGCGTCGTCGTTGATTTCCGGAAAATAACTCCGGTCATTGACCGATATTTTCCAACCCGAGCGTTTGAACAGGTCGATGGTGGCATTTTGAAGGCTTCCCTTCGGGATGCCCAGCTTCAGCTTGCTCGTCATGTTTTGTAGACCTCCTGCGGATCGAAGATGGGATCTCCGACGACCCTTGTGGTGCCGTCGTCATTGACCACCCGAAAAAAACAGCTTCGGTGCCCGGTATGGCAGGCGGCCCCTCCAACCTGTTCCACTTTCAGCAGCACCGTATCCAGATCGCAGTCCACGCGGATTTCCCGAACCCGCTGGACGTTGCCCGAAGTTTCGCCCTTGACCCAGAGTGTATGGCGGCTCCGGCTCCAGTAGGTGGCGACGGCGGTTTCAAGGGTTTTTTCCCACGCGGCCTCGTTCATGTAAGCGAGCATCAGAACCTCGCCCGAGGCCGCATCCTGCACCACCGCCGGAATCAAGCCGCCGGTTTTTTTAAAATCCAGAAAAACCTTCGATTCCTCCATTTTCTTACCTTTCCCTCCTGCCGTTGCCAAGAAACATTTAAAATCAAAAACATAATATTTACCATTTGAGTTTCAAAATCGTCAACCGCTATCGGTCCTATCCACACAACCGCTTTTTCCCTCCCCACACCGATCCGGCCGCGACGGGAATGCCCGACATCGATCTGCGATGGTTCAGCGGGCCGCGCATTCAAAATCCGTTTACAACTTTCCAGCGCTGCAGTATGATATTTGATTTGCTGATAAATTGTCACACGCGGTTATCTTTTCCAACAGCACACCGAAGAGGTCTTCATGTCAGCGGAGAAAAAAAAGCCCTCCCAGATCCGGAAGGAGCGGAGCCGAAACAAGCCCAGGGGGCTGGGCCGAACTCTTCTTTTCTGGTTTGTGGGTCTTGCGGCTTTTTCGATCGTCGCCGGCGCGGCCGCCTTGGCCGGCTTGTTTATGTACCTGAGCCAGGATCTTCCGAAAATTTCGAAGCTGGCGGATTATCGTCCGCCAGTGGTGACCACCGTCTATTCGGCGGACGGCCGAAAGATTGCCGAATTCTACAAGGAACGCCGGATCTTGGTGCCCCTTTCCCAGGTGCCCAAGCAACTCGTTCAGGCATTTGTAGCGGCAGAAGACGCCCGCTTTTACACCCACAAGGGAATCGATTTTATCAGTATCCTGCGGGCGTTTTTTAAAAACCTGGAAGCGGGGACGATCGTCCAGGGGGGCAGCACCATCACCCAGCAGGTCACCAAGTCTTTTCTGCTGACGCCCGAACGAAGCTACAAACGGAAGATGAAAGAGGCGATTCTCGCCTATCGCATCGACAAAACGTTTTCCAAGGAAGAGATTCTGTACCTCTACCTGAACCAGATTTATCTCGGCCACGGCGCTTACGGCGTTGCCGCTGCCGCCGAGAACTATTTTGGAAAATCGGTTTCCGATCTCAATCTGGCCGAATCGGCCATGCTGGCCGGACTTCCCCAGGCGCCCAGCCGCTATTCCCCGTTCCGGTTTCCGAAAAAGGCAAAGGAACGACAGGTCTACGTGCTCCAGCGGATGGTCACAGAAGGTTTCATCTCCCAGGATCAGGCCGATGAGGCGATTCGGACCGAACTCGACATCCACCCCCGGAAGAACTGGTACATCGATGAGGTGCCCTTTTACACCGAGCATGTGCGCCGCGAAATCGAAGAGCGCTATGGGCCGGAGGCCTTATATACCGGGGGGTTGCAGATCTACACGGCTGTCGATGTTGAAATGCAGAAGATCGCCAGAGAGGAGATCGAAAACGGGCTGCGGGATCTGGACAAACGGCAGGGCTTCCGCGGACCGCTGATGCGGATCCATCCCGAAGAGATCGCCGACTTTGCCGCAGAGCTTGAAATGGAGGCGGACAAGGCGGATGACAGCCCGGGCCGGATCGTGCGCGGGGTGGTGAAAGAGGTCGACGATGCCGACGGACAGGTGCTGGTTCAAACCGGATCGGGGCCGGGTTTCATTCCCCTTTCCGACATGCAATGGGCCCGAAAGCCCGACCCGGAGGTCCCCTACTATGCCACGAAGATCCAGCGGCCGAGCCAGGCGCTGCGGGTCGGGGATGTGATCGAGGCGCGACGGGTCGAGTACGATCCAGACAAGGGCCAATGGCGCCTGTCGCTGGAGCAGGAGCCGATCGCTCAGTCTGCGCTGATCTGCATCGAGGCCAAAACCGGGGAAGTCAAGGCAATGGTCGGGGGCCGGGACTTTAAGGAAAGCCAGTTCAACCGAGCGATTCAGTCACGACGACAACCCGGATCCGCCTTCAAACCGATCATCTATGCGGCGGCCATCGACAAGGGCTATACGCCGGCAACGGTGATTGTCGATTCGCCGATCGTCTTCGAAGACACCGACCGGGACTTTGTCTGGAAGCCCAAAAACTACAAGGAGCGCTTCCATGGGCCGACCCTGCTGCGGGAGGCACTGGCAATGTCCCGGAATGTGGTCACCATCAAGATTCTCCAGGACATCGGTATCGACTACCTGATCGACTACGCCCGGAAGCTGGGGATCACCTCCACGCTGAACCGGGACCTGTCGATTGCGCTGGGTTCTTCCGGCGTGTCGCTCCTGGAACTGGTCAACGCCTATTCGGTTTTCGCCAACCAGGGTTACCGGGTCGAGCCGGTGTTTATCCGGAAAATCGTCGACCGGGACGGCAATGTCATCGAGGAAGCCAAGCCGCTGCGGGAAAAAGTGATCGAAAAGAGCACGGCATACATCATGACCAACCTTCTCGAGGGGGTCGTTCAAAACGGCACCGGCCATCGGGTCAAGGCGTTGCATCGTCCGGCTGCCGGAAAAACCGGCACCACCAACAACCTGTTCGACGCCTGGTTCATGGGCTACACGCCCCGGTACATCACCGGCGTCTGGGTCGGTTTTGACGAGGAGCGCTCCCTGGGGGAGGGGGAAACCGGCTCCCGGGCGGCGAGCCCCATCTGGCTCCAGTTCATGAAACGGGTGCTGGAGGGGAAGCCGGTGCAGGTGTTTGAAGTCCCGAAGGGGGTCGTGTTTGCCAAAATCGACGCCGAATCCGGCCTGCTGCCCAATGCCGAATCCCAAAAGACGCTGTTTGAATGCTTCAAGGAAGGCACCGTCCCCACCGAACGGACCCCGAAGCCAGACACGATTTCCGAACCGGATCAGTTTTTCAAGTCCTTGATGTAGGGGCTTCCGGCGGGTTCCGGGGTGAGGGAATCCGAAGCCGGGGGTTTCGGAGAGGGGACCGACAGCCCGGGCCTGGAGCGCCAGGCAGGGAAGGGAAATACCGGTTCGGCGCTGGCTTTGTCGCGGGGCCAGATCGTTTCCAGCTTCCCGGACTGCCACTGGACCAGGAGGAAGGTCGACGGATTTTGGCCGGGCCGGGCGCTTTTCGGATCGAACCGCACCTGTCCGCAGACCGTTGGGAGGTTGGTCACGGCAAGAGCCTCTCGAATGGCGACCCGGTTTTGCGCGACGGCTCGCGTGGCGGCGTCGGTCAGCACGGTCATCGCCGCATAGGAAAGCGCCTCGTGGTGGCCGGGGACCCATCCGAAGCGCCTGTGAAAGTCTTCAGCGAATCGCCGTGATCCGGGATTGAGGGCCGATGGGGCCCAGGGGACAAGCGTGCACAGGTATTCGCCGAACTTGCCGGCCTTTTCGATAAAATCAGGGGCGGCAAAACCGGCCGCTTCTCCCAGCACGAGCGACGGCATCAAATTCATCTCCCGACTCTGGCGCAACATCAGCGCCCCGTCGGCTGCTGCTGTGATCAACACCATCAGGGCCGGATCCTTGATGCGGGCCCTGGCAAGCTCCGGGCGGTAGTCGACCAGCCCCGGGACAAACGGGATCCGATACAGCGGATCCAAGCCCAGGGTCGGTGAGGCTGCCAGCCACTCCTCTGAAAGCGCCTTAGCCGGTGGGCGGTCTTCGCAGAAAACGGCGGTGGCCCGATCCGGCGGGGAAACCCGGTCGAGAAACGACCCCAGGGATGCAAATTTTTCCTCCGTCGGCGGATTGATTCGGAACACGTAATGCCAGGGGGTTTCGGTGATGGCCGTTGCCGAGGCACCGAAAATCAGCAGGGGAACCCCTGCGGCCTCTGCGGTTTGGGCCGCCGCCCGGGCAGCAGGACTGGTCATGGCCCCTGCCAGAGCATGAACTTGTTCGGTTTCGATGAGCCGCCGGGCGGCTGAACGGCCGCCTTCGGAAGTGCCGGCCGTATCGGCGACCCGAAGATCGATGGTGCCCGTCTCTGCGGCCGCCATTGCAGCAGCGTCGCGGGCCGCCTCTCCTGCCGAGGCCATCGGCCCGCTCAGGGGAAGAAGAAGGCCGACACGCACCGCCCCGGCGTCGGTGGGAAAGCAAAAGGTCAGGCATCCGACGGCCAATACGGCGCACAACATGGACAGCAGACCAAAGCGCATGGGGAAGATCCTTTTTGCGAATCGATGTTGGCTTCTGGTTTTCACCTTCAAGCGCAGATTCCGGCGAAGCGCCCCCTCCGGATTCGAATTCCGATCGCTACCGTATACGGAACCGCCTTGGATTTGTCCATAACATCCGATACGATATGATCCAAGCTCCCCGGCGATTTTTCTTCAAGGGTTGCCCTTGTTCATGGAACAAACGATTTGGCAAACACAGGCGTTTTTGAAAGATTTTCCTGAGGGTTGCCGAAGATGAAACTGCGCACCATTTTGCTGTTTCTATCCCTTCTGGCCTTCCTGTCCGCCGCCACCGGTGGATATCTCTATTATTCGGCCCTGCGGGAGGCGGCTTTTGCGGAAGCTTCCCGGAGAGCGGAGATCCGGGTCGAGCTGCTGGCCAAAAACCTGTCGGCGGCCTTGTCAAAAAACATCCGCCCGGTGGAGGCGATGGCCGGGATCAACGAACTGCTGGAACTGCTGATTCGCCCCAACCGCGAGGCCCAGGATCGGGCCAATGCGGTCCTCGACCTGTTCAAGCGGACCCTCAACGTCGATGTCTGCTACGTGATGAATCATCGGGGAACCACCGTAGCCTCCAGCAACCGCAAGGCCTCGGACAGCTTCGTGGGAAAAAATTTCGCTTTCCGGCCCTATTTCACCGCAGCGTTTCACACCGCCCCGGCCACCTACCTCGCCCTGGGGACCACTTCCAACAAACGCGGCGCCTACTACAGCTTTCCGATCTTCGAAAAAGGCGAAGACCTGCCCATCGGCCTGGCGGTGATCAAGGCCTCGATCACCCAGATCGAGGGCGAACTGGGACTCGGCGACGACGAGATCGTCCTGGTCACCGATCCGAACGGGGTGATCTTCATTTCCAACCGGAAGGAATGGCTTTACAAGTCGATCCGCCCGCTTTCCCCCGAACAAAAGGCCGACCTGGAAAAGTCGCGGCAATTCGGACACGGGCCCTGGAACTGGATCGGGTTCAATTTCAGCGACTCGGAGCACGCGGTGGATCCCAGCGGAAAGCAGTATCAGTTGCAGGAAAAAGGCATCGATTTTTTTCCGGGCTGGCGACTGTACCATCTCCGAAGCTTTGAGACCATTTCCAAGAGCGTCTCGGAGCCGTTGATCAAAATCACCGGCCCGATCGTTCTCTCGCTGTGTCTGCTGGTCGGTTTGGCGGTCTTTTTGCTCTATCGCAAAGCCAGCGACGAGATCGTAAAGCGAAAGACGGTTGAAAAGGCGCTGCGGGAAAGCGATGAGCGGTATCGCTCCCTGTACCACAACACGCCGGCCATGCTGCATTCCATCGACCAGAACGGAAAGGTGGTCAGCGTCAGCGACTACTGGGGGGAAGTGCTGGGATACGGTCGGCAGGAAGTCATCGGCCGGCGGCTGACGGACTTTTTCACGGAAGACTCCCGGCGCTACGCAGAGGACGAGGTGTTTCCCGCCTTTTTCCGAAGCGGCTTCTGCAAAGACGTCCCCTACCGGTTCCGCAAAAAGGACGGCCGGGTCATCGATGTGCTGCTGTCGGCCATCGCCGACCGGGACAACGAGGGCAACATTGTTCGAACCCTGGCCGTTTCCATCGATGTGACCGAGCGCAAGAAGGCCGAAGAAGCCCTTCGAAGGGCCAAGGAGGCCTTAAGCCAGTATTCAAAGGATCTGGAAGCCCAGGTACGGCACCGCACGCGGGAAATTTCGAGCATCCTGCGCTTTACCCCGGCGGTGGTCTACATCAAGGACGAAGAGGGGCGCTACACGCTGGTCAACCCGAAATTCGAAGAGCTTTTCGGCGTTTCCGCAGAAGCGGTTCGGGGCAAAACCGATGAAGAGATCCTGCCGCCGGACGTCGCCCGCCAGTTCCATCAAAATGACCGCCAGGTTCTCCTGGAAGATCGTTCGCTGCAGGTCCAGGCGAAGATCCGAACCGAGGACGGGGTGCGGACCTACCTTTCGGTCACATTCCCGATCTACGATGAATCCGGCTCCCCCAGCGGCGTATGCGGCATCGCCACCGACGTGACGGCCGTGAAAAAGGCGGAAGACCAGCTCCGGCGGCTGTCGGCCGGCATCATGGCCAGCCAGGAGAAGGAGCGGGCCGCCATTGCCCGGGAGCTGCATGACGAGCTGGGACAGGTGTTGACCGCCCTCCGGATGGATGCGGTCTGGATCCGGGACCACCTGCAGCAATCGGATCCGAAAGGCGCCCGGCGGGCGATGACGATGTGCGAGCTGATCGACAAAACCATCGAAGAGGTCCGGGGCATTGCCATACGCCTGCGGCCGGGTGTTCTCGACACCCTGGGGCTGGTCGACGCCCTGGAGTGGTATGCCACCGACTTCGAGCGGCGGACCGCCATTTCCTGCACCTTCGATCCGGCCGGCGTTCCAGCCGTCACCGACGCCCTGGCCACCGCCGCCTACCGGATCGCCCAGGAGGCCTTGACCAATGTGGCGCGGCATTCCGGGGCCAACCGCGTACATCTCGCACTTGCGGCCGACAATGGCCATCTGGTGCTGTCGGTGGCCGACGACGGATGCGGCTTCAACACGGCGGTGCTCAACGAAACCGAGGCCCTCGGGGTGGCCGGCATGCGGGAGCGGGCCGTTCTGGTGGGGGGCGAGCTGTTCGTCTTTTCAACGCCCGGTGCAGGGTCCAGGGTTGAATTTCGCGTACCGCTGAAGGGGTATCTGCGATGATTCGCGTGCTGCTGGCCGACGACCACAGTATTGTCCGGGCCGGACTTCGCAGGATCGTGGAAGAAAGCGATGAGATGACGGTGGTGGCCGAGGCCTCCGACGGTCGGGAGGCCATTGCCCAGGCCAAGAAGCAGCGGCCCGACGTGGCGGTGATCGACATCTCCATGCCGGGCCTCGACGGGCTGGAGGTGATCAGCCACCTGCTCAGCGTGTATCCGGATCTTCCGATTCTGGTGCTCACCATGCACGAGGAAGAACAGTACCTGGTTCGTGCCTTCGAAGCAGGGGCCATGGGGTACCTGACGAAGCGGTCCGCCCCAGAGCAGCTGGTGCGCGCGATCGCCAAGGTCTGCAGCGGGGCCCGGTACCTGACCTCGTCTGCGGCCGAAATTCTGGCGCTTCGCCTGGCGCGGGGATCCAAGGGCGGTTCCCCTCTCGATCTGCTCTCGACCCGCGAGCTTCAGGTCCTTCGCCGGCTGGCCCTTGGAGACACCAACCGGGAGATCGCCGACGCATACGGCATCAGCATCAAGACGGTGGACACCTACCGCTTTCGCATCCTCAAGAAACTCAACCTGCGAAACAACGCCGAACTGTCCCGCTTTGCCATGCAGAACCGCCTCGTCGAGCCCTGATGCCTGCAACCGGCGGCGACCTGCCGGTTCCTCTTTTTTCCCCCGGACGGCTGTCCATTTCCTGCCTGTAAGAAATTTTCTTACGCGAAAATCAGAAATCGGCGAATTGACGATGTTTGGGATCGCTGTTACGGCTGGCAGTATCGGTAAAGTCCCGTAATGGCTGCACCGTGATGAAATAAGTGAGGATACCGCCGCCGGCCGCGGCGGTGCACAACGCAACCGTTTCAACAAAGGAGATACGCATGAAAAAAATGAGACTCTTTCCCGTCCTGATCGTCGTCTGCCTGGCGATTTCCATGACGCTGATGTTCTCCGCCGATTCGTATGCGAAAAAGCGGATCGTCTTCGGCGGCGGGCCGGCCGGCGGGACCTTTCAGGTCGTAGCCAACGGCATCCAGGTCTACAAGCCGGTCAAAGCCCTGACCGACTACAACATCCAGGCCCAGGCCTCGGCAGGATCGGTGGAAAACCTCCGGAAGGTCAACGCCAATCGGATGCAGTTCGGCGTCGTCTACTCCGGACACGTTTGGCTGGGCCGAAACGGCAAGATGAAGAACGATCCGAACAAGTATGAAAACGTATACGCGGTGGCCTTCTTGTACGGTGCGCCGGCGCAGCTCGTGGTTCGGGCCGACAGCGGCATCAAGAGCACCAAGGACCTGGTCGGCAAAAAGGTCGGCGTGGGCAATGCGGGATCGGGCGCTTTTGCCAACTGCGAGCTGTTTTTCACCCACATGGGCGTCTGGGACAAGATCGAAAGAAACGCCATGGGCTACAACGACGCGGCCCAGGCCTTCGGCAACAACCAGCTCGACGCCTTCTGGCTGTTTACCGCCTTTCCCAGCGGTGCGGTGATCATGGCGGCCCAGACCAACGACATCGCCTTGGTCAACCTGGGAAAAGACGCCGAAGACAGCGGATTTTTCAAGAAATATCCGTATTTTTCGAAACTGTCCGTACCGCCGGGGACGTACCGAGGTGTC
This sequence comes from Desulfobacterales bacterium, assembly GCA_050115795.1. Taxonomy (GTDB): domain Bacteria; phylum Desulfobacterota; class Desulfobacteria; order Desulfobacterales; family CAFBRK01; genus JAIPEL01. The sequence goes on from JASFPT010000009.1 coordinate 36,940, forward strand.
GACTACAATACGCCGTCCTTCCAGGACTCCGCCCTCTGGGTGGCCTCCGGTGAGGCCCCGGCCGAACTGGTCTACGACCTGCTTTCCATCATTTACACCCCGGAGGGCCTGAAGCATATGTTGGAACAGAAAAAGACCTTCAAGAACATGTCCATTGAAACCGGCCCCACCGGGATCGTTACGCCCTTCCATCCCGGGGCTGAAAAATTCTGGAAGGAAAAGGGCGTCCTGAAATAATGCTCTGCGCCGCAGGACGCTGAGAATGAATCAAAAAGATCGGTACGCCGTCCCTGCGACTCAAAACAGGGTGTGAACGGGGCGAAAGATTGATCGAACCGGAATCAACCCGACCAGGGGCCGGCCAGCCGCCGGCCCCTGGATTTCCTCTGAACCCGCGGCATCCGGAACGAAACAATTCCGGTGCGGCACATACCGGGCAGGTCCACCGTGTACGAGAAACTGAACCGATTCGAGAAGGTCGTATTCGATGCGCTGGCCGTCATCCTTGTCGTTTTCTACTCTTACGCGGCGGTCATTGCACCGGCCTCCACCCAGTACCACCGGGGCATTTACGTGATCATCACGTACGTGCTGATCTTCCTGGTCTACAAATCGAAGCACCCGATCCTTCGGGTGGTTGACTACATCCTGATTTTTGCTTCCATTTTCACGGTGGGCTACTGGATTCTCAACTTCGAGGCGATCAACTACCGGACCGGGGCCGAAACCCAGTTTGACATGTGGGTGGCCATGATCGGCGTGCTCATCGGCATCGAGCTGGCCCGCCGGGTGGTGGGAAACGTCTTTGTGATCATCGGGGCCATAATGCTTCTCTACGGGGTATACGGCTACAAGGCTCCGGATCTGATTTCCCACGCCG
>JASFPT010000010.1:0-34812 GCA_050115795.1 Desulfobacterales bacterium
GCGGAATGCGGGCCGGCAGGTAGATCATCGTCTCTTCCCAGACGACCCCCCGCTCCTCTTCGCCCAGATAGTGGGCCTCGTCCAGGATCACGAAATCCGTGGCAAGGTCCAGGCCCTGGTGCATGGCGTCGTAGAGTTGGTTGCGGAGGATCTCGGTGGTGCCCACGATGACCGGTGCGTCCGGGTTCTCCTTCCGGTCCCCGGTCAGGATGCCGACGCGCTCGGCGCCGAACAGGTTGCAGAAATCCCGGTACTTGGCGTTGGACAGGGCCTTCAGGGGTGATGCGTACCAGCAGCGTCCGCCGGCGGCGAGGTGCTCGGTGATGACCTGCTCGGCGATCCAGGTCTTTCCGGCCCCGGTGGGTGCCGTGACGAGGCAGTCGGCCGTCTTCACCGTCTCCAGCGCCCGCAGCTGGTATTCGTCCGGAGAAAACGGTTTCCGGCGAGGGGCCCCGATGCCGGCAAAGATTTTCTTCAGGCGGCTGTCTGCCCCCGGCCGCAGGCGCGCAGCATCAGGAGACCTGCGGTGTTTCGGCCTGGATCGGTATGGTGCTTTTCGTCGGTGCATGTCAGTCGGCTGTGATGAAGGGCGCTGCGCGCCGCCGGGAGGCTGGGATGCCGGGATGTCGGACGGAAGGGGAGCAATGCTGGGTTCTTCTCGAAACTGACCATCACCGGATGTTGATGGTCGTCTGTTTTCTCGGCGGCTTTGTCATTTTCAGCATCCGGGCATCCTGGCGTCCCAGCTTCCCAGCCATTTTTACACGATCCTGTCGATCATCTTGTCGACCATCGTACCGGCGGGCGAGCCCACATCGAAAGGGGACAATCCGTTGAGGTCGGCCTCGATCAGGGCGTCGTCGTAGGGAAGAAATCCGAGAAACTCGAAATCCGGAAGGTATTTTTTTAGAAAGGCTTCGTCCTTTTCGCTGCGGATTTTGTTTCCGACAACCGCGATGGACTCCAGACGAATCTCGGAGGCCAGCTTCCGAATATGCTCCGCCGTGTCGATGCTTCGACGGCCCGGCTCCACCACCACGATGAGCTTGTCCACCGCCTTTGCCGTGCCCCGGCCCAGATGCTCGATGCCGGCCTCCATGTCCATGACCACCACCTCGTCGCGGGCCAGGACGATATGGGTCACCAGGGCCTTGAGCAGGGTGCTTTCCGGACAGATGCACCCGGCGCCCCCTTTTTTCACGCCCCCCAGGCGCATGAGCTTGATGTTCTCCAGCCGAACCGAGAGCGAATCGGGCAGATCGTCCACCTTCGGGTTGAGTTTGAAGAATCCCCCGATGGTGCCGGGTTTTGCTTCGGTGCGTTCGAAGATCATCTCCTTCATCTCGGAGATGGGAACGACCTTGTCGGCGTCCGGTACGCCCACGGCCGCCGCCAGGTTGGCATCCGGATCCGCATCGATGGCCAGCACGTGTTTTCCCCGGGCGTTGAGGGCCCGGATAAGCATGGCCGAAAAGGTGGTTTTCCCCACCCCGCCCTTGCCGCTGATCGCCAGTTTCATGGCCAAAATCCTTTCGAGACCTGCTACCCGCGGCAGCCGGCCGGTTTCTTTTCCAAAGCGAGCTTTTGCTGCATTGCCCCGGCAAAGTCCTCTCTGCCATAGCAAAGGCGACCGGCTCGGGATCTTCTTGATTCCAGGTGCCGATCGCCCCGCCCGTTCAAAGCACCTATATAGTAATACGCAATGCAAGTTGGGCAAGAAAAAAGAGGCGGCCTGCACCGCGCTGACAGCGGTGAAGCCGCGTTTCATAGAAGCGCGTTGGCGCTTCTATTGCCAGCCTGAATCGTTTTGGATGACAGAGTCGCCCGGGCGGATAAAGCCCAGCTGCACGTCGCTGATGGTGACCCGCTGCACCGCGCTTCCGGTTCCCTCGGTGAATCCGAAAATGAAGGTGTTAAACGAGGTGTGGTCGGTGCTGCACAGCTCCGCGGTCTGGGTCAGGTGCGGCGCCTTGGCGGCGTATTCGATCCGGGTGTCTTCAAAGTAGGTTCCCAGAATGTCGCTGCAGCCGGATTGCTGGCACTGCCGGAGCCACAGCTTCAATGCGTATTCGTAGCGTCCCCGGGAGTTGGGACTCCGGCTGCGGGCGATTTCGATCCGCGCCGCCCACGGCCCGCTCTGGAGCCAGTCGTCTTGGCTCGCGATGCTCCCGGCGTTTTCGATGGAGTCGCCGGCCAACAGATCGTCGTAGCTGTAATGCCGGTTTTTGATGTTCTGGGGCTGACAGGCCGGGGAAAAGGCAAACACGTTGCCGTCTGTTTCATCGGAAGAGGCGGTCGGGGCATAGACGGTGCCGTCTGCCCCCTGGGCCAGGCCGGCCCGGATGTTGTTCCACGCGTCGTATTTGGCCAGCTGGTTGCCCGCCGTATCGAGGGCATAGACCCGATTGTCGTCCGATCCGAACCAGATGCTGCCGTCCTGGTGGACCAGCGGGGAGGAGCGAACATTGCCGCTGGTCAAAAAGCGCCACTTCATCGAGGCGCTGGTGCCCTCGTCGCTGATGGCATACAGGTAGTCGTCGTCGTTTCCGATGTAGATCGTGCCGTCGGGGCCGATGGCCGGTGTGCTTCTCGGGTTGGTGGGCGAAAAGTCGTAGCGCCATTTCAAGGTGCCGTCGGCATTGATGGCAAAAAGGTAGCCGATGCCGGACTCGCCGTCGGACCCGACGTAGATGGTGCCGTCTTCGGCCACCCGGGGCGAGGAGTACACGGGGCCGCGAAGGTTGAAGGGGAGCCATCGCAAAGAGCCGTCGGCGGTGTTCAGGGCAAAGAGAAAGTGGTTGGTGTCGCCGGAGGAGTTGGTGGAACCGTACGGGTCCGGCGCCACAAAGTAGACCGAGGCCTCATCCGGGCTCAAGGCCGCGGCGCCGTCCACGTTGATGTAGACTGCTGCGGGCGCGGGGGGAAAGATCCATTTGGGCGCCGCCGGACTGTTGGAATCCAGGGCATAAAAATACGGGTCGTTGACCGAGGTGCCGAAATAGAGGATGCCGTTGCTGTCGAGGGCCGGAGGCGATTTCAGGTCGCTTGCCACATCATATTTCCATTTGAGGGCGCCGGTGTCGGACAGGGCGAGCAGGCGCCCCCCGCTGACGTTGGAGCCGATGTAGACCGTGCGATCCGGGCCGATGACCGCCGCTGAGTAGACATTGGCTTGCGTGTCGTACCGCCATTTTTCGGACCCGTCGGGTCGGATGGACCACACGCGGTTGTCCAGGGACCCCACGATGATCGAACCGTCCACCGGGTCCACCGCGGGCGTGGAGTAGATTGCCCCCCAGGGGTTGGTGAAGACCCACTTTTGCTCCCGGCCGCCGCTGTCCTCATCGTGGCGAACGTCGTCCGAGACGGAGACGGCGTCCGTGCCCCAGTATACGGACTGAACCATGTCCCGGTTCGTCCAGCCGGCCACGGAGTTGTCCGGGTCGTTTTGGCCCGAATTGGTGTAGGTGTCGAACTCGACGGCCATTTTCGGCTTGTTGATCTGCTTTCCCGTCGGAGAGATGCCGGCGTACCCGAGGCTTCCGCCGGTATCCCCGTAGGCGTCAAGACCGTTGTTTGTGCCGTTGGCAACGGCGAAGGTAAAGCCGTCGCCGGTGCCGGTGTAGGTGAAGACGAAAAAGGCCCGGATCCCGTCAAAAAAGTTGCACTTGCCGCTGGTGCAGACGTCAAAGCCCCCGCGCTTGACATTGCCGCCGAAAAAGGCCGCCCCCGAGGTCTGGGTGGTGTTTCCGCCCAGAACGATCTTTTCCTGACCGGTGGTGGTGTCCACCGTGACCGCCGCTGCGGTGTTCTCGGGGGTTGCAGTCCCGCCGGAGATAAAATCGGTTGGGGCCACGTCCGGCGGAAGGGAAAGGGGCGGGGGGACCGGAACCCCCTGGGGAGAGACAATGTTGGGCCTGAAGTCCATGGCCAGCTCCTGGCTCCCCCCTGAGCCGGCCCCGCCGGAGGCACCGTCGGCCACCAGGATGTGGTTCTGCTCGGTCAGGGCGACCCAGTCGTCCCTGAAGACATAGATGTCATCGGAGATCTTCTTGAGCTGGACCGGGTCTCCGGGCACCATCTCCTCGTAAAAGTAGCGCTTTTTTTCCCCGAGGGTGCTTTCGATGTAAAAAGATCCGTTTTTCTTCGGAAACACGCTGCCGGCTTCTTTGTCCACCAAAAGGGTGCTGCCGGCAAGCAGGGTGACGGCCGGATCGTAGGAGTTGTCGGCGCGCACCGCCGGCAGGACCGCCTCGTTCTGGTCGACGATGAACGAGTCGTTGAGGTTGACGGTGAACGGGTCGGTGCTCATGTCCGGAACGGCATTGATCTTGGAGACGAATGTTTCGGGGTCTCCGCCGAAGTTCTTGGCATCCCGGAACCCTTCCAGGTTGAGCAGGCGCAGATCCCTGGGAAGAGAAAAGCCTTTGGGGACCTCTCCTTCCGGGATGCTCAACATCACGTTCCCGCTGGAGATGTCATAGGCGGTCGTCGACTGAAACCACCTGCCAAAGACGTTCAAATCGAAGGATCCGGCGCCGGAGATCGTGTAGTCCGTGGTGTTCAACCGGTCCACCGTGTCCGGGTTGTAGGCATTTCGCAGTTCGGCGACGGCATAGCGCATCCCGGATTCCGCCATGTAACGCGCCTGACGGGCATGGTTCGGCGTGCCGGTGCTCATCATGGTGGCCGACGAGAACATGGCCACCACGGCGGCGCCCAGCAGCCCGAAGACCGTCATCACCGCGATCACGTAGATCAGGATGCTTCCCCCGGCGTGGGAGAAAAACGGTCTTGCGCGGCGGTGAAAATCTCTAAGCCAGCGTTGCTTCATCGGCGGTTCCTATGAAAACTTGGCCACCATGCCCCGGGGATAGATCCGGACGCTGTAGGGGGGCTGGTTTCCGATGGTGAAGCCGACATCGATGTAGGCCACTTCATCAAGGGCGTCGTTGTCCATGTCGTCGTACTGGAGCTGTAAAACCGGGCTGGTCACCCCGTCGATGAGGGGGTAATCGGTGCCATTCACCCGCAGATAGAGCGTTCCTCCGGAAAAGAGCAGGGCCCGGCTGCCGGTCAGCTCCGGATCCGAGCTGGTGTACTGGAGCGACGTGTCGTTGACGGGGCTGGCCTCCAGGCTCTCGATACCGAGCAGTTCCAGCCGGACCCGGTCCAGGGCGATCTGAGCCTTGAAGGCGCTGTCGGCCGCCTGCTGGGAGATGAGGAATCCTTCGATGCCGTCGGCAAGGAAAAAGAGCGTAAACGTGCCGATCAGACCCACCAGCAGAAGCGAGACGATGATCTCCACCAGGGTAAAGCCGGTGCGGGGTCCGGCATGCGGCCGGTGACGCCAGCCACCGAGCCGATGGCTCAAACACCGGGTGAAAAACCGGTTTGGAATCGAGTTCGATCGGATCATTGCCATGGGCTGCCGCTCGCATCTCGGATCGCCGACAGCGATGCACTCCGCCCGGGGGCGGAAAGCCGGCGGTCAGTATTCGGAGGCCGGATCGTCGCTTTTCACCCGGCTTTCGGTCAGCAGCGCCGTCAAGGCATAGCCGGTGCCCTGGACCGTCACCTTGAGCGTGTCGGTGGCAGAGCCTTCCACGACTTCCTGGCCTGTCGCATCAAAGCGGATGTAGGCCATCGTCACACCGGCCGCGGATCCGTAGGTCGCCTGGATCTGGGCAAGGGCCCCGGAAGGATTCGAAGCGTTGATCACCTTGACGTAGGAAGAGACAATCTCCTCCATCACCGTGCCGGTTTCCGCCTCGGTGCGGACCGCTGCCGTCGGATCCGCGCTGCGGGTCATGGCCGTGCTCATGAACTGGACCATCACAGCGGCCAGGATCGCACCCACCACGATCGTGACGATGATCTCGATCAGGGTAAAGCCTGCGATCGATTCTGTGTCGGCCCTGCGGATGGTCATGAGACAAACCCGGTTTCAGGGGAAACCTGGAGCGACCCGCCCTCCAGGGTGATGGTCAGGACACTGGTGATTGGGGCGGTGTCGCCGTCGGCTGATACGTACTGGCGCGGTCTTCCGTAGCCGTCGAAGTAAAGGGTGAAGGCGCTCATGCCGGATGCCGGAACCTTGTCGACATCTTCGCCCGGCAAAAACAGGGCCGTGTTCTGGTCGCCGGGATCGGTGGCGTAGTTCTCCTGCTTCGGGGTGCGGAAAAGCCAGTAATCGGTCCCGTCGCACTTGATCCCCCAAAGGTAGGCGTTCTGTTTCATGGCCATGGTCTGGGCGTAACGCAGGTGGGCCTTGACCGACGCTGCGGAGGCTGCGGTGCTCACCACGGGAATATCCATCGTCCGGGTCAGGATGACGGCGGTGACGATACTGATGAGGACCATCACCACAATGATTTCGATGAGCGTCAGGCCGCGATCATTCATCATGGATTTTCCAGGGAGATCCGGCGAAATTCGGGAAGGCATTCGATGAACAGATCGAAAAGGTCGGGATCGAAGTGGCTGCCGCGTCCTTCCCGCATGATCCGGATCACCTCGTCCTCCGGGGACGCATTTCGGTATACCCGGTCGCTGCTCAGCGCATCGAAGACATCGGCCAAGGCGACGATTCGGCCTGATTCGGGGATATCTTCGCCGGCCAGACCGCGGGGATAACCCGAGCCGTCCCATTTTTCATGGTGGCTCAGGGCGATTTCCTCGGCCAACTGAAGCATGGGGTACTCTGAATCTTTCAGGATGGTTCCGCCGATCGTCGTGTGGGTCTTGATGATCTCGAACTCTTCGTCGGTAAGGCGCCCCTTTTTGAGCAAAATGGTGTCTGGGACGCCGATCTTGCCGATGTCGTGCATGGGGGCGGCCAGGAGCAGATCTTCGATCCGGTTCGACTGCCAGCCGATTTCTTTTGCCAGATGGGCGCTGAAGTGGGCGATTCTTTTCACGTGCCCGCCGGTCTCCTCGTCGCGGGACTCCAGTGCCGACAACAGCCGGTAGATGGTCTCCTCCTGGGTTTTGCGAATCGTCCGGGTTTGTTTTCGGACGATCTTTTCCAGGCCCCGGCCGTATTCCCGAAGGGTTCGCTCCAGTCGAACGGTCCGCTCGCCCACCGTAAGACGGGCTTTGAGTTCCTCCGGGTCGAAGGGTTTGACGATGTAGTCGTCTACCCCGGCTTCGGACAGACCCCGCACAATGTCTTCACGCTCTCCCCTGGAGGTGAGCAGGATGATGTACACATAAGACGCTGAACCGCTCTGGCTGCGAATGTGCTTTACCAGTTCGAGCCCGTCCATTTTGGGCATCATCCAGTCGGTGATGATGATGTCCACCTCCTCGGACAGGAATGTTTCCAGGGCATCGAGGCCGTTGGCTGTCGGATAGACCCGATTGCCCCATTTTTCCAAAAAACGCTGGAGGCGGGTCAGGTTGATCCGCTCGTCTTCGGCGATCAGGATGTTCAAGTCGGGGTCTCCTCGAGGATTTTTCTCAGCTGCCGGTCGAGAGCTTCGATTTTTTCAGACAAGCTTTCGGTGGCCTCCACGGCACGATCCAGGGCCTCTTCCCGGCCGATCTTCTCCAGCGTGTAGGCCGCCTCCATGGCGTCGTCGCAGCGGAAATTGCCCACCATCCCCTTCAGGGCATGGGCGGTTCGCTCCAGAATCTTTGCCTTGCCGTTGTCGATGGCCGCCCGGATCTGGGCCATCATAACCGGGTGCTCGGCGATGAACATCTCCACGGCCTCGCGCAGAAACTCCGGGTCGTCGTCAAAGGCCCGGAGGATCGAGTCCCGGTCGATTCCGCAGGCTGGTGGGACATCCCCCGACGATGCGGCTCCGGTCGAACCGGCGTCGTCCGTTTTCCGGACCAAGGCGCGGATCGAGGAAAAAAGCATTTCAGACGAGATCGGTTTGGACACATAATCATCCATGCCGGCTTCGATGCACCGTTCCCGGTCCCCTTTCATGGCATGGGCGGTCATCGCGATGATCGGAATATGGCCCCCCGTCTCCATTTCTCTCTTTCGAATGGCTCGGGTGGTGGCAAAGCCGTCCATTTCAGGCATCTGCACGTCCATGAGCACCACGTCGAAGTCGCGGCCGGACAGGGCCTCCAGTGCCTGTACGCCGGTGTCGACGATCACCGCCCGGTGCCCCCGGCGGCCCAGCAGCCTGGAGATGAACTTTTGATTGAAAGGAGTGTCTTCGGCCACCAGGATGTCAAGCGTCGGTCCGTCATCGGGGGCGGCTTCCGACGGTCTGTTTTGCAGCGTTTCCTCCGACACCGCCGTGATGCCGAGGGCGACTTGCACCGCCGAAAGCAGCTCCTGGTGCCGGGCCGGCTTGATCACGGTAGTCCGGACCCCCAGGGGGGAAACCTCCCGCAGGGTTTTCCGGGAGTTTGTGTTGAGCATGAGGATCGAGGGGACCGGTTCCGCGGCCGAGGCCTCGATTCGGGTCAGCAGCGTCGTCCCGTCGGTTTCGGGCATGTCAGAATCCACCAGAAGAAGATCGACATCGGGGGCCTGCTCGAGTCGTGTCAGCGCTTCTTTCGCACTGGATGCCGTTTCTACGGTCAACCCCCAGCTGGAGAGCATCTCCGCCAGGATGTCGCAGCTAGTGGTGTTGTCGTCCACGATCAGGGCCCGAGCCCCCTGCCGGCTTTTCAGGGAGACCGCCGGCGCCTCTCGTTCGGATTCTTCTCGCTGGACGCCGAAGCGGGCCGTGAACTGAAAATCGCTTCCATTGCCGGGGGAGCTGTCCACGAAGATGCGACCGGCCATCAGCTCCACCAGCTGCCGCGATACGGCAAGGCCGAGACCCGTTCCGCCGAAACGTCGGGTGGTGCTGCCGTCTGCCTGCTGAAAGGGACTGAAGATCGCCTCGGTTTTGTTCTCCTCGATGCCGAGGCCGGTGTCGCGCACCGAGAAAAAGAGATCCGCGGTCCGTCCGTCGGCCGATTTGGGCGATACCGTCAGCACCACCTCGCCTTTTTCGGTGAACTTGATGGCGTTGCCCACCAGGTTGAGAATGATCTGGCGGAGCCGGTTCGGATCGCCGACGACCATGTCGGGCGTATCGGGCGCGATCCGACAGGCGAGCTCGAGACCCTTGCGGTGGGCGTCTCTGGCCATGATCTTGAGTGTTTCCCCCAGAAAATCCCGCAGACCGAAGGGAATTTCCTCCAGTTCGAGCTTGCCGGCCTCGATTTTCGAAAAATCGAGGATGTCGTTGATGATGGCCAGCAGAGAATAGGCAGATGAGGTGACGACACCCAGGTCCTCCCGCTGTTCAGGGTTGAGCTGGGTGTCTTTGAGCAGTTCGACCAGGCCGATGATGGCGTTCAGGGGCGTGCGGATTTCATGGCTCATGTTGGCCAGAAATTCGCTTTTGGAGCGGTTGGCCGCCTCGGCGGCCGCCTTCTGCTGCTGAAGGGCTTCTGCACGCTTTCTGCGGGTCACGTCCCGAATGATGCCCCGGAATCCCTTGGCCTCTCCCTTGGCGTCGCCCATCAGGGACACCGATGCCTCCAGGTAGCGGTGATGGCCTGCGGCATCGTCGAATTCGCAACCGAAGACATCGGCTGTCTGACCGGTTTCCAGGATGTTGTCGAGGATTCCCTGCAGGGAGCCATCATTGTCCACCCGCAGGGCTTCGCGAATCTGCATCCCGAAGAGCCTGTCGGTGGCTATTCGGAGGATTTTGGGCGCTGCGTCGTTGAAAAATACGATTCGGCCGTCCAGGTCGGTTTCGTAGTATCCGTCTTCGATGTTTTCGATGATGGTGCGGTAGCGCTCTTCGCTGGCGACCAGGGCTTCCTCGGCTTCCCGGCGCTTGTTGATGGTGTATTGGGCATGGGAGCCGAAGATCATGAAAAAACACAGCGCGAGCATACGGGTGGCAATGCCCCGGATATCGAACCCGATGAAATTTCGGTAGAAGTCTCCTTCGGTGCTGAGAAGATACTGCAAGGCGGAGTCGAGCATCCAGTAGACCAGCGCCAGACCGATACCGAAGAAAACCATGGTTTCGGCAAACGAGAACTTCAGAGAAGGACCGTCTTTTTGCATCGGGCAACCCCTTCCACCGTGCGAGTCGGACCGTCAAAGGCGGTAGAAATTTAGCGTTAACTTAGCCACATTGCCCCAAAAAGTCAAAAAAAATGCGGCAGCTTAGGGCGGGAGGCCCTGCGGCGGTGGCATCGATGACGGATCCGTGGTAAAAGGGTGCCGGCTGCGGCGCGTCGGCGATGTGCGGCACGATGCGGCCCGCGCGTGACCCTGAAGGATAAGACACCGCTCGAACCCTGCCGGCGGCCGACAGCAGCCAAACCTCTTGCGGACGAGTTCCCTCTCGGACCAAGCGCTTCCCGGAAGATGACCCGGTATGGAAGAAAAGTTCCCAGCGAGACCTGACAACGCTCCTCCATCTGCGGCAGCGGACGACGCCCTCGGCAGTCGGTGCGACGAAAAGCCCCCGACCCGGGGCCTTACCGTTTTCCAGCCCTTTATCGTACCGTCCTCGTTGTTGATCCTTTTCCTGTTGCTCATTTATGGAAACAGTTTCCACGGTGCGTTCCATTTTGACGACATGGACAATATCGTTGACAATCCGAATGTTCAAGCCGATCGCCTGTCTCTGGAGGACTTGTCCCGGGCCGTTCACGGCCTTGACAGAAGCACCGGAGCCGGGATTCATCGACCCGTTTCCTTTCTGACCCTGGCGGCAAATCATGCCCTGAACGGTATTGCCCCCTTCGGCTACCACCTGGTGAATTTTTCGATTCACGCAATTGCCGCACTGGTTCTGTTTTTCTTGACCCTTCGCATTTTGCGTCTGACGCCCTTCGGACGAAATCGGCCAGCGGAAAGCCTTATCGGAATCGCGCTGCTCAGCGCGGGGCTCTGGGCGAGCCACCCGATCCAGGTGACGGCGGTCACCTATATCGTGCAGCGGATGACGGGGCTTGCCGCTTTGTTTACGATGATCTCCATGTACAGCTACATCAAGGCCCGAACCGCCGAAGGCGGCATTTCCCCCATCGTTTACGGGGCTGTTTGCCTGCTGTCCGGCCTTCTTGCGGTGGGCAGCAAAGAGAATGCGGCCATGCTGCCGATCAATCTCGCCCTGGTCGAGATCTTTCTTTTCTCCGCTTCCAGGGGACAGCGGCGCAAATATGTCTGGGTGGTGATGGGCGGCGCATTGCTGTTGGTGGCGGCAGCCGGTTTTCTGTTGACCGGCCCTGCGAACCTGTTGGCCGGATACGAATCCCGTCCCTTTTCCCTGGGTCAGCGGTTGATGACCGAACCGCGCGTGTTTCTGTTCTACATCAGCCTGCTTTTGTATCCGGTCAGCGACCGGTTCACGATGCTTCATGACGTCACGGTTTCCACCGGCCTCTTTTCGCCTTGGACGACCCTGCCGGCGATCGTGCTTGTTCTCGGTCTGCCGGCCGTCGCCTTTTTTCTTCGCAACCGCCTGCCGCTGCTGTCTTTCTCGTTTCTCTTTTTCTGGGTGAACCACCTCATCGAGGGCACCGTCGTGCCGCTGGAGATCGTTTTCGAGCACCGCAACTACCTGCCGTCGATCTTCTTTTTCCTGCCCATGGCCGCCGGTTTCGTCTGGCTTCTGGAGCGTTATCCCCGCCGGCACCTGCTGACCATTTCCGCTTCAGCCCTGGTGACGTTCTTTCTCTTTTCGCAGGGCCACACGGTCCGCATGAGAAACGAGCTTTTCGACTATCCGCTGCTGCTGTGGGGGGACAACGTGAAAAAATCCCCGGGTCTTCACCGGCCCCACCACAACCTGAGCAGCGCCTATTTTGCCGTGGGCGAGCCGGCAAAGGCCGTCGCAGAAGCCCGAAAAGCCCTGGCTGCCCGGGCAGCTGCCACAAGACGGCAAAAATACATCACCTGGTACAACCTCGGAACCTATCATCTGTACATCGGCGAGCTGGCTGAGGCTTCGGAATGCTTTTTCAAAGCCCTTGAAATCGAGCCGCGCGACCCGAAAATCTACCACAAAATTGCAGCGGTCAAACAGATCCAGGGCGATCTTGGCGCCGCCGAGATCTATGTGCGCGAGGCGCTCCGGCTCAGCCGGGGCGCCCCGGAATTTTGGCCGACCTATGCGCTCATTTTGCTCAAAAAGGGAGCGGTGGATGCGGTGATCCGGATGGCCGGGGCCCAACTAAAGCGCCCCGGGGCCGACGACCATTGGTTCTACCTCCTGGGGGAAGCGTTCCGGCAGCGGCAAAACCTGCCACGGGCGGCGGCTTTCTTCTCCTTGTACGCGAAACGGGCACCGGACCAGATCGCTCCGCAAGCGGCCCTGGTTGAAATCTATTCGACCCTGGGGATGAAACAGAAACAGCGCAGCGCGGCGCTGCGGTTGCTGTTCCTCGTCAAGCAGCAAAGGCTCAAAGACGTGTTGGAGGATTTTCACCTGCGTTACAATTCCATGGGGCGGGATCGGATCGAGCGGATCGAAAAGGCGGTTTCCGGGGCGCTGTGTGACGTGGGGGGCGGATCCTGACTCCGGTACGGGATATCTTCCACCAAACGGTCTGCAGCGAGGCGTTTTTCGATTCCCATCCGCGAGAAATCCCATTGCGGTAAAAAGGCGGCACCGATAAACTGGTGCCGCCTTTTTGCGGAGGCAGACTGGCGCAGACTTTCAGCCCGTGCCGATCGCTATCCGCTCTGGGTCTGGGGGAGCAGGATGGATCGGGGGTAGTCCGTGTATTTGTTGGGGTCGGTCTCCTGGGCAGGATAACGCACCGTGAACGTCACATTGGTATCGCTCGTCACCCACTCCATGATTTTAAAATCCGGTCCGATATTGAGTCCCACCTCGTTGCTGCCGTAGGTGATGGCGCCGATGGTCTTGCCGTCGAGCAGTTCACTGGCAAAGTGCTGGTTGATGCGCACCTTGAGCTCGGAAACCGCCGTATAGACGGCCTTCTCCCGCGCCCGGGTCTGAAGGTCGAAAAATTTCGGAACGGCCACCGCCGCCAAAATCCCCATGATCACCAGAACCGCGATGATTTCGATCAGGGTGAAGCCCTCTTCGTTTTTAAGCGGATTTTGTCCCTTTTTCTTGCTTTCCATGATGCACCTGCCTCCGTTGGATTTTTTGTTTTGCCGGATGCCCGCGTTGCGTCTGAAATCGGATCGTTTGCACCTGACCAAAGCACATCCCATGCCACCTTTGCCCATCGATTTGGCATGGCCCCTGGTTGATGTTACAACTATCTGTAAATAAAGCATATTTACATAAGACAAAAATGCCCGGTGCATCCGGAACAGATCCGATATCGGAAAATATCATGAGCCGTCCTGCACACTTTGATGAAAAACCGACAAAAAATGTAGATTTGTCTTAACCCTCTGTCATCATTGCCTTACATCTTCGATGAAAAGGGAACCGGGCGGTCGATGGCTTTTTCTTTTCAGGGCTTCAGGGAGTTCACGTCGATATCGAGTTTTTTGATCCGGTGCCACAGGCTCCGCTCTTTGATTCCGAGAAGCCGGGCGGCCTTGACCTGAACCCCCCCGCACCGGGTCAGGGCCTCGATGATCATTCCCCGTTCGATCTCCCGCAGCTTCATGTCGAGATTCTGGTCTTCGGACAAGGGGGAGTCTTCGTCGGGCAGTTTCGTGCGCGATTTCCAGTCCCGGCTCAGATTGGCCGGCAGATGGGGCGGTAAGACCTGATCGGAGGCCAGTACCGATGCCGATTCGATGACGTTTTGCAGCTCCCGCACGTTCCCGGGCCAGGTATAGCTCGACAAGACCTGAAGGGTTTCGGGAGACACGGTCAGGGATTTGCCCTGACGGGAAATGAACTCTTCCACCAGTGCCGGGATGTCTTCCTTTCGCTCCCGCAAGGGGGGCAGGTGCATCGAAAAGACGTTGAGGCGAAAAAACAGGTCCTGGCGGAATTTTCCGTCTTCCACCATTTTGGAAAGGTCCTTGTTGGTGGCGGCAATGAACCGAATGTCGACCCGGACCGATCGAACCCCGCCGACCCGCTCAAACTGGGCCTCCTGCAGCACCCGGAGCACTTTGGCCTGGGTCTCCAGCGGCATATCTCCGATTTCGTCCAAAAACACCGTGCCGCCCGAAGCAATTTCCAATTTACCGAGTTTTCGGCTGTCGGCGCCGGTAAATGCCCCCTTTTCGTGTCCGAACAGCTCGCTTTCCAAAAGTCCGGAAGGAATGGCGGCGCAGTTGAGCGCCACAAAGGGCTTCCCGGAGCGCTTGCTGTGCTCATGGATGCTCCGGGAGATCAGCTCCTTGCCGGTTCCGGTTTCGCCGAGAATCAAAACCGTCGAGTCGGTGGCGGCCACCTTCAGGATCTGATTAAACACGCCCCGCATGGCGCGGCTCTGTCCAATGATCTGGGGGAACATCCGCTGCGATTCGACCCGGCTCAGCAGATCGGTGACCTGGTCGAATACGAGGGTATAGCGGCCCATGTCGTCCTTCTGGGAGCCGATATTTTTTTCCGAAACCGGCAGCTCTTTCAAAACACCGAGTTGCTCGGTTTTCAGCACGAATTGTTCCACGGGTCCCAAGAGTCGTCTGGCGATCAGCAACCCGACGATGAAGGTGACGATCAGCATGACCGTGCCGAAGCTGAAGACGTAGCGTTCCGGCGATTCTTCCAGACGGAGAAAATAGCGGGTCAGGTTGTAGGCAACGATAACTGAAATTACTGAAATTCCGGCGAATATAATCGGAATGATGATGTACAGGCTGATGCTGAATCGGATGTCTTTAACGGATTTTGCCATGACGGATACCGAAGGTAAGGGTTCGTGAATTCAGGGTTCCCGGATCGAGGCCGCCGCCGGTGCGGGACCCGATGTTCAGACGAGTTCCTTGTTGGCGGCCGACCCCGCCCACCATAAACGACTACGCCATCTTCTCATTTGACCATCTTGGTCAGGTCCCACATCGGCAGAAAGATGGCCAACGCGAAAAACCCCACCACAGCGGCCAGGCCGACCGTCAGCAAGGGCCCCACCGCGTCGGAAAGCTTCTTCATCGCGTATTCCAGCTCGTCGTCGTAGTGCTTGGAAATTTCATTGAGCATCTCGTCAAGGTTGCCGGCCTCCTCGCCGATGGCGACCATGTTGATGACCATCGGGGGAAAGTACTTCGAGAGGCGCAGCGGTCCGGCGATCCCCCGGCCCTGCTCGAGCCTTTCGTTGATCTGGTCCAGTTCCCTGGAGATGGCGGCATTTCCGATGGTGCCATGCATGATCTTCATGGCGTCCAGCACCGCTACGCCGCTCGACTGAAGGATGGAGAAAATGCTGGCAAATCGCGACATGGCGGCCTTTAAAAACAACGGTCCGAGCACGGGGATCCGCATCAGAGCGGAATGAAGATAGAATTTTCCCTGTTCGGAGCGCAGGTAGTAATACAGCGCCACGGCGGTCCCTGCGCCAGCGACGATCATCACCATCCAATAGTCGATCAGCAACTGATACAGCACCATGCAGATTTTCGTCGGAAGCGGCAGTTCGATGCCGGCCCTCGTGAAGATCCCGATAAACTTGGGTATGACGAAGGTGAGCAGGACAAAAAAGGCGATCACCAGGAATGTGACGACGATCATCGGGTACTGCAGGGCGGATTTGATATCGGAACGGACCTTGTGTTCATGTTCGGTGATGTAGGTCAGCCGGTCCAGGATTTCCGGAAGCGCGCCGCTGGCCTCGCCCGCCTGAACCATGCTGCAGTAAAGCGAAGAAAACGCCTTGGGATGCCGCCGGAACGCATCATAGAGACTCGAACCTTCCCGAATGTCCTGGGCGATGGAGCCGATGACCATCCTGAGGTTGGCGTTTTCCGTCTGGTGCTCCAGCACCTCCAGGAGCTTGAGGATCGGAACCCCCGACCGGAGCATGGTTTTGAGCTGTTTGGTGAAAAGGATCATCTCCGGTGCCTTGATCGGGGTGAGCCTCGCCTTGAGCTGGGTCCAGCTGAATTTCACCGTCACGCCGCCGCGCGCGGCAATCCTTGTCGGAACAAAGCCGCGGGTACTGAGCAGATTGGCCGCGTTCTCCGGCGAGTCGGCCTCGATCTCGCCCGAGACCGCGGTCCCCGTTTCATTCAGTGCCTGGTAGGAATACTTCGGCATGGCGACTCTTACGGCTCCTCGTAACTTATTTTAACGGTCGGCGGCTGCCTTCCGGCGCACAAACCCGACGGGCTTTCTGCCCATCCATGTTCAGCTGCCCCGCTATCCCGTCTTCCGGTTTTCCTGCGGCGCCAAGCGCTTCAGGCCATCACCGCCGAGGTGGCCTCCTCCAGGGTGGTTATGCCCTGGGCCACCTTGCGTGCCGCATCTTCCTGAAGGGTCTGCAGCATACCGGCCTGCCGGGCGGCGCGGGCGATCTCCTGGGCGCTGCGGCGCTTGAGAATCATGTCCTGGACCAAGTCGTTGATGATCAGCACTTCGTAGATGCCGGTCCGGCCCTTGTATCCTTTGTCCATGCAGTTGAAGCACCCGTTTCCCTGCATGAACTCCGCTCCTTCGATCTTGTCCAACCCCCAGTATTCGAGCGCGGCCTGGGGCGGCTTGTAGGGTTTTTTACAGTAGGGACAGACCTTGCGGACCAGCCGTTGAGCGATGGAGACGAGCATGACCGAGGAGACCAGAAATGGCTCGATTCCCATGTCGATGAAACGGGTGATGGCGCCGGCCGCGTCGTTGGTGTGAACGGTGCTCAGCACCCGGTGTCCGGTGAGGGCAGCCTGTACAGCGATGGTGGCCGTCTCCGGATCCCGGATCTCCCCGACCATGATCACATCCGGGTCCTGGCGCATGATCGCCCGCAGCCCGCCGGCAAAATTCATTCCTGCCTTGCGGTTGAGCTGGATTTGGCGGATCTTGTCCATTCGGTATTCAACCGGGTCTTCCAGGGTGATGATGTTGATGTCCGGCTGGTTGATCCGCTTGAGAATCGAATAGAGGGTGGTGCTTTTGCCGCTGCCGGTGGGCCCTGTGCTCAAAATCATCCCGTAGGGTTTGGTGATCATCGGCTCGATTTTTGAGCGGTCCTCGGCCGACATGCCCAGGTGTTCCAGGGAGTAGACCCCGGTGCTGGTATCGAGGAGCCGAAGCACCATGTTCTCCCCGTAGATGGTCGGCAAAGTCGAAGCCCGGATGTTGATCTCCTTGTTTTCCATCTTGACCGAAAAACGGCCGTCCTGGGGAATCCGCGAAAGCGCGATGTCCATATTCGCGAGGATTTTCAACCGCGAGATGATCGGCAGAAACATCTTTTTCGGTGGTGCGGGCACCTCGTGCAGTTTGCCGTCGACCCGGAACCGGACCTGAACGTGATCCTTTTCCGGGCTGATGTGCACGTCGCTGGCCTCCTCCCGAACGGCCTGGGCGATGATCGAGTTGACCAGGCGAACCACGGGGGCCTCTTCGGCCATGTCGTGAAGGGAACTGACTTCCACATCCTCGGTGAGTTGGCCTCGTTCGACTTCATCGGTTCGCTCCACCTGCATGTCTTCCAGCAGCCCGCCCAGACCCGAGTAGGAGCCGTATATGCTTCCGATCAGATTGTTGAGCTCCTGGTCCGTGCAGATCACCGCCTCCACCTCGGTGTTGGTGTGCACCTCGATCGCGTCCAGGGCGTTGATGTCGGTCGGATCGGTCATGGCCACCGTGAGAAGGAACTTGTCCTGCTGCAAGGGAACCGCCTGATACTTCTGGGCCATTTCGAGGGGAATGAGTTTGCTCAGGCTGACATCGACAGGGTACAGGTCCGGACGGTACTTCTTGATTTTCAGCTGCTTGGAGACCAGGTCCGCAATCTGGGCACCGCTGACCAGCCCCTCCCGGACCAGATATTGGCCCAGTTTGAGATTGAGCCGCTTTTGCTCCACAACGGCCACCCGGACCTGGTCCTCGGTGAGCAGGTCGGCCTCCACGAGCATTTCTCCGAGTCGCTTTTTATGTCCCATGAACCGCTCCGCAATAAAATCGCTGCGCGATTTTATAAAAACCGGATTGTCTCCTGCATGCTTCGGTGAACGATCTTCGATCTTTTTCCCGGTCAGCCCCGATAGGGATTGGCATAAAACACGGTGCCCGCCGGCCAACCGTCAAAAACTTCGGCTTCGGTGCCGGAAGAAAGTTGGAGGCGCTGCCGCTCGTATTCTGCAGTCTCCTTCTCGGCAAAGTTTTCCCGCAGCAGAACGGAAAACCCGAGTCCCTGGTCCGGATGCCAGTGCGGTACGATGCGGATCGGCGGCATCGCCCTGGGATGGCGGCGCAGCGCGTCGACGGCGTCCTCCAAAGACGTCTTTTCACCAAGGCGGACCCACCAGGTCGATCCGGCGTCGGGGGCGACCTTGGCGGGGATGGCAGGCACCCGGATAGCAGCGCCGGCTTCCACCCGCTTCGGGCTGCCGATGTCCGGATTCGCTTCCAGGACCGATTGTAGATAAGACGGCTCAAATACGCCGTAAACCTTCTCCACGAGCCGCCACAGGGTTTCGCGGTTGCGGAGAACCACCGAGCCCAGAAATTCGGGCGGCGACCCGTTTTGGGCGGCCGTATCGTCCCGCTGGACAACTTCGGGAGAAGCGGCGGCTGCGGCCGGCGCAAGGGACGGTTCCTGGCGGGCGGGCGTGTCAACGGCCTTGGTTCCCTCGAGGTTTGCCGGATCGGGGGCGGCGGTGGCGACGGTCCCTGAAAGGGGTCGATCGCCGGGCACCGCCGAACGGTCGCTCGGTTGGCGCCCATCGGGCCTTGCGGTCGCAGCCGGGGTTCCCGGCGCCCAGAGCCCCTGAAGCGCCGGTACCGCCGCAAAACCACCTGCGGTGGCAAGCACCAGGAGGAGCGCCAGGGCGGGCCGAAGGCCGATCAGGCGGCCGGGCGGCTGGGATCGCTTGGCGCAGGAATAAACCAGGGACCAGCCGGCCCGGCTCCGATTTTGAATGATCACCGCCAGAAGGCACTGATGGCACAGATGGACGATTTTTCGAGGATAGCCCTGGGTGGCCCGGTAAACGGCCCACAGGCCAGGAAGCGTGAACAGGTCCTCGCGCTGGCCGGCGTCGCTCGAGCGGCGCAGCCGATAGCGGATCATCGCCCGGGTATCGTGAAAATTCATGGGACCCAGGGTGTGCTTGAGATTGATCCGGTCAGCAAGGTTGGGGCGGGCGGCCAGTACCTTTTCAAATTCCGGCTGGGCGAAGATGGCGATCTGAAGCAGCTTGTGCTCGTTGGTTTCGTAGTTGAGAAACTCGCGGAGCTGCTCCAGGCATGGGCCGGGGATCTTCTGGCCCTCGTCGATGATCAGCACCACCGTCTTTTGTTGATCCACACCCTTCTGAAACAGGGCTTGCTTGATCCGTTCCTTGAGCCGGCTGGCGTCGCTTTCACCGGATGCTTCGGTGTTTTCGAACAGGGCCGCCACATGCCGGAGCAGATCGACGGGGGTGGAAAAATCAGGGTCCAGGACCAGGTGGGTTTCGATTTCCGGTTCATCGGAGAACTTTCGAATCAG
Source organism: Desulfobacterales bacterium (assembly GCA_050115795.1). Taxonomy (GTDB): domain Bacteria; phylum Desulfobacterota; class Desulfobacteria; order Desulfobacterales; family CAFBRK01; genus JAIPEL01. Next base: position 19,516 of record JASFPT010000010.1, read on the forward strand.
CTGCCGGCAGAGCGTGGTCTTGCCGGTACCCACATCGCCGATGACCACATTGAGACCCCGCTTGAGCCGGAGGGCGAGTTCCAGGCGCTGGAGGCAGCTCTGGTGCTGCCCGGACTGGAAGAAGAACTCCGGGTCCGGCGAGTTGGAAAACGGCTCTCGATGCAGATCCAGAATGCTGAAATAATCCATGGTTATTGTCGCAACAAGGTTTCTGTAACGTTCGCTTATTCAGATCCCAGTGCGCTTTCCGACTCTAGCGGCCGCTGCTTTAGGATGTGCGGCGTGATGAAAATGAGCAGTTCCTCCATGGTTCTGTCGTTCGATTTGTTTCGGAAGAGCCAACCCAAGACCGGGATGTCTTTCAGTCCCGGGACGCCGGCCTCTGAACGCCCGATATTTTCCTTGCTGAGTCCGCCGATCACGGTTGTCTGGCCGTCGTACAGGATGATATTCGTTGCAGCCTTTTTCGTTAGAATCGGGGGGGGGTCCAATGCGGAAGTCTGGCTGCTGGTGTCCACCTCGTCCTTGTTGACATTGATGTTTAGCTTGAGCGTCTTTCCTTCTATGACATGGGGGGTGACTTCTAATTTGAGGACCGCTTTTTTGAATTCAATCTTAACCTCATCGTTTTCCACGGTCTGGTAGGGGACTTCTCGACCACTCTCGATGATTGCTGCCTGATTGTCCAGCGTTGTGACCGATGGGCTGGACAATATGTTCAACTCTCCTTCGTCCTGGAGCGCTGTCAGCTGCAGGGTGAGTACACTGTCACCGATATCTTGTGCGACCAATCCTACGGCCAGACCGAGATTGCCGGTAACATCGGGAGCCGCAAAATTGGAAATCAGGCCTGGAGTGGGGTTGTTCGCGCCCCCGGATACCCCTGCCAGGCCCAAATTGTCGGGAGAACTTACGTAGTAGTTCGGCGGATTTTGATAGAGACCGCCCCACCTGACCCCCAACTGTCTCGCTGTCTCCTGATCGGTTTCAACGATATGGGCCTCGATCAAAACCTGCGGCGTCGGCCGATCCAGTTCGTTGATGATCGGTATCATCTCGAGAAGATCGTCGCGCATGGCCTGAATGATCAGAGAATTGGTGTGTTCGTCGACCATGACCGCACCGATTTTCGCCCCCTCCTGCTTTTCCGTGAGAAATTGCTCAAGATTGGCTTTCATCAGTTTCGCATCGGCGTAGTCTATTTTCACCACTCGGGTGATCAGCGGTTCGACCAACTCGATCTCCCGCTTTTTGGTTTTGATTTTCTGCTCGGTCTCCAACTGCTGGAGGCTTCGATTCCGGTCCTCCAGGGTGATGATCCTCAGGATGTCGTGATCCTTTTCGTAGGCCAGTCCCTGGGCCTGCAAAATACTCATGAACACCTGGTTCCAGGGCTCGGCTTCGACATCGATGTTCACCCGCCCCTCGACGCTCTCGTTGATGATGATGTTCTGACCGGCGGCCTTGGCCAGCGCCCGCAGCAACACGCCCACTTCCACGTTGTGCATTTTCAAGGTGAGCGGGGTGGACGGAAGATCTGCTCCTTTGGGCGGGGACTCCGGCTGGGCGGCGGCGCCCCCTTGCTCGTCGATCTGCAGCGACTTTTTTTTCGATGTCGGCGAATACCCTTTGGATCGATCCGCCACGGCGCGCCACTTCTCGAAAAAGGCATTCTCTTTTTCGGGTTTGGGCGCCTGATGCTGGCAGCCGAAGCACAAGATCGCAACCATCAAGGTGAAAAGCCCGAGAACCAAAAGCCGCTGTACCTGAGTCTGTGCCTTCATCGCCTTTTCCCCGGTGGGATGGTTTTTTCCTGCTGCTCGAACATCTCTTCTATGGGTATGGTGACCGTCTTGTCCGAACCGGCGATCCCGAGCTCCACTTTTGCAGGGTCGATCCGGCGAACGACATATCCGGAAAATTCCAGCGCGTCACCCGGAGCGTATTCCTTGCCGTTGATAATGGCAAGCCGCCGGCTGTTCATTTCGACGTATCCGGTGTAGACGACGTCCAGGTCTTCGGGCTGCATCGGTTTACCCGTCCCGGAGACATCCCGGGATTCGGGTAGCCGGGTCCGGAGAAAGGGCTCCTCGGGCCAGCGGGCTACCGCCGAAGCCATTACGTACTTTTCGGTGTCGCTGAGGCTGAGCCGGGGCAAGGAACCGGCGATGCCGAGCACGTAGGCATTGAGCGCCTCCATCTCCTTTCCGGACTGCGCCGGCGATGCGCCCTGCTCCGTGGGTCCCAAATAGGTATAGGCCCCGTAGAGAATCGCAATGCCCATCAGCGCCAGGATGATTTTTTCGCGGTTGCTCATATTGAAAAGGTTCAGGGTTCAGCGTTTAGCGGTTCGGGATACGCGGCCCATTTTCCCTTATTCCCCGTGGTTGGTCCCAAGCCATTAGATATTTGATAAAGCCGCGAATGGCTGCTCGAGTCCTTCCTGCATGGTCATAAACATCCCGGAATTCATCGCTTGTTAATTGATCTTTTTGAGCGATCTCTCTGGGCAACTGCCAAGCCTCGATATTCTCGAATCTTGCAATGCGCATGTTGGGACCTTTTTGAACCGAACCAGCGAGCGCATTTCCCGCAGCTTGTTGCAGGGTGTGTTCAATAGTCCAGCAAGCGATATCAAACAGAACTCCTGAACCCCGAACCCTTGCGTGCCCTACCCCTGCAGCACCCAGAATCTGAGGGTGACCGTGAGCGGCTCCCTGCCCGGAGACGCCTCAAGGCGAAGATATTCCACCGACTCCAGGTAGGGAACCGACCCGATCTGAATGAGAAACTGCCGCAAGTCTTGAAAGTCGCCCGACAACTCGGCCTCCATTTTGAGTCGGCCAGCGGCGTCAATCAGCGATTCGACGTTCGGGTTCAGACGACTGACCGTGATCCGGTTATCTGCTGCAATCTCCCGGAATTGCGACGCAAGCCGGGAGGTGTCCCCCCTGGGAAGCTTTTCGGGTGTCGGTGCCGGCAGCAGCGGCGGCGATTTTTCCCGGGACCGCTTGAGCAGTTCGATAAAGACCGGGAAGAGAAGCTTTTGACCGGCTATATCGGTTTCCAGCTTGGCGATTTCTCGATCTAGTTCCGAGAGGGTCCGGTACGATGGGTAGATGCCGGCCAGAAGCAGGATGGCAATTCCCGCAATGCAAACAACCAGATTGAAGATCTTGATGTCCCGGCCGGCGATTTTCATTTCCTATCCGATCTCCATCTGGGCGGTGAACCGGAGGACCTCTTTGTCTTCCACATAGGCAAACGCCCGCTTCTGTATGGCGAAATTCTTCAGAAGGGGGGATGTCTCCAGCTTGACCAGATACTCGGCCAGTGCGGATTCGAAGGTAAGCCGGTCACCGAAGATCACCCCTTCGATCCGAAGCAGCCGGCGAGGATTGCTGGATTCTTCGGCCGGCACCCTGTCGATCGTTATGCTCAGAAGCCGGATGTGGCCGGGCGTCAGTCGGGAGACCTCGTTTATCACGGCAACGGGTTTGTACCGGGTGCCGATCTCCTTCAAGGCCTGCTGGCGCTTTTTGACCCGCTCCAGAAGCTTTCCGATGAGGTCTTGGTCGATCCGCGGAGTGAAGGCGTCCAACTCCCTCTGCAGCGCGAAAACCTTCGCCTCCTTTTTGTCGACCTGTTCGTATTGCCAGAAATAGAGGGCAGCGCAGGCCGTCATGATGGCGAGCAGGACGGCAAAAAGAGACTGATTGAGCCGCTGACTTTTGGCGGTACGATCCTTGTCTCGGTAGGTGAAGATGAAATTCGGCGTCTGCTCGCCGCTTGACAGGGCAAGGCCGACAGCCGGAAGGAAGGCTTCCCTTTCGGCCCGGGTCTCCGGTGGGGCGATGTCTCCTGATATGGGCGAATCGCTCCCCATGGGATCGAACACGTCGATGGCCAGATCGAGCTGCCGGCCGATTTGATCGACCATGAGCTGCTGGGTATTGATCGGACCGGAGATAAAAATGCTGTCGATCCCGCTGCTGTCGAACTTCATGGCGTAATGCTCCAGGGTTCGTTCGACCTGGCGGATCAAGCGCTCAAGTGCCGGAGAAAGCATCCGCAGAATATCTTGATCCGAAAAGTGGCCCGTCGGCGGGCCTTCTTGGAACTGGCTGTCGTTGATGAAGCTGAAAAAAATTCGCCGGGCTTCGTCGGCTTCCGGTCCGGTATCTGTTTCCAATGAGCCGGATTCGTCTTCCGGATCCTCTGTGATGTGCTGGCGGATCGATTCGATCATGCTTCGCATGCCGGCCTTGACCCCTCGGGACAGCACAAGATTGCCGTTGGAGAAAATGTCGATTCGGGACCAATCCCGGCCGATGTAGAGGGCACAGACGTTTTTCGCCTTGACTTCCAGCCAGCGGTTTCTCAACAGGTTTTGCAGGAGAAATGGGACGATGGTGATACCCGACAGTGGATAGCCGCTCTTTTCGAAGCTTTCCCGGAGCTGGTTGACCTCCGCCCGGGGAGCGGTGTAGGCCATCACTTCGGTCTTGCGGATCCCCTCCTCGATGGCGTCGCCCAGCAATACAAAGTCGAAAATATTCTCCTGCTCGTCGAAGGTGACGTCGCGTTTGAAGGTCCAGTAGACGGTGTTGGCAATCTGCTTTCGAGGGACCTTCGGAATCCGAAGGTATCGCATCTCCACTTTCGCAGAGGAGATGGCGCTCCAGATTTCCGGCTCCGTTTCGTCTCCGCAAAACTGTGCCAGCACGCGCTTTAAAAACAAGGGAAACTGCGCGCTTTCCGTCGTCAGTTGGGCAGGGAAGGGAACGATCTTGTAGTTGAGAAGGACCCGGCTTTTCTCGGGCCCCTGGCCGACCTTGACCAGTTTAACGTCTTGATAGCCCACGCTCACGCCGATCGTGGTCTTCTGGCGAATGGCAAGGACATTGGGAAGAATGGATCGCGGGCGTTTGGCTTTTTGGACCGCGGTGGAGACAATTTTTGAGGGGCGCCCTGGCCTGAGAGATTTTTCGGGCTTCGAGGGGCGTCCAGGCTTGGAAAAACGTCCAGGTTTTGCCGGCCGTCCGGGGGGCGTCTTTCGGTTTACCGGCTTTGAAACAGCAGCCGGAGAGGACCCCGAATCCACGGTTTTTCTCCCACGGATCAGGTCTAGGAGCTTTTCCGTCGACGATATCGTGTCATTTTTTTTTGCCAAAGCGGCTACCTGTTTGCAGGGTCGCTGACGGGTATTGTAAGGAATAACTCAATTCTCTATAATTAATTCAAATTATATGAATACATGCCAACAACAGGAAATGTCAAGGAATAATGGGGCCATAGGCGTACCGGCTGCTTCAGGTTCTTGACCTATGGGACTTTTGGCGCGCGCAGCTTTCCAATGTCCTCTAACAACCTTAGATCTTTGAAAAAAAGGTCCTTTGTGTTTGACATCGTCCTTTTTTTAAGCGTATATGAATTAATTTCAATCGGTTGCCGATACCTCCCCAAAAAAACGGCATCCAGGCTTTCTAAAGAGCGGGAGATGCTGCCTTCTTGAATAATTTTTCACGTATTTACAGGCGTCTACATTGATGGTTCAGCATTTCTTCAAGGGGCGGAGCTTTCCCTTGGCGGCGAAATTTCAGCCTCCCTCGGGATGACGGCCGCATTTGCGATTTGCCGCTGTGGACCGAACGCGCGTGCAAAGGATGAAAAATGAAAAAAGCGCTGATTACCGGTATCACCGGGCAAGACGGGAGCTATCTGGCAGAACTTCTTCTCGACAAAGGCTACGAGGTTCATGGAATCGTGCGCAGAGTGGCCATCGAACACCCGCAGGCACGAATGTGGCGCATTCGTCATCTGCTGGATAGGCTCCACCTGCACAGCGCGTCGATGGAAAGCTATGCCAGCATTTTCAATGTTATCGCTTCGCTTCAACCGGAGGAATGCTACCATCTGGCTGCCCAGAGTTTCGTTTCCTACTCTTTCGACGATGAATTTTCCACCATCGATACCAACCTGAACGGCACTCACTACATGCTCTCTTCTATTCGCCGTATGGCACCACAATGCCGTTTCTATTTCGCCGGCTCCAGTGAAATGTTCGGCAAGGTGAAACAAACGCCCCAAGACGAAGAGACGCCCTTCCATCCCCGCTCTCCTTACGGCATCTCCAAGATGGCCGGATTCGAGCTCACCCGAAACTATCGGGAAGCTTATGAAATGTTCGCCTTGTCGGGTATTTTGTTCAATCACGAGTCGCCTCGAAGGGGAGGAGAATTCGTTACGCGCAAGATCACCTCGGCTGCGGCAAGGATTAAACTGGGAATTGAGAAAAAGCTTCCCCTTGGGAATTTGGAGGCCAGAAGAGACTGGGGTCACGCGAAGGATTACGTTCGTGCCATGTGGCTCATGCTGCAGCAAAAGGAGCCCAAAGATTACGTTGTCGCCTCAGGGGAGAGCCACAGTGTAAGGGAGTTTCTTGAAACGGCATTCGGCTTCTTGGACCTGGATTATCGGGACTATGTGACCACCGACAAGCAGCTGTTTCGACCCTCCGAAGTTGTGGTTTTGCAGGGCGATGCCTCTCTGGCTAGAAGGGAACTGGGATGGAAACCCGAATACCGGCTCGAAGAACTGGTCAAGGAAATGCTCGACGAAGATTTGAGGTGGTACCGAAGGTCTTTCGAAAGCTCGACCTGACCCTTCGGCATTTGCTCCCGCGGGGCTCATCGGCCTGCAGCGCGCTTCTTAAGGCGAGGCGCCGATGGCTTTCTGCGTCGCTTTGAAATTCGGCCCATGGCACAGCACAGCGAACCAGACCCAGGTATTTTCGACGACGTTCGATCGGACGACATCGGCAGTCGCTCCGTAAAGGGCGGTGTTGTTACCGTCACGTCCCAGGCCATCAAGTTCGCGCTTCAAACGGCATCGACCATGGTCCTGGCCAGACTGCTGCTTCCCTCCGATTTCGGAATGGTCGCCATGGTTACCGCGGTTGTCGGCTTTTTTTCCGTATTCAAAGACGCCGGACTTTCCACCGCCACGATTCAGCGCAGCGAAATTACCCATCGGCAGGTCTCGGCCCTTTTTTGGATCAATGTCGCCCTATCTTTTCTTCTGACGGTTGCCGCCGTCATCATTGCCCCTCTGATTGCCTGGTTCTACGACGAACCGAGGTTGTTCGGTATTTGCTTTGGTTACGCAGCGGTCATTCTATTCGGTGGGCTCGGCGTTCAGCATCAGGCTCTGTTGAGGCGTCGAATGCGGTTCAAAACTCTGGCGGCCATCGAAATTCTGTCTCTGACAGTGGGTGTCGCTGTAGGGATCGGGATGGGGGTCCGGGGCGCTGGCTACTGGTCGATTGTCGGAATGCACGTATCCCAAGCCTTGTCGAACGCTCTTCTAACCTGGACCCTGAGCGGGTGGCTGCCCGGGTGGCCACAAAAAGACAGCGGCGTTCGTCCCCTGATTTCCTTTGGCCTCGGTTTGACCGGTGCCACCTTCTTCAACATCGTCCGGGAACAATTGCCTTTTTTGATCATCGGAAAGATGCTCGGCTCCGGTCCCCTGGCCATTTTCGAAAGGGCCTACAAACTGATGGTCTTGCCGTTGAACCATATGATGCCTCCGATATCCGCTGTCGCCCTACCGGCCCTTTCCCGTATTTCCGGCGATTCGGAAAGGATTCGTCAGACCGGGAGAAAACTCTTTCTGTTGATCAGCGGGACAACGGTTCCCCTGTCGGTTATCGCCGTGCTTACCGCGCCCGAACTGATCGAAATCTTCCTCGGAGATCAGTGGCGGCGGGCTGGCGTCATCTTTGCGCTGCTGTCTCCCCTTGCCGCCACCCAAGCCATTTCATCGGTTGCCTTCTGGCTGCTGACGGCATGCGGTCAGAGCAAAATTCTGTTCCGCTTCTCGGCCATCAACGCTTTGATGGCCGCTGCCTCCGTATGGGTTGGCGTCCAATACAGTCTGGAAGCCGGCGCCCTTGCGTTTTCCGGGATCGGGCTGCTGGTTAGGACGCCCCTTCTGTATGCCGCAACGGTGGCGCATACGCCGATTTCATGGAATGACTTGCTCGGTAACGCCGGCCTTTTGATTCTCAGCGGCCTGCTACTCGGCGCCTCGGGGCTGCTGATCCGATACGGGGTGCTCGAATTGACCTACCCCTCCTACATCTGGGCTGCTGTGGCAGCGGGCGTCGTGGCGTTGACGTGGATCCCGGTTGCCGCCGCCCAGGGGCTACCCGCCATGCTGAGGCAACTGTATGCCACCCTCCGGAGCACATGATGCGACTCTTCTTCCACAAAGCGGATACGGGAAACTTCGGAGATGATTTGAACCGCTGGTTGTGGCCCCGGGTGATCCCGGATATCGAAACGTCAACCGTTGCCGATTTTCTGGTCGGAATCGGCACGATTCTCGACGAGCGTCTGGAGCGGCTTTCCGGAAAGCTGCTCATTCTTGGCGCAGGCTATCGCCCGACAGCAAGGCGGGTCGTCGTTCAACCGAACTGGTCCGTCGGCTTTGTCAGAGGTCCCCTGACGGCGCAAAAACTGGGCCTGGATGCAGATATGGCATTTACCGACCCGGCCTTGCTGGTGGCCGAGTGGTGGGAAAACAGCGCCGGTTCATCTGCTCGAATCGGGTTCGTGCCTCATTTTCGAACGAGCCAGGTCATTGACTGCCGCAAGGCGTGTGAGCGGTCGGGGCTGGTTTTTATCGATCCCACCTGGCCCACGGAAACGGTCCTGAAGACGATTTGCGGAATGGATCGTGTCATCGCTGAGGCCATGCACGGTGCCATCGTCGCCGACGCTTTGGGTATACCCTGGCTCCGGATAAAAGCGCTGAGCTGGCGCTTTGAAACGAACGCGGTCTCGGAATTCAAGTGGGCCGACTGGGCCGGATCCATGGAGATTCAGTCCCAGGCGGCCTTCGACGCGAATCTTTCGTGTTATCTGGGCAAAGGAAGTCGAGTCATGAACCGATTGCAGGCCGGGCGCCGTGCCGCGGTCTTGTCGTCGGTGCTGCAGGCCGCATCCGCGGCAAAGGGCTTTCAGCTGAGCCGTCTTCAGAAAAGAAAAGAGCTGTGCCGGATCATGACCGAGCGCATCCAAACCATGGTGGGCCGATGACTATTCACAGGCAGACAGGCCTTCCTCCGCCAGGGGTGGTCATGGTGGAAACCGGTGGTTGGGGGGGGCTCGGACATTATGCCCATTGTCTGTGCGAGGCGCTGGCAAAACGGGGCATGCCGGTGACGCTGGCAACTCACCGCCATCGGCATGCGCTCCGGTTCATCCAAAAGCGCTATGCCCTTGCCTCCTGCTTCATCGGCGACGGTTTCGCCTCCGACTGGCGCCGACTGATTTCTATCCTTCACCGCCGACGCCCTCGGATCGTCCACTTCCAATCCCTGCTGGCGCCGCGCCGTGATTGGGTCGTCTTCTGGCTGGCACGGTTTTTTATGCGAAATACGTCTTTTGTCATTACCGCTCACAACATCCTCCCCCACGAAAGGCGCCCCCTCGATCGCACGGCGTACCGACTCCTGTATCGGGCGGCCGCAGCCATCATCGTTCATTCCGAGGCGAGCTTGAATGCATTGAATCGACTCGTCCGTCTCCCTCACGGGTCGATACGGGCCGTCATCCCCCACGGGCACTACGGCACGATCGCGGCTGGAGAAGGCCTGGGGCGATCCGAGGCCCTTCGCATTCTGAATCTCGACAATCATCGGTACCTGCTTTTTTTCGGGGCCATTCGCCCTTACAAAGGACTGGACAACCTTCTGCGCGCCGTGGCCGGCATCCGCGACTGGCCGAGGGATCTGAAACTATTGATTGCCGGCCATCCCTTCATGCGGTCAGAGCAGCACAGGATTGAAGCCCTGGCTCGGGAACTCGCCGTCTCCGGGCGGGCCCTGTTCCGGTTCCGTTATTTTCCCGAGGAAGAAATTCCCGCCCTTTTCCGGATCGCCGATCTAGTGGTGCTTCCCTATCGGCGAATCGACCAGAGCGGCGTTCTAATGGCCGCTCTGGCAGCCGGCAGAGCAGTGCTGGCGACGCCGGTGGGCGGCTTTCCGGAAGTCGTCGGACCAGAAATCGGTTTTCTGTCAAAGACGACCTCGGCAGACGACATCCGGGCGGCATTGCTGGAGGCCTTGGCAGCGCGTGAGCGTTGGCCGAAGATGGGGGAGCGGGCCGCAATGGCGGCTGAACTCCAATTCGGCTGGGAGGAGATCGCCGCCAGGACCGAAGAGCTTTACCGCCGGTTGGTCTTTGTGGGCCCGAGGACCGGAGCACACAATGGATAGGCGATTGCTGGCCATATCCAACCACGCCTCCATGCTCGGAGGCGGGGAGCATTCGTTTCTCGACTTGATGTCGCATCTGAGAGGATGGTCGGCTCTTGCTGCCACTCCGGAATACGGTGAGCTGGGCCGCAGGCTGCAGGAGGCCGGTGTGCCGACGACGGTGCTTCCGCTTCCGCCGCTTCGCCCCGACCGCCCGGCTCCCATCGTCCGGGCCCTATGGGCCATGGTTGGGGCATTCAGGTCGCACCGGGCAAGTTTGGTGTATGCCAACGGATCCAGGGCCGCCGTATACGCCGGTCTGGCAGCACGTCTGTTCGGTCTGCCCCTGGTATGGCATTGCCGGATCGCCGGGCGGGATCGGTACTTGGATCCGCTGCTGGAAAGACTCAGCAAGCGGATCGTTGTCAACAGCCGGGCAACATCCCGGAGGTTTTCTGCCATTTTTCGCCCCAAGATCCGGGTTGTCCACAACGGCATCGACCTGAGCCGATTCGCGAATTGCCGAGAATCCCGGCCGCACCCGGGGCCGACTGGTGGGCGGCTCATGATCACAGTGGCCCGTGTCTCCAGGTGGAAACGACATCATGATGTATTGGCTGCATTTGAAAAGCTTGCAACCGAAAACCCCGATTTGCATCTGGCCTGCATCGGTGGGCCGGATCCCGAGGACTTGGCATGGTGGAAGGCCATGCAAGAGCGCACTCGGCGATCTTTTTGCAGAGATCGCATTCATTGGCTGGGCGCCGTGGCCGATGTCGCCCCCTGGTACAAGGCTGCCGATCTGTTTGTGTTGGCTTCGGAAAATGAGTCTTTCGGACGGGTTGTGATCGAAGCTATGGCCAGCGGGGTCCCGGTACTCGCCACCAATGGCGGCGGAATTCCGGAGATCATCACCCACGATGTCGACGGCATGCTGTTTTCAACAGGGGACGTGTCGATGCTTGTCGAACTGGCCCGACGCATTCTGAAAGACCCCCTGCTGCGCAATCGGATCGTGGAAGAGGGCACACGCACTTGCCAAGGCTTCAGCCTGGAGCGGCATGTGAAGAAGATGACCCTGATTTTCGAAGAGGCCGTAAAGGCCGGCGTGCGCAATCAAAAGGGAAGGGGAATGCGCTGATGGCCCCCGGTCCTCGCCGTTATCAGACTCCTTTCATCCTTCTGTCCGGCCCCTTTGTGTTGTTTTTCGTTACAAGCCTGTTGCTGCGCCTGATAAATCTCGGGCATCGGGACTTCACTCTGGACGAAACGTGGTCCTTTTTCTTGGCTCAGGACTACAGTCTGGGACAGATCTTGTCCCCCATGACCGATATCCTCTACAACGACGTGCACCCGCCTCTATTCTATGTGATCTGTAAGCTGTGGCGAATCGTCGGCTACGATGCGTTCCACCATCTGACCGGCGACATGGAATTCGCATTCCGCTTGCCCTTTGCCGTCATCAGTGCTGCTGTGGCGCCGATTCTCTACGGGGCCGGCAAACGGCTATCCGGCGCCCGCCTGGGGTGGACACTGGGCATTCTCCATGTCGTCAACTCCTACTCGATTCAGATGGTTCATCAAAGCAGGATGTATCCGCTGGTCGAGCTGCTGGCGGCCGTCAGTGTAGCCGGTTGGCTGACGTTCCGGAACCAGCGCGATGGTCCATCGATCTGGGTTCTTGCCGCATGCTCCAGCCTGATGATGCTCACCCACTATCTATGCGTTTTTTATCTGATCGTCCTATGGGCGCTGGTCGGGTTTGCGGGTCGCCGGAGGCCGCTTCGGGTTCTGGGGGCGCTTTTTCTGGCGGCGCTCGGCTTTCTTTGGTGGAGCCCCGCGCTGCTGCACCAGCTGCAGGCAGAATCGTCGGCCGCCGGTCCTGCCGGCTCCACCGGGTTGATCATTCCCTACACACTCTGGCAGTTTTTGCTCGGTGACCGTTCACTGGCCTTCGGGGCAATGACCCTTTCGATCCTGAACTTCTGGACGGCAGCCGTATTCAGCATTGTTGTCTTCTGGACTGTCTTCATCGCGTGGCGGGAACGCAGCCGGCTTGCGGTTGCCGCCGGTATCGGATTTCTCGGAATCGGGAGTATCGGGCTTCTTTGGAGCGGTACGTTTTTGATCCCGCGGGTCTTTAATGCTACCTATTACGCAATTTTTGCCCTTCCCGCGGTTTTGGTGGCCGCCGGGGCGATACTGTCTGTGGACGGGGGGCGGTTCGGGCAATTCGGATGGGTGATCCTGATTCTGATGGTTGTCACCAACGCGGCGACCTTGACCTTCTTTTATCGGGACATGCTTTTCCCCTACGAACCGTGGAAGGAGGCCTGCCGGCAGCTGCGCTCCCGTCAGGTAGACCGGGTTGCGGTTTATTCACCCCACATGGCCCTTTTAATTCGGCTTTATGGCGCCGATCTGCGCCCCGAGCCGCTGCCTAACGAATGCGGCAAATGGTCGCCGCAACCGGGAGTCTGTGATGCCGAAAGATCTACGGCCCTGGTGATCAGCCACGATCGTGGGCAGGGCGCGTGTTACGCGGAACGATTCAGGGAATGCTTCGGTCCGTATCGGGAACACCTGGCATTGCACGGCATCGATATAACCATCTTCGGAAGAGGGCCCTGATGCGCTTTGGGGTTGAGACATGACGGACTCTGCGGCTCCACGGCGGCACCAATTGCTGGTCGATGCGCGGGAATTCGTTTCGAACCGGATGACCGGCATCGGGCGGGTGCTGGCCGGCCTCCTGACGGCGGCGGCGCTCGATCTGCAGGAAGCAAATGTTGTCCTTGCGGTAGGCGCTCTGGAGGCTCTACCGAAGCATCTGGCGGCACTGCCCAATGTTGCCATCGAACCCCTTCCGGCCGGTTGGCTTGCCGCCGAAGTGCGCATGACGGTGCTGTCCCGCCGCAAAGCGGATTTGTTCATCAGCCCTTATCCGAAGCTTCCCCTGCTCGGCTGCCACTGCCCCTCGATCCATATCGTTCACGATGTATTGGATCTCACCCATCCACCCTACAGCAAGAGGCTCCGGAAGCATTTCGATCTGGCCAGATTGAAAATGGCGCTGCGCCGGTCGAATTTGACCTGGTATGACTCCAACTGGAGCCTGCAGGAGACGATCGCCCTGACCGGCTGGGGGGGGCGCAGCCCTAAGGTTCGGTACCCGGCCGTAGAGGAGCGGTTCAAACCGGAAAACGGGGCAGATGACCAAAGAGTTCTGCAACAGCATGGCCTGAAACCCGGATACATCCTTTGCATCGGCAATGGTCTTCCGCACAAGAATATCGGAATTCTGCTCCGGATTGCCAGACAATTGAATCGGCCCCTGGTGTTTGCGGGCGTGTCTGAGAGCAATCGACGGCATTGGCTCCCTTTGGAGAGGGATCCTCGCACCCGCTGGATTTCTTTCGTTCCGGAGGTGGATCTGCCTTCCCTGTACAGAGGTGCATTCTGTCTGGTCCAACCCTCTCAGATCGAGGGGTACGGATATCCCCCGCTGGAGGCGATGGCCTGTGGCGTACCTGCCGTTGTAAGTCATATTCCGGTATTGAAAGAGACCACGGGCGGCCAAGCGCTTACCGCCGACCCGGATCTGCCGGGACAATGGCGAATCGCCATTGAAGCACTCGAAGATGCCGGCTTCAAGCAGGCGCTGATTCAACAGGGGTTGAAATGGGTCGCGCCGATGAAAGGCATGGCCGGCTGGCGGCGGCACCTGAACGATATCCGATTGTTTCACGGCAGCTTCAGAAAGGGAACGCGGGCGGGAAACGGCAGCGATGTTTAAAATGCACGATCTATACCGGCTGGCCGGTACCGTTAAGACGATCCAATTCGATTCACTGCCGAGGTTCGCTGTCTTCTGTGTGCTGACCGCCTGCAATACATTGCACCGCTCCCTTTTCCAGGAAAAACCCTTTTTACTCGTGATCAACGGCAAACGGTTTGAGCTGCGGGTCGGAAAAGGAGAATACGATTTTCTTTACGAAACCAATGTCAAGAGAGTATATGAACCCAGCGATGACTTTGTCCCCGGACCTGCTGATGTGGCCGTCGACGTCGGCGCCAATTTCGGAAGCGCCTCCATCCAGTGGCATCGAAAGATCACCCGGGGGGTCATCTATGCGATCGAACCGCATCCCGATACATTCCAGCGGCTGCTCAGACACATCGAACTCAACCGCGCCGAAAAGGTCGTAAAGCCTTTTTGTACCGCTTTGGGGGCAAAAGACGGAATGCTGTCTCTTTTCCTTTCCGAAGCCGGCACCATGGCGATGAAGACGCGATCGGCAACATACGGCGGAAGCCAGATGCGCGTGCCCTGCTTGACGCTGGACTCGTTTGCCGAAACGCAAAATGTCGATCACATCGATTTGATCAAAATCGATGTTGAAGGCTTCGAATCCGATGTGCTGCGCGGGGCTGCGCAGATGTTGGAGAATACGAGAAGAGTGGTTCTCGAATATCACTCACCGGCCCTGAAAGAACGCTGCTCTAACATGTTGTCCAATGCCGGTTTTGATCTGTTTGCCGAAGGATCGCTGATCTTCGCACGGAAAAAGTAGATCCCGGTCGATGAAAGCCGATGCATAACGAACATTCTTCCATACTGGTTGTACTGGTGGCCGGAATCGGCGACCTCGTCCTGGGGTCCATGGGACTCCGGGCGATCCGCAGGGGTATTCCCGGCGCCGAAATTCACTTGCTGACCAGTTCCGAGGCCGGTTCGCTCGGGCAGCATTATCCCTATGTTGACCGGGTGTGGACGCTTCCGATCCGACGGCTTCGACAGGACAAAGCGGTGATCCTCGAATTCGTCAAGCTGCTTCTATCGCTGCGACGATACCGGTACGATAAAATCGTTAATCTCTACCAGGTGGCCAGCCCCGGGGGCGCTCTTTTGATGGGGGCAATGTTCTCCCTGCTTCGCTCTCCCCTGAAAATCGGACACGATCGCCATGGCTTTGGACTTTTTTTAGATCGGCCGGCCCCTGGAAATTTCTTCCAGGGGCGGCATATGGCCG
>JASFPT010000011.1:0-34713 GCA_050115795.1 Desulfobacterales bacterium
CTTTTTTATCCTGAAAAAAGAAAAACGGCCTATCCCCGGGGGCAATTGCTCCCGGGGATAGGCCGGCATTTCCTCAAGGCTTCAGCAGATAGCCATACCGGCAAGCCGCTTAGTGCAGTCTTTACCGTTGTGCGCAACGCAACTTTTTATAAAATCGCGCCAGCGATTTTATCGGGAACGATAGATGGCCAAGTTTATCATCAGGCGCTTTATCCTGCTGCTGATCACCATGATCCTGGTATCGATCGCGGTCTTCATGATCACCGAGGCCTCCCCCGGCAACGTGGCCAAAAACGTGCTGGGCGCTTTTATTACCCCGGCCCAGGAAAAATCGTTTTTGGCCCAGATGGGTCTCGATAAGCCGGCCTACCTGCGCTACATCTACTGGCTGGTCGGCAGCGATTGGCTCGCAGAAAAAAAGGTGGGCATGGAGCTTCGGCGGGTGACCAATGAAGAAGGCTTCGTAGAATGGTGGGCCGTTCGCAGCGACGGCGCCCTGGTCCGGTGGAAGCTCGAGGGAGACGACCTCATTGCGGAGGCCAAGCTGCCCAGTCTTGGGATCATCACCCAGTACACCAACAACAGCCGATGGCAGACCCGGGAGGACGAAACCAGCATCTTTTGGGGGGTGGACACGGCCAACCACGTGGTCAAGTGGGTGAAGGGGGGCGGCACCGAGGTCTGGTCCTTTGTCATCGGCACCGGGTGGATGAAGGCCTCCGGCGGTCCCGTGGAGTACATCCCCCTAAAAAAGGGCTTTATCCGCGGCGATCCGGGGGTGTCTTTGCGAACCGGCCGCCCCGTTTCCAAGACCATTTTCACCCGGCTTCGCAATTCCATGGTGCTGGCGGGGATCGCCTTTGTCCTGGTCATGCCGGTGGCCCTGTTTCTGGGAATGATTGCAGGGCTCAAGGAGGGGTCTCTTCAGGACCGGTTTCTTTCCATCGGCGGCATGATGTTTTCGGTAGTCCCGGAGTTTGCCACCGGTATCTTTCTGATCCTGATCATGGCGGTCTGGCTCCAACTCGTGCCTGGGGCCACCGTGTTCGGCGAACAGGCGCCCTGGGAGCGACTCGACATGCTCATCCTGCCGGTGGCAACCCTTACCCTCATCGAACTGGGCTACATTTTGCGCATCACCCGCGCGTCCATGGTGGAGGTGATGAAGTCACCCTACATCCGGACCGCGCAACTCAAAGGGCTCCCGTATTGGCGCATCATTTATAAGCACGCGGTTCGAAACGCCCTGATGGCGCCGATCACCGTGATCATGCTCCACGTCAACTGGCTCATGGGCGGCATCGTGATCGTGGAGGTCGTCTTCGGCTATCCGGGACTGGGTAAATACCTGCTCGATTCGGCCATGTTCAAGGACATCAACGGGCTGGAAGCCGGCGCCATGATTCTGGTGCTGCTGGCCGTCGGCACCCAACTCGTGGCAGACATCATCTACACGTTTTTGAATCCGCGGATTCGATACACATAAAGGAAATTGTGTATGAGCGACGGAGAAAGTGCGACCTCGAACACAGCCGGTGGCGGTAACGCCGTCGACCCCGTTCCTACCTTACAGCGGCGAAGCATGTTCCGGCGCTGGTGGGAGGGGTTTTCGATCATCTTTTCGTCCAAGACCGCCATGGTCGGGCTGTTTCTGGTTCTTTTCTGGGTGTTCGTTGCCATATTCGCCCCTTTTCTGACCCCATACACGCCGCTGGAGCAGGATTGGAAGGCCCCCAACTCAGGGCCGAGCGTCGAGCACCCCCTCGGCACAGACGAGCTGGGGCGCGACCTCTGGTCCCGGCTGATCTACGGAGCCCGGGTGGTGCTCGTGGTGCTGCCCATCTCCGAAGATTTTTGGATTCCCGGCGGCACCGCCATTTGGGGGGTCATCGTCGCGCTGCTGGTCGGCGTGGCGCTGGGCCTGATCAGCGGCTATTACGGCGGCTGGATCGACGAGATCACCATGCGTCTGCTCGACGCCATGATGGCGGTGCCGATCATTTTGCTCTACCTGATCATCATGGCGGCCCTGGGGGCGTCGGCCGTCAATGTGGTGCTTGCCATGACGATCGTGGGGACCCCGGGCATCGCCCGGCTGGTAAGGAGCCTGACCCTGGACATCCGCACCCGAGAGTACATCCGGGCCGCCGAAACCCGGGGAGAGAGCCCCTGGCACATCATGTTCATCGAAATTTTACCCAACGCCCGGGGGCCGATCATCGTCGATGCCATGCTCCGGGTCGGTTATGCGATTTTCGCCATGGGAACGCTTGGATTTCTCGGTCTGGGCATTCCTCCACCGTCTCCGGACTGGGGCAGCATGGTGGCCAAGGGCCGGGAGTTCATCCTGGCCGGCAGCCCCTGGGCGTCCCTATGGCCCTCCTTGGCGATCGCTACGCTGGTGGTGGGCCTCAACCTGCTGGCCGACGGCCTGCGGGAAGAGTCGATGCGTTATCAGTAAGAAGTGCGCGCAGCAAACTGCTGCGCGCATTTATGAAAGGCAGCTGTCGCCGCCTGAAATAAAAGGCCTACAGAATCAGCCTTTTTCGTCGCCGGTGATGTGGAAAACGGCAAGGCGCCAAACCGACATTGTTTTTACTTTTATTTTTATTTTTCCGGCGGCGGTTTGCCGGAAAGATAAAAATTTGGGGGGAATATGGCTGCACCAGATGAGGATCGGGCGGAAGTGGTTCTCGATGTCGAGCACCTGAGCATCGCCTACGAGACGAGGAAAGGGGATGTGGAGGCGGTCCGTGACGTCTCTTTCACCGTCCGGGAGGGGGAGACCGTCGGGCTGGTGGGAGAGTCGGGTTGCGGCAAAAGCACCATCGCCTTTGGCATCGTCAACCATCTCGGCGCAAACGGCAAAATCACCGGCGGACACATCCGATTTCAGGGAGAGGAGCTGATCGGCCGATCCGCCTCAGAACTCAAGGAGATCCGCGGAGACCGGATCGCCATGGTCTTCCAGGACCCGATGCAGGCCCTGAACCCTTCGGTCCGGCTCGGCGAACAGCTTGCCGAAGTGCTCACCTGCCACCGGGACATTCGCCAAAAGGAGGCCTGGGAAAAATCGATCCAGATGCTCAAGCGGGTCAACATGCCCGACCCGGAAAATGTCATGCGGCGCTACACCCACCAGATCTCCGGCGGGCAGCAGCAGCGGGTGGTCATCGCCATGGCGATGTTAAACAACCCCGCCTTGCTGATCATGGATGAGCCGACCACGGCCCTGGATGTCACGGTGGAAGCCGCGGTCCTCGATCTCATCGAGGAGCTGAAAAGCGATTTTAACGCCGCCAACATCTTTATCACCCACAATCTCGGGGTCGTGGCCCGGGTCAGCGACCAGCTCTGTGTGATGTACGCGGGTCAGATGGTGGAAAAGGGACCGGTAGTGGAAATTTTCAAACGGCCCTGCCACCCGTATACCCGGGGGCTGATGGCAGCAGTGCCCAAGCTTGGCGACAGCAAGCTCGACTCCATGCTGTATCCGATTCGCGGACGCGTGCCGGCGCCGGCAGACCGCCCCCGAAACGCCTGCATCTTCGCCCCCCGCTGCGACTACGTCACCGATCGGTGCCGGGAGGCACGCCCGGCAATGATCCAACTCTCCGTCGAGCACGCCGCCCGATGCATTTATGCAGAAGAAATCGAGAATCGACCGAAGACCAACCGACGACGACGGCGGGTGGATCAGTTGGCCGAAGCCAAGGAAGAACAGCCCCCGGTCACCTCCGACGAGCCGATCCTGGAAACAGAGGGCCTCAAGCTCTACTATCCGACCGAATCTGAATCGGTGCTGAGCATTTTCGGCATCGGCGAGAAGCGGTATGTCAAGGCCGTGGACGACATCTCCCTTCGGCTGGCAAAAGGGCGTACCCTTGGCGTGGTCGGAGAATCCGGCTGCGGGAAATCTTCCCTGGTCAAAGGCCTCATCGGACTCGAGCCGCTGACCGGCGGGCAGTTGGAGTTTCTCGACATCGAGGTCCATGAAGAGGTCACCAAGCGAAGCACCCATCTGATCAAGGAAATGCAGATGGTGTTTCAGAATCCGGACTCGACACTGAACCCTTCCTACACCGTGGGCAAGCAGATCGCCCGGCCCATCCGGCGTTTCAAGACCGTCCCGAAAGGAAAGGTCAAACAGGAAGTCGTCCGGCTGCTCAAGGCGGTCCGTCTTTCGGCGGCCTATTACGACCGCCTCCCCCGTCAGCTTTCCGGCGGTGAAAAACAGCGGGTCGGCATCGCCCGGGCACTGGCCAGCCGGCCGGATCTGATCATCTGCGACGAGCCGGTATCGGCCCTGGATGTCTCGGTGCAGGCGGCGGTGATCAACCTGCTGCTGGAAATTCAGCACACCTTCGGTTCTTCGATGATTTTCATCGCCCACGACCTGAGCGTGGTGCGTTATTTTTCCGACGACATCGCGGTGATGTACCTGGGAAAGATCGTGGAAATCGGCCCTGCGGAAAAAATCTACGAACCGCCCTACCACCCGTACACCGAGGCGCTGCTGGCCGCCGTACCGATCGCAGACCCCGAGGCCAAGCAAAAAGAAATCCGCCTCAGCGGCAATGTGCCCAGCGCCCTGAACCCGCCCAAGGGGTGCCACTTTCACACCCGATGCCCGCGCCGGGCCGAGATGCTCCCGGACGGCGGCAAGATTTGTGAAACCGAAGCCCCGCCCTGGCGGCAGAGCGAAAAAGGCCACCGCATCCTGTGCCACATCCCGTTGGAAGAACTTCAAAAGATAGATCCGGTCATTCACGCCGCATAAAATCGCTCCGCGATTTTATAGCAGGCGGCTTCGCCGCAGACGCAGAAAAATCTACCCTTTGTTTTGCCACAGGAAGGATAGACCGGAATTACCGGCTACCGAAAATCGTGAAGCCTCCTAAGTGCATGCAACCGATCCAGATCTCCAGCCGGAACCCACGCCTCCCTCCTGCCCCCTGCTGTCTCCCCCGGGGCGATTGACGCCTTGCGCCGGCCGATGTTACGTTTATATTGGTGGTATTGATTTTTGGCCGATCCAGGACGGGGGTTCGATCCATGAAGATACAATCGATAACGGTGGCGCTGACGGCGATTTCGATGGCTGCGTTGGTGATGTTGGGTGCTGAGGGGCAGGCGGCCCCGCGCAACGAGGTGGTTCCGATATCCGCGGAACAGCTGAAGGCGCTGATGCAGGGGGAGGAAAACGGCCCGCACCTGCTGGTGGCCGTGGCCTCCTGGTGCGGTCCGTGCCGAAAGGAGCTGCCGGTCATCAACCGGCTGTTTCAAAAGTACCGATCCCAGGGCCTTTCGGTGGCCGCCGTCAGCCTCGACGCTGACGGCCCGAAAGCGATGCAGCCGGTGGTGGACGAACTCAAGCTGACGTTTCCGGTCTACTGGTCCGGCCCGAAACCCGCCCGCAAGTACAACATCATCGGTGTGCCCACCCTGTTCCTGATCAAAAACGGCAAGACCGTAGAAAAAGTGATCGGCCAGCGTTCGGAGAAGATTCTCGAAGAAAAAGTCAGGGCGCTTTTGGAAGACTAACGGCGGCCATTGCGGGCACGGGAGGGTGTATCGCCTGTGGCCATGACATGTCGGGAAACTCGGATGGAATCGACTTTGCGGCAGTGCGAGAAGTGCCGGCAGTTGTGCTGCAGGTACATCACCGTCAAAATACCGCCACCGCGCACGATCCGAGACTTCGACGGCCTGCTCTGGCAGCTGTCCCATGAGAACGTGGCGGCGTTTCGGGACCACGGCGGTTGGCACCTGATGATCTACAACGCCTGCACCCATCTTGGGCCCAACGGAAGATGTTCGATCTATGAAAATCGACCGATCACCTGTCGCGAGCATTCCACTGCAGGCTGTGAATACGACACCCCGGTGCGGGAAGCATCCCTTGCGTTTTTCAGCAGCGATGCGTCTCTGAATCAATACTGCAGAAAAAAATTCAAAACCTGGGATCGGCGTTTTTGACAAAAAAATCGCGCCGCCGAAGGTGGCCGGGTTTTGGAGTTGCCTTCAAACATAACGGGGATTCCAGGCTTGCTGCGCCAAGTACGATCTTTTTCTGCGCCTTGTGAAGACGAAATTTTCTATACCCTCACCGTCTCTCCCGTCCGGGGCACCACCACCGGAAAACCCTCCGCCTTGAGCGTGTCGGCAAAGGCCAGGCACTGGTCCTCTTCCCCGTGGACCAGGGCGATCTTGTTGATCTTCAGGTTCGACTCCCGCAAAAACCGCAGCATCTCGTTCTTGTCGCCGTGGGCGCTGAACCCCCCCAGCTTCACCACGTGGGCCTTGAGCGGGTACTCCTTGTTGAAAAAACGCACGATGGGCGGATCGCCCTTTCTGCCGGCCTCGGCATAGGCTTCGCCCTGTTCCAGGATCCTCCGCCCCAGCGTGTTGCGGGCCATGAACCCGACGATCAGGATGGTGTTTTTCTCGTTGTGGATCTTGTAGCGAAGATGGTGGAGAATTCGCCCGGCCTCACACATGCCCGAAGCGGAAATGACGATGTGCGGCGTTGTGTCCCGCATGAGGGCCATGGATGCCTCCACTTCGCTGACGAAGGTGACCTGCTTGAAGAAAAACGGGTTTTTACCCCACTGAAGAAAGCTTTCTTGGGTATCCTTGTCGTAGACTTCCGGGTGCTCCCCGAAAACCCTCGTGATCTTGGTGGCCAGCGGGCTGTCCACGAATACCGGCACCTTGGGCACTTCGCCGGATTCGTAGAGTTGATGGATAACGTATAAAAGCTCCTGGGTCCGCCCGAAGGCAAAGGAGGGAATCACCACCGAACCCCCGCGCGCGACGGTATCTGCGATCACGGTCCCGAGTCTCGGTTTCATGTCCTCGACCGGCTCGTGAAGCCGATCTCCGTAAGTACTTTCCAGGATCATCAGGTCGATCTGGCGATCCGCCTCATCGAAGCTCAGGGCCGGGTTTCTGAGAATCGGCTTGTGAAACCGCCCGATGTCGCCACTGAAAGCAATGGTGGCAGCCCGGCCGCGGTCGACGCAGCGCAGGATCGTGATGGCCGATCCGAGGATATGACCCGCATCGTAGAAGGTGCACTGGATGCCTTTTCCGATGGTCACCGGACTCCGATACGGCCGGCCGTCGAAAAAGGTCAGGCTCTGTTCGGCGTCGGAGATCGTGTAGAGCGGCTCGATGCCTTCCAGCCGGAACTTGTGCAGAAACCGGCCGATGGCTTCCGTGTTGAGCCGGTGCCCGTCGGTTTTCAGCAGCTTTCGAATTTCGTCTTCCTTCTTTCCTTTTCTCTTTTTCCAACTGGCGGCCTTCAGGTCTTGCAGGGCGGCGCGCACGGTCTTGTAGTTGAGGTAGTTGGCATCCGATTCCTGGATGTGGGCGCTGTCGAGCAAAAGGTATTCACTGGCGTGGGCGGTGGCCCGGGTGGTGATCACTCGACCGGTGAAGCCGTTTCGGGTGAGCAGCGGGATTCTGCCCGAATGGTCGATGTGGGCGTGGGACAGCACCGCGTTGGTCAGAATTTTCGGGTCGAAGGGCAGCGTGCGGTTCTTGGTATCGCTTTCCTTTCTTCTTCCCTGGAAAAGGCCGCAGTCGAGGAGCACGGCGTCGCTGTCGGTGCGGAGCAGATGCATGGAGCCGGTGACTTCGCGGGTTGCGCCGTAAAAGGTGACGTCCATGGGGTTCCTTTCGGTATCGGGTTTGCCGCTGTGATCCGCCCGCCGGACCGTTAGTTTAACAGGTTTGGCCGTTTCAGGGAAACGACCGTTCCTGAAATGCTTCTGTGACGGACCGCAGGGGGGTCGCTGACTGTAAATCGATTTGCCCTCGGTGAATCGCTTCCGAATTGGCCGGATCAACCGGTCCAGCGTCTCCGAGTCGATCAGAGCGTATTTTCGCCTCTTTGCAGTCCGGGTTGAGACGGAGTGCAGCTGCGAATGCCGCGGCCGCCTCCGTTTTCCTGCCGAGTTTGTCGAGCACAACCCCCAGGTTGTAAAACGACGCTGCAAATTCCGGGTCGATGCGAACCGCTTCGAAAAAACTGTCGGCAGCCGCCGAAAACCGGCCTTGCCGGGCCAGGGCGATCCCCAGAAAAAAATGAGCCCGTGCGTTTTGTGGTGAATGCCGGAGCCCTTCCTGAAAGTGGCGTGCCGCCCGGAAGACGTCGTTTTGTTCGAGGAGCTGCTGGCCGATAACAAAGTGGGCCTCGCTCTGGTTCGGATCGAGCCGCAGAACATCCCGATACCGGGCAAGCGCCTTTGGGACATCCCCGACTTGAACGTAGAGACGGGCAAGGCCGGCCTGGATCGACACGGATGCGGGTTCTGCTGCCGCGGCCGCCTCGTAGTGGACGATCGCCTCTGCCTGTTTCTGCTGCCCGGCGAGCAGATCCCCCAAGCCGATGTGCGCCCGGGCGTCTGCGGGGTCGATTGCGAGCGCCTTTCGGAAGTCGGCTTCTGCCTCTGCTGTCCTTCCGAGCTGGGCCGCCGCGGATCCGAGCGCGACCAGGACCTTTTGCCGATCCTTGCGGTCCTCCAGGATCCCGAGGGCGGTCTGAAGATGCTTTGCCGCACCGGCCGGATCGGCGGTTTGGCTCAGGGCCAACCCGAGTCCATAATGGTAAAAGGGGTTGCCGGGCGAGAGCTCAAGGGCTTTGCGAAAGTGCAAGACGGCCTGTTGGGCATTTCCCGCATCGCCGTATGCGCTGCCCAGGGCGCTGTGAGCCACGGCATTCGGGCCGGTGACGGCCACGGCGTGGGTGAACAGGCGGATGCTGTTCTTCCAGTATCGGACCTGGAACCACCCGACGAGCATCAGGGCCGCAAGGACCACCGAACCGGAGACGGCCAGCTTCTTCCATCCGAGCCCGAGCCTTTTCCCCAGTTCGCTGCCCCCCCAGACCATCATGACAAATGGACCGATAAGAGGCAGGTAGGTGTACCGGTCGGCCATGGCCTGGTTTCCGACCTGAACCAGCCCGATGACCGGCACCAGCATTCCGAGATACCAGAGCCACCCGACCAGAAGGTAAGGGTGCCGGCGGCGCAAGGCCGCCGCACCGATGGTCACCGCCAGCAGAGCTGCAGCGATTGAGAGGGCCGACAGCGGTTCGATCCTGTTATACGGATAAAAAACCGCCAGATTCGACGGCCAGATCATCCTGGCCAGGTAGGCTCCGTAACTATGGATTGCGTTTGCGATCCGGTCCGCCAGGGGGACGAATTCGAGGGGTGCAACGGCACCGCCTTTTTTCTGCACCAGGAAAGTAATGGTGCACGAAACGGCGCTGAGAAGAAAAAAGGGGGCCTTTTCCAGAAGCAACCGGCCGGGGTGTTCGATCCTGCCGGCTCCGGAAAAAGACCGCGTCGCGCGGTTCAGGGGCCACACGTCGAGAAGCAGCAAGAGAAACGGGAGAGTGACGAGCATCGGTTTGGCCGTGAGCCCCAGGGCGTAGACGATCAGGCAGGCCAGGTACCGGAAGGGCGAAGGCTGTTGGACATAGCGTGCATACAGGTGGAGCGTGAGCATAAAAAACAGACCACTGAGGACATCTTTTCGCTCCGCCACCCAGGCCACCGACTCCACATGGAGCGGATGAACACCGAAGAGAAGGGCGACGGCCAGACTTCTCAGCCGGCGCCCGGTCATTTTCGACAGGGCCAGGTAGAGAAAAACGGCCGCCGCGGTGTGAAACAGGAGACTGCTCAGGTGGTGGCCGGCCGGATTCAGGCCGAACAACTCGACGTCGGCCATGTGGGAAAGCCAGGTGAGCGGGTGCCAGTTGCTGGCCTCGGTGGCGGTAAGGGCCCAGGCGACACTGTCCGGTGTCAGACCGCTTTGGACTTGGCGGTTTTCGGTCACATACCGGGGGTCGTCGAAATTGATGAAGTCGTTTCCGGGCAGTTGCCAGAAAACCGCACCGACGGCGAGGATCAGAAGAAAAACGGCTGTCCGGTTTCGAATCATGGCAACACGAAGTATGCTGCAATACCCCAGCGACGATGGAAAGCGGCCTCGTCGAAAATCGCTCGCCTTTGTTATGAAATCGCGTCAGCGATTTCATTACGATAGGCGGTTTCGGTAGTCTTCGTATCCGAAGCGCCGGAGGATCCGGATCTTCCCGGAACGGTTCTGGATGCCGATGGAAGGGAGGCCGACGCCGTTGAAGGTGTTGTTCTTTACCATGGTGTAATGGGCCATGTCCGTGAAGACGATACGGGATCCCGCCTGAAGCGGCTCGGGAAACGAATATTCGCCGACCACGTCCCCGGCAAGGCAGGTGGTGCCGCCCAACCGATAGGTGTGGGATAGCTCCCCGGGCGCGCCGGCGCCGACCGCTTCCGGCCGGTAGGGCATTTCCAGGACATCGGGCATGTGGGCCGCTGCAGAGGCGTCGATGATGGCGATCTCCATGTCGTTGGCGACGATATCGAGCACCGAAGCCACCAGAACCCCCGCATTGAGCGCGATGGCCTCCCCCGGCTCAAGGTAGACGGTCATGCCGCCGCGGCGCTTTCGGAAGTCTTCGACGATCCTGCAAAGCCGCTCCAGATCGTAGTCATGGCGGGTGATGTGATGGCCGCCGCCGAAATTCACCCAATCCATCTGCGGCAAAAAAGCACCGAACTTTTCTTCGAACGCGGCAAGGGTCCGGTCCAGCGAATCCGCATTCAGCTCGCAGAGGGTATGAAAGTGCAGACCGGAAATCCCGTCCAGCTCTTGGGGCCGGAACCGCTCGCGGGTCACCCCCAGCCGGGAACCGGGGCCACAGGGGTCGTAGATCGGCACCTTGACCTCGGAATGCTCCGGGTTGACCCGGATGCCGCACCGGATGCCGGGTTTTTCTGATATCCGGGGCTTGAAGCGACGCCACTGGGAAAAAGAATTGAACACGATATGATCGGCGTAGGTGAGAAGCTCTGGAAACTCCGCCTCGCGATATGCCGGGGCACAGACGTGAACTTCCTTTCCAAAGGCTTCGAAGCCGAGCCTGGCCTCGTGAAGGGAACTTGTGGAAACCCCGAAAAGATACCGCCGGATCGTTTCAAATACACCGAACAGGGCAAACCCCTTGAGCGCCAGAAGGATCCGGCATCCGGTCCGGTCCTGCACCCCGGCGAGGATCTTCAGGTTTTTCTCCAGCGCCGCCTCGTCGAGCACGTAGCAGGGGGTGGGGACGGTGTCGAGGGTGTAGGTTGTATCGGGTTTCATGTGCCACGTTTCAGGTTTCGGGTTAATGATCCCAGCGCGTGCGGACGGCCTTGTCCATTGGGTTTCGATGGTGCGCTCCAAACGGTGGTCGAAACGGTTGCTGCCCTGCCATTCCGGGTCCCGGGTCCTGCCGCTATCCTTCAAGAAACTCTTCCGTCCAGGGCAGCCCGTGCCGGGAGAGGGCCTCCATGAACGGGGACGGGTCGAATTCCTCCACGTTGTGGACCCCGTCCGCGCGCCATTTCCCGGTCAGCATCATCATGGCGCCGATCATCGCCGGCACCCCCGTGGTGTAGGAGACCGCCTGCGCCTTGACCTCGCGGTAGCACTGCTGGTGGTCGCATACATTGTAGATGTAGTACTTTCGACGTTTTCCGTCTTTGTTCCCCTCGATCATGCACCCGATGCAGGTCTTTCCCTTGTAGCCGGCCCCAAGGGACCCCGGATCCGGAAGAAGCGCCTTTAAAAACTGCAGGGGAACGATCCGGCACCCCTGGAAGTCGACCGGATCGATGCGGGTCATGCCGACGTTTTCCAGCACCCGCAGGTGGGTCAGATACGCGTCCGAAAAGGTCATCCAGAAACGAATCTGCTTCAGGCCGGGGATATTTTTCACCAGCGATTCGAGTTCTTCATGGTACATGAGGTACATCTTGCGGGGCCCGATCTCCGGAAAATCGAAGGTCTCGGCCACCGACAGCGGGGGCGTTTCGATCCACTCCCCGTCCTTGTAATATCTGCCCCGCTGGGTCACCTCCCGGATGTTGATCTCGGGGTTGAAGTTGGTGGCAAACGGGTGGCCGTGCTCGCCGGCGTTGCAGTCCATGATGTCGATGAACCCGATTTCATCGAAGTGCGCCTTCCGCGCATGGGCGCAGAAGATGTTGGTCACCCCGGGGTCAAAGCCGCAGCCCAGAAGCGCCATGAGCCCTCTTTCCCGGAACCGGTCGTGGTAGTCCCATTGCCATCTGTAGCAGAACCTGGCCTCGTCGGGCGGCTCGTAGTTGGCCGTGTCCAGGTAATCCACGCCGGTTTCCAGGCAGGCGTCCATGATCGTCAGGTCCTGATAGGGAAGGGCCACGTTGACGATCAGATCCGGCGAGACGCGGCGGATCAGTTCCGCGAGCTGGCCCGTGTCGTCTGCATCGACCTGGAAGACCTCTATGGGCCGCTCGACGAGCCCGCGGATCTGTTCGCATTTTTCCAGGGTGCGGCTGGCCAGAACGATCTCGGAAAAGACCTCCGGCACCTGCGCGCATTTTTGAACCACCACGCTCCCGACGCCCCCGGCTCCGATGATGAGTACCTTTGCCATGATGAACCTCTCTTTTGCGGGATCTTTCCGTGTAGAGCGCTTGTCAGAATAACGTTCCGACGGCAGCGGTCCTATGGGTGCTGATCGGGTTGTCAATTCCATCCAAAATGGAAAAGAAATACCAGAAAACCGGCGGCCAGAAAAACCCTTTCGCCGTCAGCCGTCGACCCGGTGGCCGGCCTCCACCAGGACATCCACGGCCTTGTGAAGGTCGGCGGAGCGAACCATCAGGATGTCCGTGTCGTAGGTGGAGATGACAAAGATGGAAATCTTCGCCCGGGCCAGAGGGCCTGCCAGCGCCGCCAGTACGCCGACTTTTGAGAAGTCGAGGGGGCCCTTTACCTTCAACGCCCGCCAACCGCGGCTGCAGACAACACCTTCGGGAATCGACGGCTCGGGGCAGACCACGGAAACCTCGTCTGAAGTTGCCGTAATCGAGAAGAACCCCGCCCTCGCCGCCCAGCGGGGAACGGTTTGACCGGCTTCGAGCCGGCAGATCCCCATGGTGGAGGACATCACTTCAAGACGGTGGCCGGTCATCTTTCTTCTCCCGGGCCGGTCCATGTCGGGGCAAAGCCGTCTCCCGCCACGGCGGTGAGGTGTTCGTCGTCCAGCCGGGAATCGACCGTCCAGGTCCTCTCTTGGTAAACAACCAAGAGGCGGCGGGGACCGTCGACAGAGACGATCCGGCAGCCCGAAAGGCCCGCGATGCCGATGCATTCACCCTTGAGCACCGCTTCTTTCGCCGTCCAGCAGCGGAAGAAAGCGAGTCGGCGGTCTCCGGGAAAAAGGCCCCACTCTTCCGGCGTTCCGATCTTTTCGGCCAGTCCGTCTTTAAACGGCCTTATCTGTTCGATGTCGATGCCCACGGGCCTCGGAGCCGCCACCGCCGCCACATACCGGCTCTTGTGGGCAATCGACCAGTAAGTCCCCGCCGTCGGAACCGGTGCCCCGTTTTCCCTTTTTTCCAGTTTCGGCAAATCGACGCCCAGCCGGGCGGCGGACCGGCGCAGGGCCACCCTGGCAAAATCGCTCAAGAAGCGCACCTTTTCCCTTCCCTTGAGCGCCTCTTTTTCTTTCGGCACTTTCAGAACGACAGGGTAGATGGCGATCCTGGAATCGGCTGTGTTCATTTCAAAATATCGTGCTCGCCCGTCATCAAACGGGCCTCGCCGGGCAATCGGCGCTCTTGGAGACGGGTTTTGCCGGTCGTTCGGGCAAAGCCCCAAAGCCACGCGAATCGGAAACGTTCGCTGTTGCTGCGAGACCGCGTTACACCTCTTCCGGCGGCTCCAGAATGATCCGGCAGTCGGCCACCGTGGCCCCTTCTCCATCCGGGTGGGCCAGCATCGGGTTGATGTCCAGCTCCTTGATCTCCGGGTGGGCCACGGCCATGTCCGACAAGCGGACCATCGCCTGCTCCAGGTCCGATATGTCGCTTTTCGGCTTTCCCCGGAACCCGTCCAGCAGCTTGAAGCCCTTGATCTGGCGGACCATCCGGCGGGCCTCGTTTCGACCGATGGGGGCCAGCCGGAAAGAGACGTCCTTGAAAACCTCCACGAAAATACCGCCGTAACCGAACATCAGGAGCGGGCCGAAGACCGGGTAGCGGTTCATGCCGAGGATGACCTCGTTTCCGGGCGGGGCCATCTTCTGCACGAGCACCCCGTCGATGACCGCATCGGACTTGTAGCTGCGCGCCGCGGAAACGATGCCGGCAAAGCTTTCCCGCACCTGCTCCTCGGTTTCGATTCCCACCACCACCCCGCCGGCATCGGACTTGTGCACGATGTCGGGGGAAACGATCTTCATGACCACCGGATACCCGATCTCGCCGGCGATCTTCGCCGCCTCGGCCCCGTCGGCTGCCAGGCGGGTCGGAAGCACGGAAAAGCCGTAGGCCTGGAGGATACGGTTGCCTTCCAATTCCCCGAGGTAGGTTTTGCCGGCGGCCAGCGCATCCCGGATGATACCGGCGGCAGCCTCCGTGTCGTGCTTGAATCGGTATTGCTCCAGGTGGCGGCGGCTCAGCCACCGAAAATGACGGTACAGCGCGCCGAAGGCCTTGGCCGCATTTTCCGGAAAGCGAAACACCGGATACCCGTGCGACTGGAGGTATTTCACCCCCGGAGAGACGTCTACGATCCCCATGAAACAGCACAGGATCGGCTTGTGGGTGGTGCGGGCGGTGCGGACCACCGCCTCGGCCGTTCCCCGCGCGTTGGTCATCGACTGGGGTGTCAGGATCACCAGCGCACCGTCGACGCCCTCGTCGGCGATCACCGCCTGAAGGGCGCTTTCATAGCGGTCCTGGGAGGCGTCGCCGATCACATCCACCGGGTTGTTCAAATTGGCGGTCTTCGGCAGGTGGCTGGCCAGCGCCTTTACGGTGTCCGGGGCAAACCGGGCGAGCTGAAGTCCGGCCGAGACCGTCATGTCGGTGGCGACGATCCCCGGCCCGCCCGCATTGGTCACAATCGCCACCCGGTTGCCGGTGGGAACCTTTCGCCGGGTCTTTCCCAGGGCACTTTCGGTCTTGTAGGCAAACGCGTTTGCAAAGTCGAACAGTTCGTCGATGGTCTCTGCCCGGATGATCCCCGCCTGCTGAAAAATCGCGTCGTAGACGGCCTCCGAGCCTGCAAGGGCGCCGGTGTGGGATGCGGCGGCCTGGGCACCGGCCACCGTTCTGCCGGACTTGATGACGAGCACGGGGGTTCGTCGGAATCCGGAGGTGATCTCCTTGACGGCCTCGATAAATTCCGGCCCCCGGCGAAGCTCCTCCAGGTAGAGGATGATCACCTCCGTATGGGAGTCTCCGTGCAGGTACTGAAGCAGGTCGAGCTCGTCGACGTCGGCCTTGTTTCCGATGGAGATGAACTTGGAGAAGCCGAAATCGCGATCGGCCGCAAAATCAAGAACCGCGGTGCAAAGCGCCCCGCTCTGGGAGATGAAAGAGATGTTGCCGGGTTTGGGCATCCGGGCGGAAAAACTCGCATTGAGACGGACCGACGGCTGCGGGTTGATCACGCCGAGGCAGTTGGGCCCCACCACACGAACGCCGCGCTCTTTGCAGATGGCAACGATCCGATCCTCGATACGGCGCCCTTCCTCGCCGACCTCCCGGAACCCCGCCGAGACGATGACGATCCCGTTCACCCCCTTTTCCACCGAATCTTCTACGGCCTTGAGCGCCAGGGGCGGGGGCAGGATCACGATGGACAGGTCCACCGGATCCGGGATCGCCGAAACGCTCGGGTAGGCCTTGACGCTGAGCACCGACCGGGCGCCTGGATTGACCGGAAACAGGGTTCCGGAAAACCCGCCGCGAAGGATATTGGCAAAGATGTCGTGGCCGACCTTGCCGGCGGTAGTCGATGCACCGACAACGGCCACCGATTCGGGGGAAAAAATGCTTTCCAGGTTTTTCATGAGCCTCCTTCTCCGGCGTGACGATTCTTCTTGAGCGAAAGGGCCGTCTCATATACCCGGCTCCGGGGCATGCGATATCGGCCGGCGATGGCCCTGGCCGCCTCCGAAACGCTCATTCCGGCGTCAAGCGCCTGGCCGACGGCCTCGGCAAGATCATCTGCAGACGGTTCGCCGGTGTCGGTCGCCCCGGCCACCAGCAAGGTGCACTCCCCCTTTACGGCGGCCCGCGCGGAAAGATTCCGGCGAATTTCGGAGATGCGGCCGCGGAGAAATTCCTCGTGGGGTTTGGTCATCTCCCGGGCCAACACGGCCCTGCGATCCGAGAACGCCGCCTCGACCGCCTCCAACAGCGACACGATTCGGACCGGCGATTCGTAGAAAATCAGGGTCTTTTCTTCAGCGGAGAGACGCTCCAGGAACCGCTGCAGGGCCTTCGGTTTTTTCGGCGGAAAGCCGACAAATACGAAGGCGTCGGTGGGCAGCCCCGAAGCGCTCAGGGCCGCTGCCGCTGCGGTGGGACCCGGCACCGGCACCACCGGTATCCCCAACTTTGCCGCGGCGGTCACCAGGCGAAAGCCCGGATCGGACACGGTAGGGGTTCCGGCGGTGGAGATCAGGGCGCCGCTGGATCCCTCCGCCAGGCGACGGATCAGCTCCTGCGTTCGCCGCTGCTCGTTGTGCTCGTAAAAAGAGACCAGCGAAGCGGAAATACCGTGGTGCTTGAGCAGCCGACGGGAGCAGCGGGTGTCCTCGGCCGCCACCCAGTCCACCTCCCCGAGCACCCGGATCGCCCGAAGGGTGATATCCTCCGGATTTCCGATGGGCGTTGCCACCACAAACAGCGTCCCGGCGGTCGGCTTTTTCTTGGCGGAGGATGCGGTCATGGGCCCGACCCGGTTCCGTAAGCCAGTTCAAAGGCGTTTCGGATCAGCTCGATCCGCGGCGGCATAAAGGCCATGCGGATGGAGACCACATCGAACCGGGCGCGGCGGTCCATCTGGCCCGTTTCTTTCAGATAGAACAGGGCGGTCTTGGAAAGGGTCTCCTGCTTTTTGGGGGTCACCGCCGCCTTGGGAGGCCCGTAGCGGTCGTCCCGCCGCGCCTTGACTTCCACGAACACAAGCGTACCGCTTTCTTTGGCGATGATATCGATCTCTCCCATGGGGTTTCGGTAGTTTTGCGCCAGAATCCGGTACCCGCAGGCCTTCAAATACCAGGAGGCCAGGGTTTCCCCCTTTTTCCCCAATTGTTGCCGCTGTCGTGTCATCGGCAGGGAAGACAAGGCTGGGAGATCAGTTCGCGAACGCCTTTGAAACTCGTCCGGTGGATGGCGCAAAAACCGTGACGCCGAATCGCTTCCCGGTGGGCAGCCGTCGGGTATCCTTTGTGGCGGGCGAATCCGAATTCAGGAAACTCCTGGTCGTATCGCTCCATGAGACGGTCCCGGGTCACCTTGGCGACAATGGAGGCGGCGGCGATGGAGATGCTCAAGGCGTCCCCCCCGACCACCGCTTTTTGTGGAACGGCCGAGGGAATTTTCTGGTTTCCGTCGATCAAGAGATAGTCGGGACGGGGGCGCAGGTTTTCCACGGCAATGGCCATGGCCAGCAGCGCGGCGCGAAGGATGTTGATCCGATCGATTTCCACCGGATCGATGATGCCGATGCCCACGGCATCGGCATGGACATAGATGTGATCGTAAAGCCGGTCGCGCTTTTTGGGCGTCAGTTTCTTGGAATCGATGACGTCGTCGCCGGTAAAAGAACGGGGAAGGGTCACGGCCGCGGCCACCACCGGACCGGCCAGGGGACCCCGGCCGGCTTCGTCGACGCCGCAAACGAGGGAAAAACCCTCTTGGGCGGCTCGATTTTCAAATTCCCAGCGGTCGTTTTCCATCCGTCAAACCGATTTTCGGGAATCGGGCCGACCGACCCCCCGTTGCGGACCGATTTTTCGAGACGGCGCCGGTCCAGGCGATTCTCGGATGGCGGGCGGTGCCGGGAAGGAAAACGCGTCAAACCCGTCCGCAGAATGCGTCTATACGACCCGCTTTTCCTGGATCCGGGCCGCTTTTCCCCTCAGCTTGCGCAGGTAATAGATCTTGGCGCGCCGCACCCGCCCGCGGGTGACGACCTCGATCTTGTCGATGATGGGGGAATGCAGCGGAAACACCCGCTCGACCCCTACACCGTAGGAAACCTTCCGTACGGTGAAGCTCGCCCCGGCCTGGGCGCCCCGGCGGCTGATCACCACCCCCTGGAAGACCTGAATTCGCTCTTTTTCACCCTCCTTGATCTTGACGTGCACCTTGACGGTATCGCCCGGAACAAACTGCGGGTGATCGAGTCGAATGTGTTCTCTTTCGAGCTGTCTGATTTTTTCCATGTCCCAAAACCCTTTCAAGTGATCTAAACCTTCTTGGATGCTTTTTCTTATCGTTTCGGCTCTTCTGGTGGAGCCAGGATCCGGTCGAAAATGATCGCAGCCGCCGACCGCACCGACAGGTGATTGTAGCCGGTGCCGCTTGCGATCGGCGCCAGCAAGCCGTCGCAGGCGTCGATGGCCTCTGCGGCAAGCCCCCAGGCGGTCCCCAGAACCACCATCACGGGCTCCCCGGCGCGCACCCGCTGCCGAAGCCCCTGAAAATCGATTGTCGCCCCCTGCTGCCTCGCCGAGGTGGCGACGAGATACGGGGCCGTGCCGGCCTCGCGCTTCGCATCGGCGGCGGCCTCGGCCAGGCTGCCGGTCATTCGGATCAACGCCAGGGCCTCTTTCCGCATCGGATTGAGACGGCCGCCGACACCCTCGGTCCAGTGCGCGACGATCCGCGCGGCGATCTCCCGCTGGTCTCCAAGCGGCGTGGCCACGTAAAACCGCCTGAGGCCGAAGGTTTTCGCCGCCCGGGCGATATCGTGCAGATCCAGGTTGGTCACCGCCGAGGCGATGACATCACCTTTCCGGTTCACCACCGGGTGGTGGATCAGTGCAACATACAGATTGGGCGTCAACGATCCGCTCTATCGTGCGGCCCCATTTTTTGAGCATTTCGACCGCCTGTCCGTCGAGGGGCCGGTTCATCAGCAGGTCCGGTCTTTTGAGCAGGGTTCGGATCAGCGACATCTCCAGCCGCCACTGCTCGATGGCACCATGGTGTCCGGAAAGAAGGACCTCCGGGACCGCCTCCCCCTCGAACTCCGGCGGACGGGTGTAGTGCCCGTGCTCGAGCAGGCTGTCTGAAAACGAGTCCTTCTCGGCCGAATCGGCTCCGCCCAGAACCCCTGGAATCAAACGGATGGTCGAATCGATGACGATCATCGCCGCCAGCTCGCCGCCGGTCAGCACATAGTCTCCGATCGAAATCTCCAGATCGATGTGCTGCTGGCAAATCCGCTCGTCGACGCCCTCGTATCGACCGCAGACCAGAATCAGTTCGTCCAGGGTCGCCAACTCCGAGGCCACCTGCTGGCTCAGCACCCTTCCCTGGGGGGTGAGCAGCGCCGTGACGGCCGTCGGGGCCGATTTTTTGGCGGCCCGAATCGCCCGGGCCAGGGGCTCGGGCTTCATGACCATTCCGCTTCCACCGCCGTATGGCCGGTCGTCGGTTACCTTGTGGCGGCCCTCGGCGTAGTCCCGGATATTGACGGCCTCAGCGGCGATCAAACCCTGCTGGATCGCCCGCCGGATCATTCCGTGATGCCAGAAGGCGTCGAAGAGCTCGGGGAAAATGGTCAGAACGATAAAATGCATCCCCTCTTTTTCCCCATTTCCGACGATTGCCGAAAAGAGCCCCCCTTGCCTGTTCTTCAGAGCCCGTCGGGGACGTCCACCCGCATCCGGCCCTGTTCGATGTCGATCTCCTTGACCACCCGCTCCAGCGCCGGAAGCAGGGTTTCCCGGTCTCCGTCCCTAACCACGAAAACATCATTGCTTCCGGTGGCAATGATGTCTTCCAACCGCCCCAGGTACTGCCCGTCCGTGGAATGGACCGAAAGTCCGATCAGATCAGACCAGTAGTATTCGCCTTCTTCCGGCTCCGGCAGCAACTCCCTTTCGGCCAGGATCCGGGCTCCGACCAGCGCTTCGGCACTCTCTTTTCGGAAAATATTCTCTAAGGCGACCAGCAGCAGGCGCTTGTGCGCCCTTGCCCATTCGATGCTATGCGATGATCGGCGTCCCCGGGCATCTTCTATGAAAACGCGCGTTCCAGACCGATAGATCGAATCCTCATCAAAATGGGATCTGACCTTTACGACTCCTTTGACGCCGTAGATGCCGACGATTTCACCGACAGGGAGTAATGGTTTCATCCGCAGGAAAGGGTGCAACCGCTACTCGATGATCTCCAGAACCGTTCGCTTCTTGATTTTAGCCGACGCTGCACTCAGAATCGTGCGCATCGCCCTTGCGGTCCGGCCCTGCTTCCCGATCACCTTGCCGAGATCTTCCTTCGCCACCTTGAGTTCGAGTACGGAAGTCTGATTCCCCTCGACCTCATCCACCGACACTTGTTCCGGATTGTCCACCAAAGCCTGGGCAATGTACTTGATCAGCTCTTTCATCGCTCCATCTCCTTTGTTGGCGATTGGGTGGCTGGGCAACGGAACTAGTTTAAGTTAGCAAAAAACCCCTCTTTTTTCAAAAGGCTTTTTACCGTGTCGGTGGGCTTGGCGCCTTGTTCCATCCAGTGTTTGACCCGTTCCTGCTTCAGGTCGACCTGGGCCGGATCCGTCAGCGGGTTGTAGGTTCCCACCACCTCCAGAAAACGCCCGTCGCGGGGTGATTCGCTGTCGGCGACCACGATGCGGTAAAAGGGCCGTTTCTTGGCGCCATGTCTAGCCAATCTGATTTTTACGGACATTCAACCTCTCCTTTAGATCGGCAGCATCCCCCGGCCCATGCCGCGCATGCCGCCTTTGTTCATTTTCTTGATCATTTTCATGACCTGGGTATAGTTTTTCAGCAGCCGGTTTACGTCCTGAACGCTGGTTCCGCTCCCTTTCGCGATGCGGCGGCGGCGGCTGCCGTTGATAATGGCATGATTGCGCCGCTCCTGATGGGTCATGGAATTGATCATCGCTTCAACGCGCACCAGTTCGCCTTCATCCACCTGCAGGTTTTTCAGCTGTTTGGCTTTTCCCATGCCCGGTATCATTTTCATCAGGTCGGCCAGAGACCCCATCTTTCGGATCTGCACCATCTGGTCCCGGAAATCCTCGAGGGTAAACTGGCTCTTTCGCAGTTTCTTCTCGAGCTCGGCCGCCTTTTTCTCGTCCACAACGGCCTGGGCCTTTTCGATCATCGTCAGAACATCGCCCATGCCCAGGATTCTGGAGGCCATCCGCTCCGGGTGAAAGGCCTCCAGGTCGACGAGTTTTTCCCCGGTTCCGACGAATTTGATCGGCTTTCCGGTGACAGAGCGAATCGAAATCGCCGCACCGCCCCGGGCGTCGCCGTCCATTTTGGACAAAACGACCCCGCCGATATCCAGTTCGTCGTTGAACGCCTTGGCGATGTTGACCGCGTCCTGGCCGGTCATGGCATCGGCCACCAGCAGAATCTCGGAAGGCCCGACCGCCGCCTTGATCCGGGCGAGTTCGGCCATCAAAGCCTCGTCCACGTGCAAGCGGCCGGCCGTGTCCAGCAGCAGGGTGTCGCATCCGGCCATTTGCGCCTCGGTTCTGGCATCGGAACAGATTTGAACCGGATCGGCATCGGCCTTGGAGGGGAACACCGGCACCGAGATCTGCTCGCCCAGCTTTTTCAGCTGGTCGATCGCCGCCGGCCGGTACACGTCCGCCGGAACCAGATACGGCTTTTTCCCCTGCTTGCGCAGGTGGACGGCGATCTTGCCGGCGGTCGTTGTCTTGCCGGAGCCCTGGAGGCCCACCAGCATGATCGATACCGGCATCGGCCCCTGGAGGGTCAGCTGCTGGTGTTCGCCCCCCAAGAGGGCCGTCAGCTCCTCGTTGACGATCTTGACCACCTGCTGGCCCGGCGTCAGGCTGGAGAGCACCTCCCGCCCCAGGGCCCTGGCCTTGATATCGGCAATGAACTGCTTTACAACCTTATAGTGGACGTCCGCCTCGAGCAGGGCCATCCGCACCTGCCGAAGCCCCTCTTCGACGTTTTTCTCCGTCAGCTTGCCGTGGCCCTTGAGTTTCTTGAAGACCTCGGTGAGCTTGTCGCTTAAATTGTCGAACATAATCTGCTCATTTCACGGCAAAAACGGCGCAACTGGCAGATTGCCAGCTGGCTAAAATTGCAAACCTTGAAAGTAGATTGAAACAAATGATATGTCAAGCGAATCTTGGCCGGCATTGGCCGCCCGAGATTCGGTAAGCAGATGGGTCATGCGCTGCTCGTTCAAACGGCCGAAAGGCCGCTCGCCCGAGGAATTGATCCGCGGATTCATCGACTTCCGATCACCCGAAACCAGGTGTGCGCCTCACCGCCATGGAAAACACCGATTCCAAAACCAGCCTTCTGGAGTTCGAGCGGGGGGAGTTGGCCCGCTGGTTCACGGAACGGTCGGTGGAGCCCTACCGGGCCGACCAGGTGTGCAAATGGGTCTATATCCGTCAGCAGGACGACTTTCACCAGATGACCGATCTGAGCAAAGGGTTGCGGGCGATGCTCCACGAGGCGTTCCAGATCCCCCGCCTTGCGGTCGACGCGGTAGCCGAATCCGAAGACGGATCCCGGAAGTACCGGCTCCGGCTCACCGACGGGGCCGCCGTGGAAGCTGTGGTCATGCCCGAGCGGGGCCACAGCACCCTGTGTGTCTCCAGCCAGGTCGGCTGCGCGATGGGGTGCCGGTTCTGCAGAACCGGTGAACATGGACTGGTGCGGAACCTGAGTCGGGGGGAGATCGTGGCCCAGGTGCGGGATCTTGTCCGGGAGGCCGATCCCGGCCGGCCTCTGACCAACATCGTTTTCATGGGGATGGGAGAGCCCCTGGCCAATTTCGACGCGCTGGTCAGCGCGCTGGACACCCTGACCGACAACGACTACGGGCTGAAGTTTTCCGGACAGCGGATCACGATTTCCACGGCCGGGCTTGTCCCCCGCATGGCTGATCTGGGCCGAAAGACGCGGGTCAATCTGGCCGTCTCGCTGAATGCCACCGACGATGAGACCCGCGACCGGCTGATGCCCATCAACCGAACATACCCCCTCCGGGAGCTGCTGGAGGCCTGCCGCCGCTACCCCCTGCAAAAAGGGCGGCGGATCACCTTCGAGTACATCCTGCTCTCCGGCATCAACGATTCAGAAGCCGACGCCCGCCGCCTGGCCAAGCTCCTTCGACCGATCCGCAGTAAAATCAACCTGATTCCATTCAACCCGCACCCGGGTTCGGCGTTTTCCCGCCCAAACGAGGAGACCATCCTGGCGTTTCAAAAAATCCTGCTCGACAGCCACTACACCACGATCATCCGCAGAAGCAAAGGGCAAGACATCGCCGCCGCCTGCGGGCAGCTCGCCACGAAAGGATAGCCTGGTTTGTGGCAAGTGGTAAGTGGTAGGTGGTTTGTGGTTTGTAGTGTGTGGTTATGGCTTGTCGAAAAGTCACCGACAAATGATCGTTTATGGATCTGATGCCAAAAAAAACAGATGAAACCGCAATTGCACACCGACGCGCACCCCTGCCACCCACCACAAACCACGCACCACAAACCACACCCCAACAGACCGGAATCAAGGCGAAATCAGAAGGTGCTGGACGTCGGCGGGCCGGACCGGTAGGACGGATTTCATTCCAGCACCGGAGATGTCCACCTGGGCCGGCAGATCATCCGGGGCCTTGCTGTAGCCCGCGCAAATGGCCGCGGCCAGGATCAGCAGGTTTTCGGAGGCCCCGACGCTCACCAGGCCGATCGGACCTGGATACCGCCTGGTTTTCAGCAGATGCTCCCGGGCCGGGTCATGGTAATCGAGCATTCGCTCGTTTTCCGTCTGGGTCCGGCCCACGATCAGCTTGGTCTCCTTGTCGAGCCGAAAATGCCGTCCGTATCGAAGAAGATGAAGTTCCCTCTCGTCGAGGGGTTTCCGGCAGTCGAACAGGTCCCGGAGGCGGCGGCAGTAGTTTTTGTCGGTGAGCAGGCATCCGCCGGCCGGCGCCGGATACTCGGTGACCCCGAATTCTTCGGCAAGCGCGATCTGACGTTTGCGCCCGCGTCCGGAGATGTCGAGCAGCCCTTCGCGGTCCACGAGACCTTCTTTTTCCGGGATGGTTTCCGGAAGAAGCCGGGCGCTTAGCGGCCGCAGGATGTATCCGTCGAATCCGGAGTTTTTCTCCACGTATCGCAGGGACGGCCTGGTCTGGGACATGGGGCGCTGGCCGACGACCTCTCCGCTGAACAGGAAATCGAACCCGTCGGACTGCATGATACGACCGGCATGTCGAAACATGAGGGAGTGACAATCCAGGCAGGGGTTCATGTGCTGCCCGTAGCCGCAGTTCGGTTCCTTTAGCATCTCCAGATAGGAGGGGGTGATGTCTTCCACCCGCAGGGGGATTCCGGTCAGGGCCGAGGCTTTCCGGGCCTTCCGGGCCGAAAAAAACGGCGTTTCGAAGGAAATCCACTCCACCGCGATCCCTTGGCGCCGCAGCACCAGGCCGGAAAGAATGCTGTCCAGGCCGCCGGAGCAAAGCCCCAGGGCGCGAACTTTTTTCTCGGTCAGATTCATGATATCTACCACGACGACTGCGGCCGCATCGGAAGCGGCGCGGTATCGGTTCACACAGAGGTTACCCTAAGCACGATCCGACCGGCATCAACGCTGAACCGGCAAAGAAACCCAGATGGCCCGGTGCCTGCGAGCCGGCCCCGCTCGATCCGGCGCGTCGGCTGCCGGTCATCCACACCGTCCCCGGGAGAAGAACCGCATGAACAATAAAAAAGAGCGTCAGCGCGCGGACAAAATTCGGCAGACCTTAAAAAAGACCTATCCCGAGGTCAAGACCCAGCTTCGCCACCAAACCCCTTTTCAGCTCCTGGTGGCGACGATTCTCTCGGCCCAGTGCACGGACAAGCAAGTCAATACCGTCACCAGGACCCTCTTTCAAAAGCTGAATACGCCCCAAGCCTTTGCCGCGGTCGACATCGACACCCTTGCCGAGCTTGTCCGGCCGACCGGGTATTTTCGGAACAAGGCGAAAAACATACAGAAATGTGCCGCGGCCCTTGTGGAACGCCACGGCGGACAAGTCCCCGACAACCTGGAGGCCCTGGTGAAGCTTCCCGGTGTCGGCCGCAAAACGGCCAACGTTGTTTTGGGGGCCGCCTTCGGCATTCCCGGGATCGTCGTCGACACCCACGTGAACCGCATCTCCCGGCGGCTCGGGTTCACGGCGAACAAAGATCCGGTCAAAATCGAGTTCGACCTGATGGAGATTGTCCCCAGAAAGGACTGGAATGACTTTTCCCTTCGTCTGATCTACTTCGGCCGGGAAACCTGCACGGCGCGAAAACCCGCCTGCCCGAAGTGCCCGGTTCGAAAGTGGTGCCCCTATCCGGAAAAGACGCTGGGGTAGAGAGCGGTCGGCAAACTGCGTGAAGGAAAATGGTGAACGTTGGACGTTCGGCGTTCACTCTTTGATTTTCGACGTTCATCTTCTCAGCACCCGGAGCCACTGCATTTGACAAAACCGCACGATACCCCCGGGCCCCTGCTCGGGGCGCATTTCTCCATCGCCGGAGGGCTGGAAAGGGCCCTGTATACGGCGGCCGAATACGGCTGCACCGCGGCCCAGCTCTTTACGAAAAACGCCAACACCTGGAAGGAGCGGGAGGTCACCGGCGAGCAAGTCGAGCGGTTTTGCGAGGCCGCCCGGGAAACAGGCATCCAGGAGATCGCCGCCCATACTTCGTATCTGATCAACCTGGCCGCGCCGGACAAAGAAAAGCACAAAAAGTCCTGTGCCGCCCTGTCCCGGGAGCTTGACAGGGCCTCGAAGCTTTCCATCCCCTATGTCGTGCTGCACCCCGGCGCGCACATGGGCGCGGGGGAAAAAGCGGGGCTCGCGCGAATCATCGACAGCATCAACCGGATCCTGGCCTCTGCTCCGGGCCTCAACACCCGGCTGCTGGTGGAAACCACGGCCGGGCAAGGATCCGGCATCGGCCACCGCTTCGAACAGATCGCAGAGATCATCGGGAAGGCGGAATCCCGGGGGCGGATCGGGGTCTGCCTCGACACCTGCCACGTCTTTGCCGCCGGCTACGACATCCGGACCGCGACGGCCGTATCCAAAACCCTGTCGACTTTCGACCGGATCATCGGCCTCCAACACCTTTTTCTGGTTCATCTCAACGACGCCAAAAAGGGGCTCGGAAGCCGGGTCGACCGCCACGAGCATATCGGTCGGGGAATGATCGGAAAGGGGGCCTTTCGGGCGTTGATGGCCGAGCCCCGGCTGGCAAAGGTGGCCAAGATCATCGAAACCCCGAAAAAAGAAGGAGGAAAGGACTGGGACCGGGTGAATCTCGCGCTGCTGCGCTCTTTCGTTGAGCGCAAATGAATCGCTGCGCGCCGGGTGATGACCTCCGGATCGTGCTCGCGCCTCCGGTGTCGCCCTCCCCATCACCCGCCGGGCATTTTACATTCCCGATGAATTCCGCTACCCTTCGCGGAAAGGAGGACACCCCATGTCTACCCTCATTCCGGTGGCCAGCGGAAAGGGAGGCGTCGGCAAAAGCTTTCTGACCGCCAATCTGGCCATCGCCCTGGCCCAGATGGGCCACAACGTGATCGCTGTAGATCTGGACCTGGGGGCCTCCAACCTTCACACCTTTCTCGGCTTGAAAAACCACATCCCCGGCGTCGGCGATTTTCTCAAGGCCAGGAGCAGCGAACTGAAGGACCTGGTCTCTCCGACGGAAATCGACAATCTGGGCTTTGTCGCCGGGGATGCGAGGACCCCTTTTCTGGCCAACATCGGCGATCAGCAGAAGCGGCGTCTGATCACAAGACTTCGCGAACTTCCCGCCGATTATGTCCTGCTCGACCTTTCGGCCGGAACTTCTTTCAACACCCTCGATTTTTTCCGCCTCTCCCGCCACGGCCTGCTGGTCACAACGCCCGAATACCCGGCCATCACGAACCTGATGACATTTCTGAGATTCTTCTTTCTTCGGACCATCGAGAAGGCTTTTTCCAGCCGTCCGACCATCCGGAAGCTCCTCGCAGACGAATACCGCCGGCCTCTGGAGCGGCAGCATTCCAGCCTGTCGGATCTGAAGACGAGAATTTTTTCCCTCGATCCGAACGCCGGGGAACAGACCGGCACGCTGCTGGCGCAGTTTCGTCCCCGCGTGCTGTTCAATCGCGCCCTGCACCCGGAAGACTTCCAGATCAGCGAAAAGATGGACGCCGCCGTCGCAGAATCGCTTTCCATAGCGGTGGACTATTTCGGCGTCGTCTTCGAAGACCCTTTCGTGGCCGACTCGATCAAAGCCCGCCGCGCCCACCTGCCCTTCTCGCCGGAAAGCCCTTCTGCAGAGGCCGTCGTCCGGATCGCCCGGCGGATTGAACAGTTCTGGGAAATCCCCCTGACCGACAGCGCCCGGCGAATCCGCGAACACCTGCAATAAAATCGCTCCGCGATTTTATAGACGGCGGCGCAGCCGCCGTTGATCAATGTGCGCAGCGCATGGATTTAGAGGCTGCCTTTGCGCAGGATGGCCACCAGCAGCCAGATACCCATGACCGCTGCGGCCAGAAAACCGATGATGCCGATCAGGGAGATGCCGTAGAAAAGGGGCGGGATTTCGGAGATGACGATCAGCGCCGAGCCCACGATCAACCCGGCGATGATGATCGAAAAGGAAATGCGGTTGCTGATCTGGTCGTGGGTGGCGAGCATGTTCGC
Organism: Desulfobacterales bacterium; assembly: GCA_050115795.1. Lineage (GTDB taxonomy): Bacteria > Desulfobacterota > Desulfobacteria > Desulfobacterales > CAFBRK01 > JAIPEL01. Next base: position 27,822 of record JASFPT010000011.1, read on the forward strand.
CAGCCCCTGGTGCTCCAAGTTGATCGAAAGCTTCCGCTGCCGGATGAGCCGGAAGATCTCCAGGGCGTCCTTGGGAAACTGCTGGAGAAAAAGAAGAAAGTCCGCCCCCATCCGGAAGGCGTCTTCGGATATGCGCCGGGGAGAAAATCGTTCGAGCTTGACTTTTTCCACGAAAGGCGCGGCCTTGGCAATCATTTCGAAATCCGGGTCGAGCATCCTGGCCACGCCTTCGATGGTGGCCAGGGCCTTCATCATCATGAACGTGTCGGACGGGATCCGGAGGCGATGGTGGGCTGCCGTCTCCAGCAGCTCCTGAAGCAGCCCTCCCATCTCGATGCTTTTCAGGGGACGGTACAGGTGCCGGCCCATGAAGTCGTCCACCTCCCGTTCGAAGCGCCTCATGTCGGGCTCCTCCTCCCATTCGGTCAGCCGAAGCAGCACCTGCACCGCCCGGGCCGAATCCCGCTGAGCCACGGCGCTGATGAGGTCCACGAAGCGCTCCCGGGTCTGGAGGACGATGCTGCCCACCATTCCGTAGTCGAGCATGCAGATCACGTTTCCCGGCAAAACGAAGATATTGCCCGGATGCGGGTCCGCATGGAAAAAGCCGTTTTCAAAGATCTGCCGCAAAAGAAACTCGGCCCCGCGATCCACGATCAACTTCCGGTCGAGCCCGGCGGCGTCGATTTTTTCCACCTCCGAAACCTTGACCCCCTGGATGAACTCCATGGTCAACACCCGGCTGCAGGAGGCTTCCCGAAACACCTTGGGCACGTAGATATAGGGGTCTTGGAGGAACTGCGCGGAAAACCGCTCCATGTTATCGGCCTCCAGGACAAAATCCAGCTCCTTTTCGATGGTGCGCGCGAACTCCTCGACGATCTTCACCGGCCGGTGCAGGGAAAATTCCTCCACGTGGCGTTCGATCAGCGTGGCCAGGTGAAGCATGATTTCCAGGTCGACCTCGATGATCTTCCGAATCCCGGGCCGCTGGATCTTCACCGCCACGTCTTCTCCGTCCATGAGGCGCGCCCGGTGGACCTGGGCGATGGAAGCCGAGGCCAGGGGAATCTCTTCAATGGAATGGAAAATCTCTTCGCTGGTCCTGTTCAACTCGGTGCTGAGGATACCGTGCAGGTCCGAAAAATCAGCGGGCGGCACCTTGTCCTGGAGCCGGGCCAATTCCGCCACGAAATCGGGAGGAATCAGGTCCGGGCGGGCGGAGAGGACCTGGGCCAGTTTGATGAAAGTGGGTCCGAGCTCCTCGAACGCCATGCGGATCCGTTCGGCGCGGGTCAGCCGCTCGACACGGTCCCGCTTCTTGCGGGAAATCATCTGAAGGCCGACTTCAATGTACTGCTCGATCTTCAGCCGATCGACAAGGTCTCCAAAGCCGTACTTGAACAGGATGCCCAAAATCTGCCGGTACCGGTTCAGATGGCGGTAGGTTCTTCCAAGGACCCCGATTTTGCGAATGCTCAGCATGGCGCAGTGGATTGGTTGATGGGTTGATTGGTGTTTGGCGTGCAGTGTGTCGTCTACGGTGACTTGTATTTGACGATCATTCCGAAAAATAATGTATCATCCATATTCCCCTGGATGAGGCCTGCGCCGACCGCCAAACACGAAATACAAAACACAAAACCCGATTTTATTTTATTTTCCCCAGCAGTGCCCCGGCGATCGTATTTTTCTGGATCTCCTTGGTTCCCTCGTAGATTTCGGTGATTTTGGCGTCCCGGTAGAACCGTTCCACCTCGTATTCGGCCATGTAGCCGTATCCGCCCAGCAGCTGGATCGCCTCGTCGGCCACCTCCACCGCGGTGCGGGCCGCGTACATCTTTGCCATGGAGGTCAGTTTCGGATCGATCCGACCCTGGTCGAAGTTCCAGGCCGCCTTGTAGGTGATCAGACGGGCCAGTTCGATCTTGGTGGCCATGTCGGCGAGCTTGTGTTGGGTGACCTGGAACTGGGCGATCTTCTTTCCGAACTGCTCGCGCTGCTTGACGTAGGCCAGGGCCCGGTCATAGGCGCCCTGGGCCGTTCCCAACGCCTGGGCCGCCACCTGGATCCGGCTTTCGTCGAAGAAGTGAAGCACGTGGTAAAAGCCTTTGCCTTCCTCACCGATGGTATTGGAGACCGGCACCCGAACATCCTTGAAGTTGACCTCTGCGGTGGCCATCATCCGGATACCCATCTTCTGGCCGACATCGGTCGCGGAAAGCCCCGGCCGATCGGCCTCCACCAGGATCAGGCTCTGACCGCGATAGCTCGGTTTGGCCTCCGGATCGGTCTGGCACAGGACCGAATAAAAGCCGGCCAGGCCGCCGTTGGTAATGAAGATCTTGCTCCCGTTGACCACCCATTCGTTACCGTCTTTTACGGCCGAGGTGTCCATGAAGGTAATGTCGCTTCCGTGATCGGGCTCCGTGAAGGCGCCGGCAGACAGGGTCTTTGCCTCGGCCACCTGGGGCAGGAAGCGCTCTTTGAGCTCCTGGCTGCCAAAGTGCAGGATCAGTTCGGAAGCAAAACTGGAAAGGGCCACGGCGCTTCCGATCGTCGAATCGGCCCGGCACAACTCCTCCACCACGAGGATGTCCTCCAGGCAGCCGAGCCCCTGTCCGGAGTACTCTTCGGGAAAATGCACGCCGATCAGGCCGATGTCGCCGGCCTTTTCCCAGATCTTCCGGGGAAATTCATGCTTTTGCTCCAGCTCCAGCGCCAGATCCTTGTCGAATTCCCCCTTGGCAAACTCGCGAACGGCCTTTTGAATCTCTTTCTGCGTTTTGGTCAGTTCAAAATCCATTGGCAAAGCGTCCCCTTTTTTGCGAATCCGCAATTCATGGAAAGTCTGTTCCATTCGAATAAAAACAGGCCCCTACAAGCGATCAGACGCTACCATAGGGGCCCTGTGAATGCAAGGTGTTTGGGCCCGTCCCAGGTGCCGGGAATCCGACTCAAATCCCCTTGACGGGGAGCGGCAAGTGCCTTAATACCTAACGATCCGCCGAATCCGGCCCGAATCTTCGGCATTTCAGGAAAGGAAAGAACCGCCATGGCATTTACGATCGCCCTTGCCGGCAAAGGGGGAACCGGGAAAACCACCCTTGCCGGTCTTTTGGTCAAATACCTGGTCAAAGAAAAGCGCACGCCGATCCTCGCCGTCGACGCCGACGCCAACGCAAATCTGAACGAAGTCCTCGGGATGACCGTCAGCGACACGCTCGGCCAAGCCCGGGAGGAGATGAAAAAGGGGCAGGTCCCCAGCGGGATGACCAAGGACGTTTTCATGTCGATGCGGATGGAACAGGCCATCGTCGAGTCGAAGGACTTTGACCTGGTCGTCATGGGACAGCCCGAGGGTGCCGGCTGCTACTGCGCGGCAAACACCCTGCTGACCGGCTTTCTGGAGAAGCTGGTGGGCAATTACCGGTATCTGGTCATGGACAACGAGGCCGGTATGGAGCACATCAGCCGGCTGACCACCCACGACGTGGATGTGCTGCTCATCGTTTCGGACACCTCCCGCAGAAGCCTTCAGGCCGCCGTCCGGATCAGCGAACTCGCCCGGGAGCTGAAAATCGGCGTCAAGCGAAACTGCTTGATCGTCAACCAGGCCAAAAACGGCGCCCGGACCGACGCGATTCTCCAATACATCGAAGGCAGCGGCCTGGAGTTTCTCGGAGCGGTGCCCGAAGACGAAGCCGTCTACGATTACGACATGAAGGGCCAGCCGACCATGGAGCTGCCCGAAGAAAGCGCTTCGGTCAAAGCCGCCTTCGACCTCTTTTCGAAAATTGTGAACGGATCATGAAAAGAACCGGGTTCCTATTCGACGAACGGTATCTGATCCACGACACCGGGCCCTACCACCCGGAGGTGTCCGATCGGCTGCTGGCGGCCTACCACGGCATCAAGCAGGCCGGGCTGCTGGACAAGCTGGTCCTGTTCAAGGGCATCCGGGTCGATCCGAAGTGGGTCGAGACGGTCCACGACAAGGCCTACATCGCACGTTTCGGCGATGCCTGCGTAGCCGGGAAAAAGGAGCTCGACACCCCGGACTGCCAGATGTGCGCGGAGACCTACGAAATCGCCCTGCTGGCGGTGGGGGGTATTCTGGAAGCGGTGCGCCGGATGATGGAGGGGGAGATCGACAACGCGTTTTGTCCGGTGCGCCCGCCGGGCCACCACGCCGAACACGACAGGGCGATGGGCTTCTGCTATTTCAACAACGTGGCCATCGCTGCGCGCAATCTCCAGCAGCAGTGGGGCATCCACCGTGTGGGCATCGTCGATTTCGACGTGCACCACGGGAACGGAACCCAGCACCTGTTCGAAGAGGACCCCACCGTCTTTTACTACTCCATCCACCAGCACCCGTCCTTCGCGTTTCCAGGAACCGGCCGCGAGTTCGAGCAGGGAGTCGGGGCGGGTACGGGATACACCCGAAACTCACCGGTCCTTCCCGGTCAGGGGGACGAGGAGTACCGCCATTTGATCAACCGGGACCTTTTGCCGGCCTTTGAATCCTTTCAGCCGGAAGTGATTTTGGTATCGACCGGCTTCGATGCCCACGAAGACGACGAGATGGCCGACATGCGGGTCACCACGGAAGGATTTACCTGGATCATGAAGACCATCGTCGGCCTGGCCGAGACCTACGCCGGCGGACGGCTCGTATCCGTGCTGGAGGGGGGGTATTCCCTTCAGCGCCTGCCGGAGCTGGTGGGCAACCATGTCAAAATTCTTCTGGGAGACGGCGTCTGACGCCTGAGCCCAATGGGGCGCAGCGACGCTTCCGATGGTTTTCAAAAGCCTTGGCCGGGGTCCGGCCATAATGTGCGGAGGATGATATGCTGGTCGGAAAATCGATGACGACAAAGGTCATCACCATCGACGCCAACGAGAACCTTTTTTCCGCCCGGGAACTGATGCGGGACAACAACATCCGCCACCTGCCGGTGGTCGACCCGGAAAACCGCCCCATCGGCATCGTGACGGACCGGGATCTGAGAAGCGCCATGCCCTACCGCATCTATCGCAACCCGGCCTCGGCCCAGGCCGAAAGCGAGCGGATCGCCCAACTCAAGGTCAGCGACATCATGACCAAAGATCCGGTGACGATCCCGCTGGCCTGGACCATTCAGGACGCGCTGCTGCTGATCCAGGAAAAGCGTTTCGGCGCCTTTCCCGTGGTCGATCAAAACGGAAAGCTGGCGGGCATGATTTCGGTTCGCGACCTTCTCCGGGCCTTTATCAACGTGCTGGGAATCGGGGAGCCCGGAACGCTGCTGGGGATCCTCGTGGAGGAGAAAGTCGGACAGCTCAAGCGGATCGTCGACGTGATCACAGAGGAAAACATCTCCTTTGGCAGCGTGCTGGTGGCTCGCTACGGGGAAAAGGGCAAGCGGGCCGTCTTTCCCTATCTGCTGACCAACAACGTGGTCCGGGTCAAAAAGCGGCTCGAGGAAATCGGCTTCAAACTGATCGACCCGATGAAATGGTACATCGACCAGATCAATCGGGATGCTTAACAGCCGACCGGTGGCCGATGGGGGGCAAAACGCCCGGCCCCGCGGCCCGGCGAGGTCTTCCCCGGACTGACACCCGTTCCTCTCGAATAGCCAGCCATGCATTTCAATCCATACGGGATGCTGCACATCTACTATCTTTCCGGACGCCTCGACCACAAGACAGGCGACTTCGGCGGCGGGTATCTCGGCAACTGGGAAGAAGAAGACACCTCCTTTCTTTTCTTTTCCCGGCCGGCTGCAGAGCGAATCGAAAAGCTGCTCGCCGACCAGCCCCACCTCGGCCTGCTCGACACCTATCAGATGACCTACGAACAGTGGCAGGGCGGCTGCCTCGAGCCGCTGACGATCGGCGGAATTACGCTGGTGCCGCCCTGGTTTCCGGCGTCCGATGCGCCGGCCGATCCGGGCGGAATCGTTCTGACCCTGGATCCGGGACTCGTCTTCGGCAGCGGAACCCATCCGACCACCGCCGACTGCCTTCGTGCCCTCCAGTCGGTCTTTTCCCGGGGCACCCCCCCGGAGACCGTCCTCGACCTGGGAACCGGCACCGGCGTGCTCGCCCTGGCGGCGGCAAAGCTGGGCAGCCGGCGGGTCCTGGCCGTGGACCTCAATCCACTGGCCGCTCACACGGCAAGACGCAACGTGGTCGCAAACGGCCTCGGCTCCCGGGTGCTGGCAATCCAGGGGCGGGCCGAAGGGTTCGTCGACCGGAAGGCCGACCTTCTGCTGGCCAACATCCATTTCGAGGTCCTCGACAAGGTGATGGCCGCCCCGGGCTTTGTCCAAAAACCCCGGGTCATCCTCTCCGGGCTGCTGCGCAGCGAGGCCCGGGCGGCGAAAACCGAGCTGATCCGACGGGGGTTTCGAATCCAAAACACGTGGGAAAACAACGGGACATGGTTTACCATCCTTGCCGCATCTGCAAATAAAACGGTCCCCCTTTCAACGGGAGATGGGCGATGGAAGAGCTGATCCAAAGGGCTGCCGAAGATCTGGTGAAGGCAAAATCCGCGGCCGCCCTGACCGGCGCAGGGATCTCGGTGGAAAGCGGGATCCCGCCCTTTCGCGGGCCCGGAGGGCTGTGGGAGAAGATCGACCCCATGGAGTATGCGAGTATCGACGCCTTCCTGCAGGATCCGGCCAAGGTCTGGAGCGTGCTGCTCAAGGACATGAAAGAACTGCTCGACACGGCCCGGCCGAATCCGGCCCACACGGGCCTGGCGCGCCTGGAAGAGCTGGGCCTGCTGAAAACCGTCATCACCCAGAATGTGGACGGGCTCCATCAGGCCGCCGGAAACACCGACGTGATCGAGTTTCACGGGACTTTCGCCAGCCACCGATGCATCCGGTGCAACCGC
>JASFPT010000012.1:0-34362 GCA_050115795.1 Desulfobacterales bacterium
GATTTCTTCCGCTCTCAGTTCCATCAGACACTCTCACCCCTTTTTAAAGATTCTCTCATAGTGACCAGTTGGGTTCGAATACTACCATCCAGTATAAGATCCCCGATCCGTGTCACGATCCCCCCGATCAATTCGGGATCCTGTTCGACCTCCAGGATCACCTCTTTGCCCGTCTTCTTGGACAGCGCCTCTCGGATTTTTTCGATCGTCTTGTCGGGAAGTTCGGTTGCCGACACCAGACTGGCCCTGGCAATCCCCTTGAGTTCGTCGGCCAGTTTCTGGTAGAATTCATTGATGTAGGGAAGGAAACTGATTCGGCCCTTGTCGAAAAGAAGCATCAGAAAGGACTTGGTGACCTGGCCCAGGTCCAGTCTGCCGATCACGGTTTCCAGGACCCGCCGGCGCCCCTCTCCGTCGTAGAGAGGGTTGACGATGGCCTGCTCCAGGGTCGGTTCCTTTTCCAGAAGGGCCGCAAACCCCGCCAGCTCCTCACGATAGGTTTCCGCCTTGCCGTCCTCTTCCCCGATTAAAAGAAGCGCCTTGGCATACCGCCGTGCTATCGCCATATTCTTCACTATGCCACCACCTTCTCTAGATATTCATCTACCAGCTTTTCCTGGTCCTCAGACGTGATCTTGGCCTTGATCAGCTCCTCGGCCTTGGCAAGGGCCTGCTCGGCGACCTCGGCCTTGAGCTTTTCCTTTGCCTGCTTGAACTCGTGCTCGATGGCGCGCTTGGCCTGCTCTTCTAGCTTGTCGGCCGTGGCCTTGGCTTCTTCGATGATGCGGCCCTTGGCCTCCTCGCCCTGACGGATATAGTTGGCGACGATGCTTTCGGCTTCCTTGTCGAGCTGGGCCAGTTTTTCATTGTATTCGGCGAGTTGTTTTTCCGCCTCTCCCTTTTTGGCTTCCAGCTCCTTGAGCTGCTCCCGAATCCCCTCAATGCGAGCGTTGAGCGCCTTGGCGACCGGTTTTTTAAGCAACAGAATCAACGCCACGGCCAAGACGCCAAAGTTCATCAACCGATAGGTGTCCGTCGACACCCACCCTTTGGGTCCTTCTTCACCGTGACCGCCCCCGGCGCAAAAGACCGGCCCGGCGGAGATCAGAACCAATGCCACCACAGCGGCAACGATCGCAAAGCGTTTGCACACCGGATAGGATAACCTCATCAAACCGTCCTCCCCAGAATCTTCTGACCGATTGCCTCGGCGAAATCACCGACCTGCGACTGCAGGGAAGACCGCACCGCATCGATGTCCGCTGCAATCTTGGACCGGACTTGGGACATCTCGGCCTGGGCCTTCTCGTTGATCGCGGCGATGATCTGCTTTTCTTCCGCGGCAGCCGCCTGCAGTAGGGCCTCCTTTTCCTCCACCCCCCGGGAGCGGGCCTCACGAACCCCCTTCATGAACTCCTCGTCCTTTTCCTGGGCGTCCTTGAGGCGGGTCTCGATCCCCTCTTCCAGCCCTTTGACCTTTTCCTTGCGTTCGATCAGAATTTTCCGGATGGGTCGGTAGACAACGATGTTCATGATCCAGACCAACACGAGGAAATTGGCGATCTGGATGAACAAGGACCCGTCAACGTTGATCATGGGCACCCCTCCACTGCCGACTTGATGCGATTAGAGATTAAGATGAATATTCGTGGGAACTTGCAACAACCCCTAAAGATAAGCTCCGCGGTGCTATACCTCAGCAGGGGAAAATTGTCAAAGGTTTTTTGCCACAATTTTTCCCCCCTTGCCCGCTGCCGATCCCACTTTTGTAGATTTATATTTAACCGATATCATTATATTATTTTCAATCGGCCCAGAAAAGGCCGGCGCATCAGCCGACCGGCGCCGACCCGCCCCGGGTCCCGGCGAAAACGGCCCGAGCCGCCCTACTTTTTTTCGGTAATCTCCCGGTTCTGGCCGGACTCCGGGGATCGCAATGAGGTAATGTTTGCCGACTTCATGGCGCACGTCCCGTTGAAAACAACCCCCGGATCGATGGCGACCACCGGCGCCTGGATGTCGCCGCTGACCCGGCAGGGGGGGCTGGCCGAAATGCGGTTGGTGGCCTCGATCGTTCCATTGATCTCGCCCATGAGAATGGCCGAATCGACTTGGATGTCAGCATTGACCACGGCCCCTTCCCCGATGATCAGCGTTCCCCCCTTGCTGCAGATTCTGCCGGACGCCATGCCGTCGATGCGGATGGTGCCGTCAAATTCAATGGTCCCTTCGATACGGGCGTCTGCGCCGATAAATGTCGTCACCGAATCAGACGAACTCTTTTTGCCCATGGATCCTCCTTTGCTTCGCATGGTGCATAGGGCATGGGGCATGGCGCCCCAAAGCCGCAGCTCGATTGCTGACCTGCAGCTCTTGTCTCGGGAAAAAGCCGAAATTCATAAAGATTTTGTCTTTCACCCCATGCCCTATGCCCTATGCGCTTCATTCGAACAAAAATCGCCTCATGCTCACATTCATGAGAAGGCCGATACTGACCATGATGGTGATGATGGAAGAGCCCCCATAGCTGACCAATGGAAGCGGCACCCCCACCACGGGCATCAGCCCCATGACCATCCCGATGTTGATAAAGACCTGCCAGAAAATCATGGAGGTCACCCCCACCGCCAGAACCGTTCCAAAAGGATCCCGGCTGCTCAGGGCGATGTTCAAACTCCAGACGATCATCAGCAGAAATAAAAGCAGCAAACCGATAGAGCCGATAAAGCCCCATTCCTCGGCCAAAACGGAAAAGATAAAGTCGGTGTGCTGCTCGGGAAGGAAGGCCAGGGCGTTTTGCGTTCCCTTGAGAAACCCTTTTCCGACGATTTGCCCTGAGCCGATGGCGATCTTGGACTGAATGACGTGGTAGCCTGCCCCCAGGGGGTCCCGGTCCGGGTTGAGAAACGTGAGAATCCTGCGCTTCTGGTATTCCTTCAAGAAAAACCAGACCAGCGGCACGGCGATGGTTCCGGCCGAAACCAACGCAATCATCGACCGGCGCTCGATCTTGACAAACACGGTCATGGAGCCGGCAATCAGCAGCAGAAGCATCGCGGTGCCCAAATCCGGCTGGCGGACGATCAGGATAAACGGGATCATGGTCAGGATGATCGGCGTCACCAGCTGCCGCAAGGTAAACCCTTTCGGCGAGACCGCGCGCGAATAATACCGCGCCAGGCAGATGATCAACGCCACCTTCACCAGCTCAGACGGCTGCAGGGATGCCGGTCCGAGGCTGATCCAGCGCCTGGAGCCGCCGACGTATTTCCCGAAGAACAGGACCCAGAGCAGCATCAGAAGGCAGGCTCCATAGATCACCGGCGCCCACCGGTCCAGCGCTTTGTAGTTGAACAGGAAACAGGCCACCATCGCCATCAGCCCGATGCCGAACCAGATCAACTGCCGGATGTATAGGATCCGCTGGGGGGTTTCTACCCCCGAGCTTACCGCGCTGTAGAGGGTGAGAATGCCGATGATCCCCAGCACCAGGGTGAAGATCAACATCCCCCAATCGAAATATTGCACCAGTCTTCGATCAAACATTTGCCTCGGTGTCCGTTATGCCCTTCGTCAGGTAAAGGGTTTAGATGCAACGTGTATCTGTATCTTGCCCAACAAAGAAGGCTGGGAGGCTGGAAAGCCGAGCAGGAGAATCAACCTCCCAGCCTCCCCGCTCCCTGGCCTCCGAGCCGATTTATTCCATTTTCGCCACCGCCTGACCGGCCGTCTTGCCTTCCAGGAAGGTTCGGATCATGGCGGCGGCAATGGGCGCCGCCGCGCTGGAACCGTGCTCTCCGTGCTCGACGATCACCGCCACGGCGATCTCGGGGTTGGTGCTTGGTGCGTAGGCCACGAACCAGGCATGATCCTTGAGGTGATCGGCCAGTTCGCCTTGTCCGTCCGGGGGCTCGTCGTCACGGCGCCCAACCAGCTGGGCAGTTCCGGTCTTTCCGCTCATGTCCGCCATTTTCAGCCGCGACAGGTAAGCCGTGCCGCCGAGGGTGTTGACCGTCTCCCAAAGACCCCGACGCACAAGTGACACCGTCTTTTCTGAAAGCGTCACCCGGTCTCGCACCTGCGGGACCGTCTTCCGGACGATCTGACCGCGGGCGGTTTCGATCCGGTCGAGAATGATCGGCCGGTAGCGCGTGCCTCCGTTGGCCACCGTTGCTATCAGGCTCAGCATCTGGAGAGGGGTCACCAGATTGTATCCCTGTCCGATGGCGATGGAAAGATTTTCTCCTCCCTGCCAGGGGATGCCGGTCTTTTGCAGCTTCCATTCGGCCGTCGGAATCAGGCCGTCTGCTTCATGATCGAGGGCGATACCGGTGGGGCTCCCGAGGCCCAACGCACGGGCATACACCGCCAGGCGATCCACGCCCAGTTTCTGACCGACCTGGTAGAAAAAGACATCGCAGGATTCAGCCAATGCCCGCACCACCGCGAGCGTTCCGTGCCCGCCTCTTTTCCAACAGCGGTAGACCCGGTTTCCAAAACTCAGATAGCCGGGGCAGTGGAAGGTGGTGTTTTCGTCAATCACCCCTTCTTCAAGCCCGGCAATTGCGGTGACGATCTTATAGGTAGAGGCCGGCGGATATTCCCCCTGTATGGCCTTGTTCTCCATGGGATGGTCCGGATTGGAAATCAATGCCTCCCAATGATCGTAGGTCATGCCGCTGACAAAATCGTTCTGGTCAAAGGAAGGGCTGCTGACCATGGCGAGAATCTCGCCGGTATTCGGATTCATGGCCACCGCTGCACCGGCCGTCTCGTGCATCAACGCCTCGGTTTTTTCCTGAAGCCGGTGGTCGATGGTCAGATACACGTTCATACCGGGCCGGGCGTCGACGGTCTGAAGGACCCGCACAACCTGCCCTTTCGCATTGACCTCCACCTGCCGACCGCCGCGCTCTCCCCTGAGAAACGGCTCGAGGGTCTTTTCCACACCGAACTTGCCGATGAAATCTCCGGGGCGGCAATCCGGACATTTCCCGCTGGCCAGTTCATCGTTGCTGATCTCTCCCAAGTAGCCAAGGACATGGGCGGCGCTGCGTTCATGGATGTAGTGCCGAATCGGATTTACGTTGATGACCACGCCGGGCAGATCGTACTGGTGAACCTCGATGGCGGCCAAGGTGTCCCGGCCGATGTCCCTGCGCAGCAAAATCGGTTTGTAGGAAGCAGACCGCCGCTGGGACCGAATTTTATCGATCAGTTCCTCCTGGGACGCACCCATGCGGTAGGCCAGATTTTGGATGGTGCTCTCCACCGGTTTCGCATCCCGAGGAATAATGCTGACATCGAAGGCAGGCCGATTGTCGACCAGCAGTTCTCCATTGCGATCGAATATGAGCCCGCGGGGGGCATCGATGCTCTCCAGTCGTATGCAATTGGTCTCGGAAAGGCGCCGGTATTCCTCGCCGCCGAGGATCTGCAGATGAAACAGCCGGATTCCCAGCAGCGCAAAGGCCGCTACGACACAGAACACGACCCCTGTGAGGCGCTGCTTGAACCAGTCCGGGTCTACAATTTTAAGATAATCGGTCAACGCCCGTTACGCTCCGCTTTCCAATCTGCCACCCATTTTTCGAGCTTTCCGTAGACGGTTTCGTAGAACATGAGGAAAAAGGGCCCGAGGAGCAGGGCCCAGAGCAGGTGCTGCCCGGCCAGGTTCGGAACCGCATGGGCGGCCAACCCGCCGGGCACCTGCAACTCGAGGGCCGTCAGCGCCAATAGGGTCTCGATGGCCACGGCCACCGGCACCACAAAGAGCACCAGAGCGCTGGTCCTCACATGAAGATACCGGATGAGCCACTTGATCCCGGCAAAGATCCACAGATAGGCGGTCAGATAGAGGCCAAACGGGGCTGCGGAGATGCTGTCCATCACGAAACCTACGCAAAGGATCACCGGGACGCTCTCTTTGGCCGGGCGGTAAAGCCCCAGGAAGACCACAAAGGTCACCAACAGATCGAAAAACCCCTTCACGATCGGCAGTTCGGCCATCACGGTGGTTTGAAACACCACCAGCCCCAGGCAGACCACTGCGGCAAAGATCAACGTCACGGCGCCACCGCCACCGGCGAGGTCTCCGGATTTAAAATCACCAGCACCTCCTCGAGGGTTTCAAAATCCGCATAAGGCGCCACTGTCACTTCCTGGAAGATACCGGCGGTTCGCTTGACCACCCCGGACACCTGCCCGACGCGAAGCCCTTTGGGGAACACGCCATCCAGACCGGAAGTGATCACCACATCGCCCACCTGCACATCGTGCTTGCGAAGCACATACTTGAACATGCATCCACTGTCGGTTGCACCGGCGACGATTCCCCGCGCACGCGTTCTTTGAACCAGGGCGTCGACGGCGCTATTCTGATCGATGACCAGCAAAACCCGGGAATACAGGGCCGCCACCTCGATCACCTGGCCCACAACCCCCTCCGGCACCACCACCGGAAGACTTTTGGTCAGCCCGTCCTTTTTGCCCTTGTCGATGATGATGCTTCTGAACCAGGGAGAAGGGTCTTTCCCGATGACCTCGGCCGCCACAACCCGGCGGTCCGACGTCTTTTGAAATTCGAGAAGGCTGCGAAGCCGCTGGTTGGCCAGGGCCACTTCCTGGAGTCGATGATTCTTCTGTCGAGCCCGGGCAAGAGACCGCTTCAGCTCCTCGTTCTCCTGAGCCACGCCGATCAGGAGAAAATACCGGCGCCAGATGTTTCGTGCAAATCGGGTGGTGCTCACGACGGCGTTCTGGAAGGGAGCCACCAGGGCGACGGCGACCCGGCCCGGCCCAAAAGACGGGTAGCGGGTGCTGGTAACGGAAAGGATGATGATATTGACGGCGATCAAGAGGATGACGCCGACAATCATCACCGTCTTTTTGGAAAACATCGAATTAGGTGATGACGACCTGTTTGAGGATTTCGATGCTGTCGAGTGCCCGGCCGCAGCCGAGCACGACCGTGGTCAGGGGGTCTTCGGTAACGGTAATCGGCAATCCGCTTTCCTCCCTCAACAGCTTGTCCAGGTTTTTGAGCAGCGCCCCACCGCCGGTGAGCACAATCCCCCGATCGACGATATCGGCGGCAAGCTCCGGGGGGGTCTGTTCCAGCGCGATTTTGGCGGTTTCAACGATCGCGTCGATCTGTTCGGAAATGGCCACCCGAATTTCTTCTGAATCGATCGCCAGAATCTTGGGAATTCCCGAGACCAGGTCGCGGCCTTTGACTTCGATGGTTTCCAGGTGCTGGGGATCGGGGTAGGCATTTCCGATGGTGGTTTTGATGATTTCGGCGGTTCGCTCGCCGATCAACAAATTGTATTTGCGTTTGATGTATTGGATGATCGCCTGATCCATTTTGTCTCCGGCCACCCGCATCGATCGGCTGTAGACGATACCCGCCAGAGAGATGACGGCCACCTCCGTGGTACCGCCGCCGATGTCGATGACCATGTTGCAGGTGGGCTCGGTGATCGGAAGGCCGGCGCCGATCGCCGCCGCCATCGGCTCCTCGATGAGAAAAACCTCCCGCGCCCCGGCAGATTCGGCCGACTCCCGCACCGCACGTTTTTCCACCTGGGTGATCCCGGAAGGCACGGCGATGATGATTCTCGGCCGCACGAACGAACGGCGGTTGTGGACTTTCTGGATAAAATGTCGAAGCATGGCCTCGGTAACTTCAAAGTCCGCGATCACCCCGTCGCGCATGGGACGGATGGCCACGATATTGCCGGGGGTTCGCCCCAGCATGTTCTTGGCTTCGATCCCCACGGCAAGTACGCGGTTTTTCATCCGGTCGTCGGTGCGGACCGCCACCACAGAGGGCTCGCTCAGCACGATCCCTTTGCCTTTCACATAAACAAGCGTGTTGGCGGTCCCCAGATCGATGGCCAGATCCGATGAAAACCACCCCAGCACAGTGTCGGTGATCAGATTCATATCGCCTCGTTTCGGTTACAGATGTTCCGGCTCGGCGCCTCCGGGTCCTTACATCCTTAAATTGTTGGTTTTTAGTAAAAATGTTTCACAAACACAAGAGAAAATGATGGCCTTGCTTCGAATTTATCCATTGTGACACCGCCGCAAAACGAACCGTCCTGCTTTATCCCCCGGCCGCCCGCGCGGCGGCATCGTGAATCTGCGGACGAAACTTCCGGATCATCTGGTTTTCTCTGGAGGGATGAACCCGGTTGGTCAGCAGAACCACGATCAGCTCCTGTTCCGGATCGATCCAGAAAGAGGTCCCGGTAAAACCGAGATGGCCGACGGAGCCGCTCGAAAAACGGGTCCCACAACTCGGATCCACAGGATCGGGAACATCAAAGCCCATTGCCCGTTCTTCGACTTTTCTGCGGTGCAAAAACAAGCGGACGGTCTCCGGCGAGAAAGGCGCCGCGTCGGTCCGACCCTTCCAGGCATCGAGCACGAACCGGCAAAGCCGTTCCACATCCGAGGCCGTTCCGAACAACCCGGCGTGGCCGGCCACCCCTCCAAGGGCCCAGGCATTGTCGTCGTGGACCTCGCCGCGCAAAACCCGCTTCCGCCAGGGGCATCTCTCGGTAGAGGCGTACCGCTCCAACGGAAACGGGGGCGACATCTGCGGAAAGTGCAAGCACTTCAGACCCAGGGGGGCATACACCCGTTCATGGGCCAGCTCCGAAAGAAGGGCGCCGCCGACCTTCTCGATCACCAGTTGCAGGGCCAGAAAACCGATGTCGCTGTACCGTGTCTTTTTCCCCGCTGCGGTGATGCGTTCTTCTTCCAGGAGCAGTTTCTGCAGATGGGCCTTCCTTGCCGGGGCCGGCCGGCGGACCAGGGCCTCGTAGTAGGGTCGATAGTCGGGGAGGCCGGAGGTGTGCCGCAGCAGATGCTCGACGGTCACATCGGCCTTGTCTGTCTCTGCAAAAGCGGGGATCAGCGCCCCGAGCCGCTCTTCGGGTTCAAGGCGGCCCGAATCGACCAGGGCCATGGTGCACAGGGTCGTTGCCAGGGGTTTGGTCAGGGAGGCCAGGTCGAACAGCGTGTCAGCGGTCATGGACTCGCCGGTGAAGATGTCCGCCTTTCCGCAGGCCGCTTGGAAGCATTGCTGACCGCTCTTGGATACCACCAGCACAGCGCCGGGAAACACCCCGGAGCTGAGGCCCTCTTTCATGAGGCGGTGGACGGGGTCGAATTCGTCGGGTTTCATCCTGTTCAAGGCCGCAAAATTTTTGGGTTATAAAATGGAAAACAGGAGACTGGGATCAGGCGTGGGCGGAAAAGCAATGACCGAATTGGGTTTCCTGTCTTTGGTGTCCTGATTCCCGACTCCCGCCCGGGCCGTCGTCATTCCTCGGTCGCCTGCTCCTGATATTCGAGCACCATCCGGTTCGCATCCAGGGTGGCGATCGGACCGATGGGCAGGGTCAGGTTGGTATTTCCGTGGCCTGCGGACAGACCGGCAAGGATCGGCGTCCTGCCTCCGGAAAAGGCCTGATCCACGATTTGGTGGATCTGCCCGGGCTCTCCGCAGTTTTCAAAGTCACCGAGGACCACTGCCCGCACGCCCTGCAGGGCGCCGGCCAGCCGCATCTGGGTAAGCATGCGGTCGATCCGGTAGGGGGCCTCCCCCACATCTTCCAGAAACAGGATGTGGCCGCCGAAGGCCGGGGCAAACGGGGTGCCGAGCAAATGACAAAGCACCGTCAGATTTCCGCCGCATACCGGCCCGGTGGCGGTACCGGGGCAAATCGTTTCCCCATCGCGGCATGAAATCTGCAGCCGTTGATCTCCGGTGAGCGCAGCCGCCAGGGCTTCGGCGGAGCCGTCCGCACCGTGGCCCAGCGTCGTTACCATGGGTCCGTGAAAACAGGCGAGGCCGCTTCGTCGATAAAATGAGGAGAGAAGCACCGTTGCGTCTGAAAACCCCACAAATACCTTCGGATGCTGCCGGACGCGGTCGAAGTCGATCAAGGAGAGCAGCCGCAGGGAACCGTACCCCCCGCGGGCGCAGATAATCCCGGAGATCTTCGGATCGGCAAAGAAGCGAAGAATCTGGTCCGCCCGGTTTTCGTCGCTGCCGGCCAGGTAACCGTTGTGGTCAAAGGCGCCCCGGGCCAGGGCCACCCGGAAACCCATCTGCTCGATCCGGGCCAGTCCCTTGTCGAAGAGGTCCTGGTCGAAAGGCGAGGATGGAACCACCACGCCCAGGGTGTCTCCGGGTTTGAGCCGCTTTGGCTTTATGAGGGGGCGATCGTCCATTGCGGCGTATTCTGCCACAGACCCGCGCGGACTGCCACAGGAAAAAACAGCGGCTGCTGGGAGGCTTGGACGCTGGGAAGCCGGGAAGCCGGAAACCATGGGAAAACCGGCATCTCCAAAGCGCTGAATTCTGTTTTTATGCCGCAAGGCGCATGAAGAATGATCCGCGCCGTTTCCGGTTTTGCCTGCCTGCCGGAAAGCATCCCAGCCTCCCAGCCTCCCAGCAGCCCGAAGCGCCATTAAGCACTTGACAATGCGGGGGCGGCAGGGTAACAGGTCAGGCTCGTGTCGGGGCGTGGCGCAGTCTGGAAGCGCACTTGAATGGGGTTCAAGGGGTCGGAGGTTCAAATCCTCTCGCCCCGACCAAAACATGAATTCAAAAAGGCACTTGCATCGCAAGTGCCTTTTTTGTTTCTATGACTCCTGGGGGATTTACGATGATAACGGTATATGTTCTGAAAGGCAACTCGAAGCGGCGGAGGGTTCTCGAACCGATACGATATCGGAACGCTGTTCTGACGGGCGCCATAGTGGGATAAGGGGGTTGCCAAAACAGCCTGTTCCGTCTCAGAAGCGGTGCGTTGGTTCGATGCCCCGAACGTCGAGGTTTTGAAAACGGATAGCTGCACTCCGGTTTCGTGCGCTTAGCATTTCCCGGGCCCGTCTTTGTCCCGAGGAGGACCCATGACGGAAAATCACCATCCGAACTTCGAAAGCGCGATGTTGCAACCGGCGTTCTACCCTCACCCGGTGGACCGAATCGAGCGCATCGAGACCCATATATCCGTCGTATACCTGGTCGGAGAAACGGCATACAAGATCAAAAAAGCGGTTTCCCTCGGGTTTCTCGATTTCAGCACCCTGGAAAAGAGGCGCCACTTCTGTGAAGAGGAAGTGCGGCTGAACCGGCGACTGGCCGAAGGCGTCTACCAGGGGGTGGTTGCGGTGACCGAAGCAGAAGGACGTCTGACGCTGGAAGGGACCGGAAAACCGGTTGAATACGCCGTCAGGATGCGCCGAATGCCCGACCGCTGCATCATGGAACGCATGCTTTTGCGCGGTCTGCTGAGCACTGCAGACATCGAGCAGTTGGCAACCAAGCTGGCGGACTTTTACCGGTCATCACCGACGGGGGAGCGGGTCGGGGGCTGGGAGACGGTTCGGGAGAACTGCGAGGAAAACTTCCGCCAGATGAAACCCTTCGTGGGCCAAATCATTTCTCCTTCCCGCTTCGATCTGATCACCACCGCAACGTACGGTTTTCTCGAACGCCGGCGCTCGCTTTTTGAAGAACGACTTGAAAAGGGATTCGTGCGCGAAGGGCACGGAGATCTTCGGGCCGAACACGTCTATTTTACGCCCGAAGGGATCCAGATCCTGGACTGCATCGAGTTCAACGAACGGATGCGTTTCAACGACGTGGCCTCGGATGCGGCGTTTCTGGCCATGGACCTCGATTACCGGGGGGCTTTTGCCGTCTCCGGAGAGGTACTCTGCGCCCTTGTCTGCCGCCTCGACGATCTTCGGATGCTTGCTCTGGTCGACTTCTACCTTTGCTACCGTGCCTGCGTGCGGCTGAAAGTCACCTGCTTTCGCCTGCAGCAGGAAATCCTGGAGCCTTTCCGGCGGGAGGAACTACTGGAGCGGACCCGAACCTTTGCGGCCCTGGCCTGCCGGTATGCCGAGCGCTTCATCCGGCCCACCATCTACGTCGTCATGGGAATGATCGCCTCCGGGAAAAGCACGCTGTCCGCCCATTTGGCCGAAGCGTACGATGCCGAACTGCTGAGCTCCGATCGGATCCGAAAGTCTTTTTCCGGGGAGCTGGGGGAAAAATCGACCGGCGCCCCTTACGGGAAAGGTCTCTATCGCCGCGAGGCCCGCTCCCACGTGTACGGCAAAATGCTTCTCTCGGCCCAGGAGCACATTCGCAACCACCGATCCGTGGTTCTCGATGCCACCTTCGACCGGAAAAAAGAGCGCACCGAAGCCCTGCGCCTGGCCATAGACGAGGGAGCGCCGATTGTCTTCATCGAGTGCGTCTGCCCCGAAGAGACCATCCGCCTCAGGCTCCGGGGCCGGGATGGAACGGAGTCGCTGTCCGACGCCCGCCTGCCCCTGCTCGCGGAGTTTCGCATGCGCTATGAGCCGCCGGAAGAAATTCCGGAACGGCTTCTTCTGCATGCGGACACCACACGCCCTCATTTACAGCTGGTTCCTGAGTTGTTTATCGCATCCCGGCGGGTTTGCCTCGAAGGGTTGGCCTTGACGAAAGCCGACGATCACGCGTAAGAAGCTCCCTTTTACAACCGTGACGGAAAGACGCGATGCCTCAAAAGACAAAAACCACCCTGCTGGCCATCCGGCACGGGGAGACGGTCTGGAACGCCCAGGAGCGGTTCCAGGGCCACGGGGACAGTCCGCTCACCGAAACCGGACGCAATCAGGCACGGGCCCTGGGCCGGCGGCTGAAGGGAGCCGGGTTCGACGTTCTGATCGCAAGCGATCTGGGACGGGCCCTGGAGACCGCCTCGATCCTGGCCGAATACACCGGTCATTCGGTACGCTCCGACCCCCGGCTCCGGGAGCGCAGCTTCGGGGAGCTGGAAGGGCTGACCGTGGGGGAAATCCGGGAGCGTTATCCCGGCGTTTTCGAGCGGCTCTACGCCGATGACCCGGATTATGCCGCGCCGGGCGGAGAAACCCTGCGGGATCATTTCAAACGGAACATCTCCTTTGTGCAAGAGCTGCTCGTCGATCAACCCGGAATCACCGCCGCCCTGGTCGTCCACGGCGGCGTGCTGGACAGCCTCTTCCGATTCGTGGCCCGCCTCCCCCTGAATCAGCCGCGGTGCTTTGTCATCGCCAACACCAGTCTGAGCCGATTTTCCCACGGCGTGTTTTACGGTACCCGTCGATGGGTCATCGAATCCTGGGGCGATGTGTCCCACCTGAAACCGGGGGGGCATCGCGAGGGCCTCTGATTTTACAGTTCCGTGCGGCACGGCACGGAGGCCGTGCCCTACAACAACCCCGACTTGGGGGGAAGTTTCACATAAGAAAAGACGTCCCCGGCCATCCGAGCCCCCGGAGCCTATGGCCCGGGCGGCCGGCACTGCACCGCATCCATGGCGGCCGAGGCGCCCATGAGGGAAAAGACGGCAGAGGCGCGCTGGCCCGCCGGATCGTGATAGTCGAAGCGGATATAGGCGCCGGCGCGGATCCGCCGAAGCAGGGTTTTAACCGTCGCGGCGTCGGTCACCCCATAGGTCTTTCCCCTTCCCTTCCCGGCTTCCGAAAGCAGACCGTTCAACCGGAGGCCGGGGTCCCCGTCGACCCGAACCAAGACCTCCCTGTCCAGATCCATGAACGGAAAGGCGGAGATCAGGACGATTCGGCACAGACCTGTGTTTTCTCCGCGAACGATCCGGAGCTGGAAATCGGGCATTTTCCGGCTGCTGCGCAGGTAGCCCCGGGGAATGCAGTACCGCGTTCCGTCTTCCTCGATCACCGCAAGCCAGTTTCGAAAACCGCGGCGGACCGTATCCGCCGTCGCCGCCATCCCTGACAAAAGCAGGGTGCAAAACACCAGAAGCGCGATGAATCGCGGCAGCCGGATCCGGCACGGCGTCCGGCGACATCGGCGGTCAGCGGCTCTCGGCCGCCAGCGGTTCGG
Source organism: Desulfobacterales bacterium (assembly GCA_050115795.1). Taxonomy (GTDB): domain Bacteria; phylum Desulfobacterota; class Desulfobacteria; order Desulfobacterales; family CAFBRK01; genus JAIPEL01. The sequence goes on from JASFPT010000012.1 coordinate 13,925, forward strand.
CGGCATCCGTGTTCTCCTGTCGAAAGTAGAGGGTCTGGGTCGGGTAGGCAAAATCGATCCCCTCCTGCTCGAATCGGGCGTAGATCTGCAGGTTGATGGCCTGCTGGATGTCCATGTAGATGTTGTAGTCCGGGTTCAGGATCCAGTAGACGATCTCGAAATTGAGGGAATGCGCCCCGTATTCCTTGAAGTGGGCCCGGTCGAAGCGGACCGGTTCCTGGGTTTCGATGATCTCGCGGAGTATCTGCGGTATTTTTTCGAGTTGGCGGGCCGTTGTCTGATACACCACGCCCAGGGTGAACACCACGCGCCGCTCGTACATCCGCTTGTAGTTGCGGATCCGGCTGCCGAGCAGGTCGGTGTTGGAAAAGACAAGCTGTTCGCCGGACAGGCTCCGGAGGCGGGTGGTCTTGAGCCCCACATGCTCCACCGTGCCCATATAGTCGCCGACGATGATGAAATCGCCGATCACAAAGGGCCGGTCCAGGACGATGGAAAAAGAGGCGAACAGGTCCCCCAGGATGTTCTGAACGGCCAGGGCCACGGCGATGCCGCCTACCCCCAGGCCGGCGACCAGGGCCGTGACATCCACCCCCACGTTGGCCAGGGCCACCAGCAAAACGATGCCCCACATCAGGATCCGCCCGATAAAGGCAACGGCGCCGAAGGTGGTCACCGAAGCGGCATCGACATCGATTTTTCGCGCCCGGTAGCGGTCGAGGGAAAAACCGATGGCCTCCGAGCCGAGCAGCCCGATCTGGATCAGCACGATGATGCCCACCGTTTTGGCAAACACCGCCGTGGGCGCGGGCGGCAGATCAAGGGCCAGAGAGCCGAGAAAAGCGGCGCCGGCCAGCAAAAAAAGCAGGTGGACCCGACCGATCAGTCCATGGGCCAGGGCGGTCATTCCGTTTCCGGCGTCGGCTTCACCCCGGCTCAGTTTTCGAAGCAGCACGCCTTTGGCCACCGAGGCGACGAAAAAGGCGGCCGCAGCGATGGCAACCCCCCAGAGCCAGTTCTCCAGGGTCTCTCCGTATAGGTTTTTCTCCAGCAAGGAAACAATGCCTTCCATGGGGATCGTTCAACTCCTTTCCGGCGCCGTTTGGATTCCGCACGGACCCGAAAGACGGCGGCATGGGCCCGGGCAAGCGATTAGACGGCGACAGGCGGGCACCCGCCGCTTCGTCCACGGCCCAAACAGCGCTTATGCCCTGCCGTTTACAACCGTGATCTGGTCGTTGAGGGTCCAGTAGTCGTAGATGTATCCAACCAGGAAAAGCCCGCCGGTGAGCAGGTAGACGATCCCGGTGAACCACTTTCCCATGTACATGCGATGGACACCGAAAATGCCCAGGAACGTGAGCAGAACCCAGGCGATCGTGTAATCGACCGGCCCCGGCCGAAAGCGAAGGTCGGCCGCGCGGTCCATGGACGGGATCAGAAACAGGTCCACGATCCATCCGATCAGCAGCAGGCCGAGGGTGAAAAAATAGAGGGTTCCGGAGATCGGCTTTCCAAAATAGAAACGATGCGATCCGGTAAAGCCGAAGAGCCAGAGAATGTATCCGACGGTTTTGCTGTGGGTGCTCTGATTCATTTGCGTGATTCCAGGCGTTAGAGTATGGCCGGCCCGGCGGCCGGTCTCCTTCTCCGGTTATCCAAGCCGGGCCGGACCGGATGGTATGGTAAGCCTAACCATGCAGGTGCCGACGTTCAACCCGGCGGTCGAACAAAAGGAGCCGGCTGCCGGCTGCCGCGATTCTGCTGTTGTTCAGCCCGCGGCAGACTGGGCCGTCAGCATTGACGCCCGCCGCTGGAATAGCAGTCCACCCGGCTTCGCCACGCGTCATCGTCGAGCACACAGACATCGCCGAATTCGTCGCGGGTGGCCACCACCTTGCCCATATCTTCCGGTGGAAGCTCGCAGGCCTCACCGGACCATTCGGCAAAGTTGGGCGTGGCCGAAATAAAGGCCTCGAAACGTTCGGGGTCGACCCGAACGGAACAGTGCATGTCGGGAATCACGATCACATCGTTCTGGTTTTTTGCATTGTGCACGAAATAGGCCAGCATGGTCGCTCCTTGGAAGGTGGGTTGACGTTCTGCAACACGGCTTGCACCGGGGTTGACCGCAGCATCGGGGCCTGTGAGGTCCCGATTCTTTTTTTGGCCGCTCCGGCGGTGTTCCTGGATCATGGCGTTTTTGAGGCGCCCGGGCCAAGCCGCACCCGATGAGACCTGGCGGCCGGTCATCAATCCATCGGGGTTTTGAAACAGAGTTGAGCCGGACGCTCTACCTGCCAAGGTAAGTCTTTTCGAACCGATTTCGACCCCGGAAAAGAGTGATCACCCAAAAGAAGGTATTCAAGGGACTTCCAATCTGATAGGAGGACCGGACGATCCCGGCCTCCGTCGTACCGGGAAATTGCCCGCAACCCCTGGCTGAGCCGAAACGATCGATGGCGTATGCACGCATTGTAAACTGGGCCCACTCGGAGGCCGCAGCGCCGGTGCTGATGATTCTGGGGGCCTCCCTGATCAGCTTTTCCGGGGTCTTTGTGAAACTGGCCGACGTGAGCCCGACCATTTCCGGCTTTTACCGGGTGCTGATCGGCGGACTGCTGCTGGCGGCAATCGCCGCCTGCCGCCGGGAGCGCATCTGGTGCGGGTCGGCCTATTTTGGGCTGATCGTTTCCTGCGGCCTTTTTTTTGCACTCGACCTCTTTTTCTGGCACCGGAGCATCTATTTCGTCGGTCCGGGTCTGGCCACGATCCTGGCCAACTTCCAGGTTTTTTTCCTCGGTGCCGCCGGGGCCTTGTTTCTGGGCGAGACCCTGAAACCCAGGCTCCTGGCGGCGGCCCCACTGGCCGTCGTCGGCCTGTTTCTGATTTTCGGCACCGAGTGGAGCGCCCTGAGCGGCGCCTACAAACTGGGGGTGGCGTTCGGATTTTGCGCGGCCGCATTTTACTCGGCCTTCACCCTCTCCCTTCGGTCCCTGCAGGCCAAAGTCGAGGCGCTGTCTCCGATGGCCACCCTGGCATCTGTCTCCCTGGTGACCGCCGGCTGCCTGGCCGCCACCGGCGCGGCCGAAGGGCAGTCCTTTGCCGTGGTGAACGTAAAGACGCTGCTTTCGCTGATCGCTCTTGGCGTAGTCAGCCAGGTCATCGGCTGGGTGGTGATCGCAACCGCGCTTCCCCGGCTGCGGGCATCGCTGGCCGGCCTGCTGCTGCTGCTGCAGCCGCTGCTGGCGTTCATCTGGGATGTCCTCTTCTTTCACCGGCCGGCGACCGGGATCAACTGGTTGGGCGTCGGGGTGGCGTTGGGTGCGATCTACATGGGCAGCACCGGCAGAAGGGCTGACAGGGCAAAATCCTCCTGAAAGTACCGGGTCGTCCCCGTAAAACCGATCATCTCAGCCCAGAAGGGGTGTTGATTGTTGATTCGTTGATGGGTTGATCGGGGGTTGTCTCCGAAGCGCCGTTCACGAAAAAGACGCGCCCCGGCGGATCCGGTGTCAGGCAACGGTCTTTGGTGGGGCGGGAGAAAAACGGGCAAAAAAATGGCAGGCCAGGAGGGATTCGAACCCCCAACACCCGGATTTGGAGTCCGGTGCTCTACCGTTAGAGCTACTGGCCTGCACGCTTTGCCTCGATGGACGAAAAATGCCTATTACCACGCCGATTTCGGTCGTGCAACCCTTTTTCCAGGCCCAAAAACCGCTCACAGCGCGCGGCTGAGAACGATATCCAACTGGCGATCTTCGCCGACCGGGAAGACGGTCCGGCCCGTCTCGACAAACCCCCAGCGCCGGTAAAAGGCCAGGGCGCGGTGGTTTTTCTCCCAGCAGCTGAGCCACATCCGGACAAATCCTGTCCGGCGGGATTCCTCAATCCCCACGGTCATGAGGCGATCGGCCGCTCCGCTTCCGTGGTACGCCGGCAGCAGGTACAGCCGCCGGAGCTGCGCCGCCCGGGATGAAGTCTCCCGATCCGGGATGACCTGAACGTAGCCGGCCGGCCGGGTTGCGGCAGCGACAAAGACCAGCGCGTCCGGAATCGAAAGCTCCCGGCGCTGGATGTCCGGGGAGAAGTGCCGCCGGACATAGTCCTCGATGTCATTGGCCGCGGTGGTGCCGGCAAACGCACTGCGGAACGTCTCCGCCCCGAGATCGGCCAGAAGCGATGCGTCCTGAGGACCTGCCCTGAAAATGCGGAATCTGCCTGCCCCGGCTTTCCGGGCGCGATCAGAAGGCGCCACCGGTTGATCCGGGCCCTCGGGCGATGTCGTGTCGCTCATCCCGATTCTCCTGCCTGCCGGCCGTTATCGGCAAGATCGCCTTCATCCGCCGGCCCTTTCGGCTCCTGCGGGTCTTTCTGCCGCCCGGGGAGTCTCCAGCAGGCCAGCAGAGATAGGCCGGCGACCAGTGCCGCCCCCCAGAAAACCGCATCCAACCCGTGGGCGAGCATTCGGCGCATCGTCAGGTCGAGCGCGGTTGTCAGGGCACCGCCGGTCTCCGGCTGCGTCAATATTCCTGCGCCGCCCCGGATCGTCCCGCCCGCAGGACCCAAGACGCCGGAGAGCCGGGCGGTCAACAGCGCACCGCACACTCCGACGCCGATGGTTCCCCCGAGCGTCCTTGAAAACTGGTGCGACGCGGTGGCGACCCCGATCGCATCGGGATCGAGGCTGTCCTGAACGATCAGCAACGTGGCGATCGACACGGCCCCCATCCCGAGTCCTGCAAGGGCCAGAAAGCCCGAAAAGAGGGACACCGGCGTTTGGGCCGACGCCAGAAGAGGCAGCCCCGCGCCGACGGTCAGCAGAACGGCGCCGATCCGCGCCGCCCGGCGCCGTCCGATCCGGTGCACCTGCTGGCCGCAGATCAGGGCGCCGAAAGACCAGCTCAGGCTCAGGGGCACCATGGCCAGCCCCAGTTCGGCCGGGGTCATCGCCAGCACGCCCTGGATGAACAAGGGGCTGTAGGCGGCCAGCGCAAAGATGGCAAAACTGCTCAAGAACGAAGCGCCGTTTGCGAGCCGGAACCCGGCTACCCGGAAATACCTCGCGGGCAGCACCGGCTCCTCCGCACGCCGCTCGGCATGCACAAACCCGGCACCGGCCGCCACCGACAGAAAGAACAACCCAATCGTTTCGATCGACAGCCATCCGCCCCCCTCTCCGGCGCGGAGAAAAGCCGTCAGCAGGGCCACCACCGCAATCACCAGCAAAACGATCCCGAGCGCATCGATTCGGCGGCGCTCCTGCCGCCGGCGTGTATCGTGCAGGAACAGGTAGAGACCCCCCAGCGACAGCGCACCCAAGGGGAGATTCATCCAGAAGATCCACCGCCAGGAAACGAAACCGACGATGAATCCGCCCAGCGGCGGCCCCAGCACGCTGGCCACGCCCCATACGATGCTGGCCATGGACAGCGTCTTGCCCCGCAGGTGCGGCTCGGAGACCTCGGTCAGCACGATGTAGACGAGCGCGAAATTTCCCCCGGAACCGAGTCCCTGAACGGTCCGGGCGGCGATCAGGTGCCCCATATCCGGGGCGAGACCGGCCCAGGCCGAGCCGGCCAGAAAGACCCCCACCGATCCGAGAAACAACCGTCGGGTGCCGAAAAGGTCGGAAAACTTGCCGAATACCGGAAGGGCCACGGCCCGGCTGAGCAGGTAGGCGGAAAACACCCACCCGTAAAGGGGAAGCCCGCCAAGGTCGGCCACCACTGTCGGCATGGCGGAGCCCATGATCAGGGTGTCCAGGGCGCCGAGAAAAAGCGCCAACAGGGCAGATGCCATCACGGCCAGCCGCTCGGTTCGGCTTCTCCTGGCGCCGATTCCCTTCTGCGTCTCCTTTACAGCTTCGTCTGCCACGTCTATGATCACCCTGCAGGGCCGATCCAAAGCCCCTGCTGTTTAACCGTCGGCGACTTCTCAGCCGCGATCATCTGAAACCAAACCCCACTGAATCCGAAACCGTTCGGCAGGACCGTCCCATGCCCGAACCGAAACATACCGCCGCAGAGAGACTCGCCCCGCGCCTGAACAGGCCGCTTCTCATCGGAGGCCGGTGCATCGCCAATCGCCTGGTGCTGGCCCCCATGACCTTTCTGGGTCACGTGGCCTTCCGCGAGCTGGTCGCCGAGTTCGGCGGCGTTGGGCTGCTGTGGACCGAGATGTGCAGCAGCCGGGGCCTGCCCGTGGAAAACCCCCGGGTCTCCGCCTATTTCCGATGGCGCGAAAAAGAGCTGCCGGTTCTGGTGTGCCAATTGCTCGGCGCCGACGCCCTGCAGATGGCCGAAGCCGCGTGCCGCGTGGAGCGGGAGGGTTTTTTCGGCGTCGACCTGAACTTCGGCTGTTCGGTGGGCGCCATCTGCAAGCGGCACGGCGGGGCGGCTCTTTTGAAAACCCCCGACCGTGCTGCGGCCATCGTCAAGGCCGTCCGGGCGGCCGTTGCAATCCCCCTGTTCGTCAAGTACCGAACCGGCTGGAGCGATTCGCCGGATGCCGCGGTCGATCTGGCAAAACGCTTCGAGCAGGCCGGGGCAGACGCCCTGGTCTTTCACCCGCGGGTGGCCCCCGACCGGCGCAGCCGCCCCCCCCGCTGGGACTATATCGGGCGGGTGAAGGCGGCGGTGTCGATTCCGGTCTTCGGCAACGGGAATGTGTTCTCCGCCGAGGACTGCCTTGCGCTGCTTGAACAGGCCGATTGTGACGGGGTATCGCTGGGACGGATCGCGGTGGCACGCCCCTGGTGCTTCGCCCAGTGGTCGGCCGGCTATGTTCCGGGGCCGGACATCCATCGGAAGACCGCCCTGCGGCTGGCCGACTTGATGGAACGTCACTTCGACCCGGATCAGGCCCTGCGCCGATACAAAAAGTTTGCCATGTATTTTTCGGCCAACTTCGCCTTCGGCCACACCCTCTTCACGCGGCTGAGAAATGCGGCGGACATGGCCCGGATCCGCAGGGAACTGTCCGCATTTTTCGACAGCCGTCCGAAAATCCATTCCCGCCCGAATCTGAATTTTTTCAATTGAACCTGTAACCGATCCTTCACAAGTGAATCTGTACCATCAGAGCATGGAATAACAACGGCTCTGTTTCATCCTCCATTCTTGCCCCCGGTCCAACCCCGCCGGGGGCATTCCTTTTTGAGGCCCCGTCCCGCTTCAGAACCCTTTCTCCGGAGGCAGACCGTAACACTGGTCTTCACCGGAGACGGCGCCGGCGGTTTTCCCGGGCCGTCCCCCCCTCGGAGGGCCCTCCGTCGACCGGACCCCGGGTGGGGTGATCCTCCAGCATACCCGAAGCGCGGGCCACGACCTTCAAAGTGTATGGCTGCCATGGTCCGAACGCGTATTTTCTCGCCCGGGGCGGAGTGTTCCTGTCGCGGTGAAAATGGCTTCGGATAAAGCAGGCGAGGCCTCGATCGGCCTGAAGGTGCGTTACAAGTCGGGGAAAACCCGGCGAACCGTGCCGGTGGCCGGATGGGAGAAAACCAATTCGCTGGGATCGGCGTAGGTGTCAAATGAAATCCGCCCCTCTGCGCTTCCTCCGGGATCGACCCTGACCGCCAGATCCCGACACTGGTAGCAGGCGTAGCGGCGGCCGTCCTTGCAGCGGAGGGTGAACTGCTCCGGCCGGATCTCGATCGGATAGGTACCGCTGTAGCGAAGCCGCACGTAAAAGCGTCCGTTTCCCAGGTTCTCGAGCGCCATCTGGAGCCGATCGTTTCCCTCGAATCGGCTCAACACCTCATTTTGCCGTTTTCTTCGATCTTCGCGCTCCCGCCGCAGCTGTTCACGTTGGTCCTCCTCTTCCCGCCGGTACTGCGCCTCGTAGTAGGCGACCTTCTGCCGGTACTGAACGTTGGTCGGATCGAGCTTGAGAAGATAGCGGTAGATCCGGAGGTTGTCCATGGTCCTGCTGGAGGGAATCTCGCTCACCTGCCGCTCGAGCCGCTCGATCTCCCGGCGCGTTTGCGCATCGATCGGGCGCGGTTTTGGGGCCTGGGCCGCTGCAGGTGCCTTTGTTCCGGGGGCGCCGGAAATCGACCGGCGACCCACCGCGACAACGCGGCCGTTTTGAAGCACCACGGGAGTGCACGATGCCTTGTCGTTGATGCAGTCGCCGTCTTTTCCGGCCGGGTAGTAATAGATATATTTGCCCACCTGGTAGGGATCGACCAATTGCGGCTCTCCGAGCCGATCGATCACCGCCTCCTCGGTCATTCCGACCCGGATCACCGTGGCGGGGTCCGGGACCGAGTCCTGGGTGAACCAGGGGATGCAGCTGGAAAGCGCAATCGCCGTCAGCAGAACGAAAAAGGTGCGGTGGACTTTCATGGCTCTCCGCAAGCGTTGGCGGATCGGTTCGGGTGGCGGCACCCTTGAACCGGACGATTTTCCGGCCCCGGCCGAAGGTTGCCGGCGTGGGTCCCGCCGGCGCAGGCCCGGTGGATTGCAAATGTTTCTTTTACCAAAGGCCGGCTTTCGGATTCAAGCCATTTTCAACGCCAACCGGTCCCGATACCGACGGCAATCGGTCCGTTGTTCTGACAAGCGCTCGAATCGGGCACCAAACGACCTGCGTGCCTTCATCGCCGAAACCTGATACCATCCGGCGACGAGATCGGTCGCTCAAGCGCTCCAGCAGGACATCGCTATGGATGGACAAGTGGAAAGAAACGGCGGCTCGCCTTTGATATGGGCCGAACAACTGAGTCGGGTTTACACCATGGGAAGCCGAAGGGTCATTGGCGTCGACCGGATCGATTTGTCCATCGAAGCCGGCCAACTGGCGGTGATCAAGGGCAACAGCGGGTCGGGCAAAAGCACCCTTCTTTCGCTGCTGGCCGGCCTCGACCGTCCCACCGGCGGGCGCCTTTTCGTCGCCGGCAGCGCATTGCACGAGGCGCGCAGCGGAGATTTGACCCGTTTCCGGCGCACGGCGGTGGGCATGGTTTTTCAGACCTTCAACCTGCTGCCCACCCTCACGGTGTTGGAAAACGTCGCCCTTCCCGGCCTCCTGGCCGGAGAAAAGTCGACCCCCGTCCGCCGTCGGGCGGCGGAGCTGCTCGACCGGTTCGCCATGACCCACCGCAGCGATCACCTTCCCGGCCAGCTCTCCGGGGGAGAGATGCAGCGCACGGCAATTGCCCGGGCACTGATCAATGATCCGGAAATCATACTGGCCGACGAGCCGACCGGCAATCTCGACAGCCGAAACGCTGCCACCGTCGTCGACCTTCTGGGAGACCTGAACCGGCAATGGGGGCGCACCATCATCGTCGCCACCCACAGCGATCTGGCCGATCCCTACGCCACCCTGCAGATTCGTCTTTCCGACGGGGCGATTGTCTCCAACCGGCGACGGCCCGAACCGAACCCACTGGATTCCGATGCTCCATGATGCTTTTTTTCCGACTTTTCGGGTGGTTCATCCTTCGCCACGCCGCGCATCACCGCTGGCGGGTGCTGATCGTGATTGCGGGAATCGCGCTGGGAGCGGCGGTGTTCATGAGCGTGCGGCTTGCGATCCGCGCCTCGGTGCAAAGCTTCACTTCGAGCATGCAACAGATTGCCGGCACAGCCGACGCCGTCCTGATCCGGCCGGGGGGGCTGGTCCCTGAAACCTGCGTGGCCCCGATGCTGCGCAACCCGGACGTGGCTTCCGTCGCCCCGGTCTCCACTGCCTACGTCGCTGCAGAATCGCGTCCGGACGAGCCGTTTTTGCTCATCGGAGTCGACCCGGTTCTGGAGCCGTCGTTCCGGTCGTGGGGCGACACCCCCCGCAGTCGTCAAAGTGGCGCCTGGCTCGAACTGGTCTCCGAGCCCGGAACCCTGATCGTTGCAGGCCCGCTGGCCGATCTGTTGGGCGTCGACCCGGGCGGAACCGTCGAACTGGTTCACCTGAAGCGGCGGGTCGCGTTTCGGGTCATCGACCGGATCGACAACGACGGCGTCTCGCTGATCGACGGCGGACGGGTGGCGATCACCGACATCTCCTCTTTCCAGGAGTTTACCGGGCGCTTTGGCGGCGTAGACCGAATCGACGTCAGGCTTCGACCCGAATCGGACCCCGGCCGTTTGGCGCGGCTCCTGCCGCCGGGCATCTTGATGGAAAAGCCCAGCGCCTCCCTGGACAGCGGCCTGCAGCTGCTCGAAGCATATCGCTTGAATCTGTCGATCCTCAGCTTTGTCTCGCTTTTCGTCGGCATGTTTCTGGTCTACAGTCTGATCGCCCTGCACGGGGCGTCCCGACGCCGGGAGATTGCCATTCTCCGATCCATGGGCGGAACCCGGCGGCTGCTTTTCTTCCTTTTTCTGGCTGAAGGAGCGTTTTTCGGCCTCGCCGGATGGCTGGCAGCGTTTCCGGTGGGAACGGCGCTGGTCCGATATCTTCTGGAAGGGATCAACGAAACGATTTCCACCCTCTTTGTGAGGGTCCATGTGGACCGGCTCGTGCTCGATCCCTGGGAGATTTTTCTTTCCTTTGCGGTAACGATGGTCGTCGCCGTGGTGGGGGCGCTGCTTCCCGCCAGGGAAACGATGCAGGTCGCGCCGAAAGAGGTTCTGTCCGCAGAGGTGCCCCCCCGGCCCCCGAAAAGAGCGACCTGGATGGCCGTCGGCGGGTGTTCCGCCGCGGTTTTGGCCATGGCCCTTGCCCGGGCACCCGGGCCGGTGCCCGGATACGCGGCCACCTTTCTGCTGTTCACCGGCTTTGCCCTCATGGCCCCGTGGATTCTCGAGAAGATGGGCTCCCTTCTTCCCGGTAAACTCGGGCGCCTCGCGGGCGAACCGGCACGGCTGGCGGCCGGCTATCTGCGCGACAGCGGCGTCCGCGCAGCCGTTTCGGTAGCGGCGCTGACAACCGCCGTGGCCCTTTTCTGCGCACTGGGCATCATGGTCCACAGCTTCCGCCATACCGTGGAAACCTGGGTGAATCAGAGCGTCAGCGGAGACCTTTTCATCCGCCCCAAAATGGCCGAGTTCAACCGCTACCGGGATCCGGTGCCGCCGGAACTGCTGACAGCCCTCGAAAATCTGGACGAAACGGTCGAGTTTCTCCCCTACCACCGGATCTTTCTGGACTATGCCGGAGTCCCATACCAGTTTGAGACCTTCGATTTTGCGGCGTTTTCCCGCTACGGCAGCTTTTTGTGGGTGTCCGGCGACCCGGAGAGGGTTATCCCGGCGCTGGAACAGGGAAAGGGTGTCATCGTCTCGGAAGTTTTCGCCAATCGGACCGGTCTCGGTCCCGGAGACCGCTACCGCGCCTATATTCGCTCCCAGCTGTTCGATCTGCCCGTTCTTGGCGTCGTCCGGGACTATCGGACCCGGGGCGGGGTAGTGTTTTACTCGATCGTCCAATTCAACCAACGGTTCAACCACCCGCCGGTCAACGGAACCCGGATCTTTTTCCGGGAGCGGAAGGCCGGGAACGATCTGGCCGTGGAACGGCTCAGAAACCGGATTCTGAAGATTTCCCACGGCGCACTGGAGGTCACCGCAGGCCGACAGCTACGGTGGATCATCCTGGAAATCTTCGACCAGACCTTTGCCGTCACGTTCGTGCTGCTGGTCATCTCGCTGGTGGTCGCCGGCATGGGTATCGCCTCCACCTTGGCGGTGCTGGTGCTGGAGCGACGCCGGCAGTTCAATACGCTGCTGGCCGTGGGCGGAAGCCCCGGGCAGGTTCGAACGGTGATCTTCTGGGAAGCGCTTCTGATGACCCTGGCCGGAGAGGCCATCGGCATTTTATGCGGATTTCTGCTGTCCTACCTGCTGATCTTTGTCATCAACCGTCAGTCCTTCGGCTGGACTTTTTTGTATCGGATCGACTGGGGTCTGCTGGCCGTGTCCCTGCCGCTGATCCTGGCCGCCGCTGTGCTCACCTGCCTGCCTGCCGTTCGGCTGGTGCTCGCCGAACCGCCGGCGATGCTGCTGCGGGAAAAGTGAGGATTTCGTGCCTCCATTTGCCGTGTTGGGCGATTTCCGGGTTTTTCCGGCACGAAGCCCTGGGAAAGTTTCTTATGAGCGACGTCGAATGGCCTCCGTGCCGTTCAGGACGGCACGACACGGAGGTCGTGCCCTACAAAAACCCCGGCTTCGGAAGGAAGTTTCATACGAGGCGTCGAGCAAACAAAGCGGGTAACCATTTGAGAAGATGAGAGGCCTGTTGAAAAAAGTGAATGTCGAACGTCGAATACCATACCCGCCGGCAGCGCGGAACAAAGCGCCCCGGACATGGATTGCGGTGCTGGCGGCGGTGTGCCTCCTTGGGGGCATGGCGGCCTCGGCCGACGAGGGGTATCGGAAAGTGGACGGCCCGTGCGGGCTCACCTTTCCCGGGGACCACGGCGCGCACCGGCAGTTTAAAACCGAGTGGTGGTACTACACCGGCAACCTGCAGAGCGACGCCGGAAAGCCGTTCGGATTTCAGCTCACATTTTTCCGCACGGCACTTCGCCCCCCGACCTCTCAGGCCGAGGACCGTCCCCGTTCCGCCTGGCGAACCGCCCAGCTCTTCATCGGCCATGCCGCGATAACGGATGTCGACCGGCAGACTCACCTTCATGCGGAAACAGCCGCACGGGAGGCGCTGGACATGGCCGGCGTCCGCACCGTCCAGCAGACCACCACGGTCTTTGTCCGAAAATGGCACGCCGACATCGACCCCCGCCGTCATCTGCTTCTGGCCGATGCGGAGAATTTTTCACTGGACCTGGCCCTGACGCCGACAAAGCCAGCGGTGCGCCACGGCCGGGACGGCTACAGCCGAAAGGGCACCGGCCCGGAGCGGGCGAGCTGCTACTACTCCTTTACCCGTCTGGCCGCCGAAGGAAAGATCCGCATCGAGGACCGGGCGCTGCATGTTTCCGGATCGGCGTGGATGGATCACGAATTTTCCACCGCGCCTCTGGAGCCGGGACTTGTCGGGTGGGACTGGTTCAGCCTGCAGCTTTCGGACCGAACCGAATTGATGGTCTACCTTCTGCGCGAAAAGGACGGGACCGTGCACCCCGCCTCTTCCGGGACCTTTGTGGATGCCGCCGGGCGGCCGATCGACCTGAAAGGAGAGCAGTTTTCCGTGCAGGTTCTCGACCGGTGGCAAAGCCCGGAATCCGGCGCCGACTATCCGGTGGCATGGCGGCTTTCGGTCACCGCGCTCAACCTGACGCTGGTGGTGCGGGCCCGGGTCCGGGATCAGGAGATGGACACCCGGCAGACCACCGGGGTGGTATACTGGGAAGGGAGCGTGTCCGCCGAGGGGACCGCGGCGGATCGGGCGGTTTCCGGCAGCGGCTACGTGGAGTTGACCGGGTACGCCCGCCCCTTCGATGCGCCGATGTAGACGGCCCTGCCGGGGTGCGGGCCTCCGGTTTTGCCCGTTCAGCCCACCGGGACCCTGCGAGCGGGATCTTGCAACGACCGAAACCCACCGCAACTAACGTGTGTAGACCTCGGGGTTCACGGCGTGGGGGGGCTTTTCGCCCCTTGCATAGCCGATGAGCTGATCGACCACCCCCCGGTCCATGTTCGACAGCGCCTGGGTGGTAAATGCCGCCGTGTGGGGGGTCAACACGATGTTGTCCGAATCCAGAAGGGGGCTGTCGCTCGGGGGCTCGGATGTGAAGACATCGATGCCAGCGCCTGCGATCTGCTTCTTCTTCAGCGCTTCGACCAAAGCCGCCTCGTCGACGATCCCGCCCCGGGCGCAGTTGATCAGAATGGCGCCCGGCTTCATCAGCGACAGAGCGGACGCATCGATCAGGTTCCGGGTCTTGTCCATGAGCGGGACGTGCAGGCTGACCACATCCGATATCCGGAGCAGTTCTTCGATTTCCATCTGCTCGATGCCGTGCTCTGCGGCAAATGCTTCGGGCCAGTAAGGGTCATGGGCCACCACCCGCATTCGAAATCCCTCGGCCCGCAGGGCGACGTTTCTGCCGATCGCACCGAGCCCGATCAGCCCGAGGGTTTTTTGCCAGAGCTCCAGCCCGAGGATTTTGGTGTGCTCCCACCGATTTTCGCGCAGACTGCGATCGCAGTACAGGATCTTGCGGGCAACGGCAAGGATGAGCGCAAAGGTGTGGTCGGCCACGGCCTGGTCGTTGACCCCCGGCGTGTTGAACACCAGCACCCCGTGGCGGGTGGCGGCTTCGATGTCGATCATGTCCAGGCCCACCCCCATCTTGGCCACCACCTTGAGACGGTCGGTTTTTTGAAGGAGCGCTTCGTCGACAATCAGGTCGTTTCCGCTCAGGACGGCATCGGCGCGCCGAAAGGCGGCAACGAAATCCGGATCATCGATCCCCGAACCCCGCATATCGACCAGCTCCAGCCCCGCGTTCTTGAGCTCTTGCATCGGTTCGTCGTCAAAGAGGCAAAAAGGCCTCGCCTCGATCAGCACGTTCAGCCGCCCCGCCATGGCACCCCTCCTCCTCGTGTTGGTGACCGCACCGGCCGCTGCGCGGGGTCGACAGCGACCCGACAGCGACGTGGACAACAATTCCGCCGGCAGTGGAGATGGAACCGATTATAGTTGCAATGTAGCTACATTGTCAACGCCTGGCTGCGGGCTGAACCGCCCGGAAGAGACGAACGGGGGGGCAAAAGGGGGGATTCGGCCGGCGCCCCGGCGCCGCCGGTTTTCTGCGGCCGGCGTGCGCTGAAACGGCTGCAAAAGGGACGCCGGCCGCGAATCGAACGGCACCGGAGACGATGCCGGCGGATCTACCGGATCAGGTGCCGAATCCGGGCGCTTTCAAGGTTGTCGGCCGCCACCTCCCAGTGGCCGTCTTCTGCCTGGCGTCCACTCAGAATTCCCGCTTTCAGATATTTGACCACACCGGCAGGGGTCAGGAAGGTCAGACGGGAGAATTCTTCCACGGTATAGGTCTTTTTCCCGGCGGGAGGCGACTTCGGGGCAAGGGGCGGTTTTTCAGCGCTTTTCTTCTGGGGCGGGGTGGCGCCGCCGGCCTCGACGCGGCCGATCTGGTCTTCGGGAATCATCCAGCGGCCGGATTCTTTTTTCCCTTTGATCTTTCCATCCCGGAGATACTGAGAGACGGTGGATACCGAAATCCCTGTGCGCTCTGCAAATTCACGGGTCGTCAAGTGAGGACGCTTCTCGGGCATCGATCTGTTCCTTTCTTCGCGCGATTCATCGGGTCGGCGGCAAATCCGGGGCCGGGCGCTCTGGCAGGGCCCCTCGGGCTGGCCGCCATGACAGACAGCGGCACAATTGAAAGGAACTGTAGGACAAAACCGGGGGATTTGTCAAAAGTCGGCGAGGCTCGGAAATCGGCAGGCTCAGGGCTTTGTCACCCCGGGGATCACGCCGCGGGGAAGCGGATCCTTCTTCCGCTTTCCGGTGGGCAAACCGGCCGTGTCCCATACCCACCAGCCGCCGGACAGCACGGAAACATCCTCGAATCCGGCCGCCTCCAGGGCGCCCGCCACGGCTCGGCTGTCGTTCTCCTTCGGACTGGCGCAGTAGACCACGATCGGCTCTTTTGGATCGAAGTCTCCGGCCCAATCCGCGACCCGGTCTGCCGGTTTGTGCACGGCACCGGGGATCTTGCGCTGACTCGACGCCCAGTTGGCACGGACATCGACGATGGCGACCTTCTTTCCCGCAATTGTTTCCGCAAGCGCTTCTTTTTCGATGACACCGATTCCCATCGCCCCCTCCTGTTGACCTCCGTTTGCCTGCGGCCCCGACAGTCGCGTCTCCGGTTCGTTTTTCGCCACGACTGCCGCCGGCGCGTGTTCACTGGTGGGCATCGGGCGCATTTCCCGCTCGTTTGGGTCCGCTGCAAGCCCTCCGTGACCGATATCGACAACGGCGCCGAAAAGATCGAATCAGACGGGGCCTTCCGGCCCTCCGGTCTGGCGGGAGCTGCCTTCTTTGGCCTTTGGCGGGGTCACCAACCGGATCGAAAGGCCGATCACGAGCGCCGCGCTGATGAGGATGATGAAATTCGAGGAGAAAAAGGTCAGAACGAAAACAAACGGATCTTTGAGTTGGTAGGCCGAAATGAGCAGAATGATCCCGAACCCCAGGAAACCGAGGCCGATCAGAATCAACGCGATCTGACGCCCCCACACCCAAAGCGAGCGGTTCTGCATCGGGTTGCCGTTATTGACCGTTGACCCGCTCTCGGAGCTTGCCGGAACATTTGAATGTGACGACTTTCCGGGGTTTGAGAATCAGGTCTTCTCCGGTGGCCGGATTACGGCCCCTGCGCTTTTTCTTTTCCCGGACACAGAATTTGCCGAAGCCGCTGATCAGAACATCTTCTCCGGATTCCAGGGTCCGTTTGATGATTTCCAGGACCGTTTCAACGATCTCGGACGAGCGGCTTTTGGAAAATTGGAGCTGATCCTGAACGTCTCCGACGATCTGCGCTTTGGTCAGTGCCATGGCGCCCCCCCTGGTGTAGAGCTTCAAGAAGCGGATAATTTAGCCTTTTTTTGCAGGAATCATACATTTTGTCAAGAAATTAATAAGTTAGGATCGAAATTGGAAGGAGGGGGGCACAGAAGCCCTATTCGCGCCACTTCTGGGCGGCTTCAAAGGGCCAGATGGAGCCACAAAACGTAGGTCCCGGCCGAAAGCAGCGTGCTCGCGGAAATGACAACCCCCGCAAAATCCGGGTCCCCTTGCATCTCCCGGGACATGACATAGCTCACGGTGGCCGTGGGTGCCGCCAGCAGAATCAGCGCGGGGATCCCGTCCCGCAGCGGGAGCCGAAGCAGATCGAAGACGAGCAAGCCCGCCGCCGGCAGGATCGCGAGCTTGAACAGGCAGGCCGACAGCACCTCCATGGGCCGGTGCCGCATCCGTTGAAAAGACAACGAGGCGCCGATAATCAGGAGTGCCATGGGAAGCGCCAAGTCTCCGACAATATTCAGACTCCGGTCAATGATCCGAGGAATGGAAAGTCCCGTCAGGGAAAATGCGATCCCCGCGCCTGCGGAAAGAATGACCGGATTGGCGAAGATCTTTGCCAGCGCGGATCCGATGCGTCCCCCTCCGTCGGGGCCGTGAACCTGCAGGGCGGCGACGGACAGCAGGTTTTGCAAAATCATCACAAAGCCGGCAATCAGGCCGGCCCGCGCCAGGCCTTCCTGCCCCAGGGCATAGTAGGCCACGGCAAGGGCGATGTAGCCCAGATTGCCGTGCACCGAGCACTGGAGAAACGTGCCCCGCCGCCGACGCTGGATCCCTGAGACCCCGGCCCAGCCCCAGGCGGCAAAAAACGCGGCCAGCACAACAGCCAGTGTCACCGCAGGCACCCGGAAATCGAAATCCCCCTGCAGAGATGCGCCGGCAATGGACCGGAAGACCATTGCCGGTATGGCCATGTAATAGACGAGTCGGTTGGCGGCAACGATAAAGGGCTCCGGGAAAAATCCTCGCCGCCGGGCGGCCCAGCCCAGGGCGATCACGAAAAAAATCGGTGCAATGGTGGCGGCAGCGGACATCAGGCGCTCTCTTTTCAGCAATGTTCGAACTGCGGCGGACCGCATCGGCGCTCACTGCTTTCCGCCGGCCGGCCGCCCTGCATGGCCGGCGGCGATTTTGGGGTCCCTTATGCGACAAGTGAAGGACCAGGTCAATCCCCCATCCGATGCGGCAGGCCGGACTTTTTTGACAAGCCTTTGGAAAGACACTATATCCCAAAAATGAAATGCGAAACCTTTGGGCCTGATCGACGGCGACACAGGAGGAAGCAATGGCCGGATTTATTCGAATCAAGTTGTTTGCCACCCTGGCTCCCAAGCTTCCCGCCGATGCCGATCGATACCCGATCGGAGAACAAACGTCCGTAGCAGATGTGCTCGCAGACCTTCAGATCCCGGAAAACCAAGCCAAACTCATCTTCGTCAACGGCCGCAAAACGGCGAAAGACGTCCGGCTCGAAGACGGCGACCGGCTCGGCGTCTTTCCGCCCGTGGGCGGCGGATAGCCAACGGAGACGGCAATGACGGTTTCCTCCGACGACCCGCTGGATCGCCGGGTCCGAAAATCCGCAGAAGAAAAATCCTTGCCGAGCGGTGAACCGATCCGGGCAATCGGACATCGCCAGGCCCGGAAGCTGGCAGCGGCCTCAAAGACCTCCCTGGGCCGAATCTACAGCCGGGCCGCTGCCGCCGGTGTCTGGCCCGAGCGCTTTCTTCGAAATGCCAATGCGCTATCGGCACAGGACCAGGCCCGGCTGCTGAACAGCCGGGTCGCCGTCGTCGGCCTTGGGGGTCTTGGCGGAACCGTGGTGGAGATCCTGGCGCGAATCGGCATCGGCGCGATGACGCTGATCGACGGCGACCGCTTCGAGGAGAGCAACCTGAACCGACAGTTGACCAGCACCGTCGAAGCGCTGGGTGCCTTGAAGGCGGAACAGGCCGCCGGCCGGGTCCAATCGGTCAATCCCGCTGTCGAGGTGACCGCACACAGCGCCTTTTTCACCCGAGATGCGGCCGAGCGGCTCCTGGCCGGCACAGATGTGGTGATCGACTGCCTCGACAGCATTCCGGTCCGGTTCGAACTGGAGTCGGCCGCCAGGGCCGCCGGAGCGCCGATGATTTCTGCGGCCGTGGGTGGGGCCACCGGTCACGTAACCACCGTGTTCCCCGAAGATCCCGGGCTGGTGGCGATCTACGGGCAAGCCGACGAATCGCCCCAGAAGGGCTCGGAGTCGGAACTGGGATGCTTGCCCCAGGCCGTCTTCCTGCTTGCTTCCCTGGAGGCCTCCGAGGCCGTCAAGGTGCTGCTGGACAAAAGAGGGCTGCTGCGAAACCGGCTGTTGCTGGTCGACCTTTTTGAAAATACATTTGAAATCATCCAGTTGAGCTAGCCGGGAACGGGTCGGCGCCCCGCGGCGAACCGCCGGGGGAACCGCGGCTCGGTGCCGGAGGACGCGACCATGGATTGGCCCCTTTCTTTCCCTGTCGATTCGGCGCTTTGCGGCATCTTCGCCCTTGTTCTCACCATTTTTGCCTTCCGACACCGCAGCCGGCTGGCAGCCAGCACGCCGGCGGCCGCCGTGTTCCTGGTCTTGCTGACGGTGCCGGTGTTGATCGGCATTGCCAGGCTTCACCGCCCCCTTGCCGACAGCGCGGTGCTTCAAGCCGTGGCGGTGCAGGCCTATGCGATGCTCCTGGGGATGATGGTACCGCTGGCCATCGTCCTGGTGGTGATGGAACGAAGCCGCCGTCGCTGGGAGATCCGAAGGTGTCGGGACGACATCGAGGACCTGAGGGGCTGGAAAAACCCGGCGGCAGCCGTCCGCATCCGGGGGCTGGTCCGCCGTCTGAGTCGACTGGGGATCACCGGCCTGGATCTGACCCGCTGTCATCTTCGCCAGATGAACCTTGCGGAAATGGGGCTCGCCGGCAGCCGCCTGGTCGGGGCCGATCTGGAAGCCGCAAATCTTTCGGGCAGCAACCTGGCCGGTGCCGATCTGCAGGGCGCCGCATTGCGCCGGGCGGTTCTGAGGCGAACCAACCTGGCCGGGGCGATTCTCTGGGGAGCGGATCTGCGCGAGGCGGTCCTGGCCCGGGCGGATCTTCACGGCGCCCTGCTCAAGGAGGCCAACCTGGCCGGTGCCGATTTTTCCGGAGCCCGCCTGACCGAAGTCCGGGGGCTGACGGCGGACCAGCTGAGCGGCGCTCGCTCCCTGAGCGGTGCCGATCTATCCCCGGCGCTGCAGGCCGAAGTCAAGGAGCGCTATCCGGCACTGCTCCGCGCCGGTTGATGGGCAAAACATTTTGTTGTGCGACCGGGAAGAACAAGGATTTTGCAATCAAGCGGGACGGCGCCCTTCCCGGACAAACCCCACCCGACCAACCAACGAATCGACCCGTGGACCGCCCCATGGGGCAGCGATGAGGGCCCCGCCCCGGGCTCCGCTGATCTGCGCGCTTTGAGGCACCCGGATGGCAGCTCCTCGTTTTCCTCCAGGACCCGGATCACTCCCACGATGCGTGCGGTCTCTTTGAGCGGTCTGAGGGGATTTTATGCCCGTTGAACGTTGGCCGCCGGACGTTCATCCGTTGGCCTCCCCGCTGTATTTTCCCTCCCTGCGGAGCCTTTCGATCTCCCGGTCTTTGAGTTCCTTGAAGGCGACCTTGCCGACGAGGGTTTTGGGCATCGCCTCGATGAACTCGATCTGACGGGGGCAGCTCCACTGGATCAGGTGCTTCCGGCAGTGATCGATGAGCTCGCGTTCCTTTTCGGGTCCGGCCCCGCCCGGATCTTTGAGCACCACGAATCCCTTGACCCGCTCGACCTGCGACTCGTCGGGGACGCCGATGATGCATGCCTCGGCCACATCGGGATGACGGTACAGGACGTCCTCGACCTGGGCCGGGTAGACGTTCATCCCGGAGGATTTGATCATTCGTTTGAGGCGGAGCTTGAAA
>JASFPT010000013.1:0-33455 GCA_050115795.1 Desulfobacterales bacterium
CGGTACCCACGAATTGTGTGGGTTCCCTGGATTCCGGATCTCGCTCTGCTTGCCCGGAATGACGAAATTGGAAATCCGGAAGATTTGTTCGTTACTTTTTGGGCACGGCGCACGCTATACCGCATGCCACAATAATGTTCCGAAAGAGGACCCGCGGCATAAGGGTTTGTAACAAAAATACGTTCCGGAATCGGAACGTATTTTTGACAATCCCTATAAAGGCCGAAGCGGTGAGGGGGGCTCTAGAACGAGGCGCACTGCCGGTAGACCGTGGCCGCGGCAATGGCCGCGGCCACCAGCAGGACAAAGACGATCTGGTCGGGGGAGAAATACCTCATGGATTGCAGGTCGACGGCGTATCCTTGTGTAGGGCACGACCTCCGTGTCGTGCCGGGGTGAACGGCAAGGGGGCCGTTCACGACAAAAGAAGAAGCCCGAAATTTATGGTTTGCTCAGGCTGGTCGCTGTTTCATCCGACGGCGGGGTATACGTCAGACTTTAGACTTCTGGCTTCCGATTCCCGCATTGTGATTTCGAAAAGACAAACCGGTCCCGCTAATCCTCCCGGTCCAGCCCGAAGGCGGTGTGCAGCACCCGAACGGCCAGTTCGGTGTATTTTTCCTCGACGATGCAGGAGATGCGGATCTCCGAGGTGGCGATCATCGCGATGTTGATCCCCTCCTTGGCCAGGGTGGAAAACATCAGCGACGCCACCCCGGAATGGTTCCGCATCCCTACCCCGATGACCGACACTTTGGCGATGGTCTCGTCGCCGAAGACCTCCGCTGCCCCGATCTGTTCGGCCACTTTCGTTTCGATGGCCATGGCCCTTTTGAAATCGGACCGGGGAACCGTGAAGGTCAGGTCGGTCTGGCCGCCCGAACGGGTGTTCTGGATGATCATGTCGACGACAATCCCCGCCTCGGAGATCGAGGCGAAGATTTTTGCCGCGGTGCCGGGCTGATCCGGCACCTTTTTCAGCGTGATTCGGGCCTGATCCTTGTCATGGGTCACGGCGGAAACGACCACGGTTTCCATGCCGGGTTCCTCGCTGATCACCATCGTACCTTCCTCCTCGGAAAAAGATGAGCGGACGTGAATCGGTACATCGAACTTCTTGGCAAAGCCCACCGACCGGATCTGAAGCACTTTTGCCCCGAGGCTCGCCATATTGAGCATTTCGTCGTAGCAGACGGCCTTGAGCTTGCGGGCCTTGGGGCAGATGTTGGGGTCGGCCGTGTAGATGCCGTCCACATCCGTGTAGATCTCGCACATGTCCGCTTTGATGGCAGCGGCGATGGCCACCGCCGACGTGTCCGAACCGCCGCGGCCCAGCGTAGTGATGTTGCCCCTGGGATCGAATCCCTGGAAACCGGCCACCACCACGACCTCGCGCTTTTTCAGATGCTCCAGGATTCGGGCGGCTCCCACCTCCAGGATCCGGGCGTTTCCAAAGGCGCAGTCGGTGAGCACCTCCGCCTGGTGGCCGAGCATGGACAGGGCGGGATATCCCATCGACCGAAGCATCATGGCCAGCAGGGCCACGGTGGTCTGCTCACCGGTGGCCAGCAGCACGTCGAGTTCCCGCCGGTCCGGCTCCGGAGCCGCCTCCTGTGCCATCTTGATCAGGCGGTCGGTAACGCCGGCCATGGCCGACAGGATGATGACCAGCTCGTTTCCCTCGTCGTAACACTTGGCCGCCCGGCGGGCCACGTTTCGAATACGCTCGATGTCGGCGACCGAAGTTCCGCCGAATTTCTGGACGATCAGGGCCATTTGCCTTTCCTGCAAGTAGGGGTTGTGCTTTTTTACCGTTCTCCAGCCTGCTGTTGAAGCGCTTGTAACAGATCCCCGGACCGCTGTCCACCGGCGGTGAAGGTCAGGGCGCGGGAGTCGCCTGCCCCGACCTCGATTCGAATCTCGATGCGGTCTTCCGGCAGGTCTTCGGCGCAGCGTTCGGCCCATTCCACGGCCACCACGCACTCGTCGGAGAAGATTTCGGAAAACCCGATCTCCTCGAGTTCGGCTGCATCCGAGATTCGGTACAGGTCGACATGGTAAAAGCGCACGTTGCCCGGGTACTCGTTGATGAGGGTGTAGGTCGGGCTGGTGATCGGGGTCTGCTCGTTTACGCCGAGACCCCGGGCAAGCCCCTGGACGAACACGGTCTTTCCGGCACCCAGGTCACCGAAAAGTCCCAGAACGAGGCCGCCGCCGGCCAGCTCGCCGATGCGCCGCCCCAGTAGTCGGGTTTCGCTTTCGCTTCTGGTGGTGATGATCACCGAAGGACCGGTTGATGGGTTCATTGGTTGATGGGTTGAATGGTTGGGAAAAAAATCACCGCAAGGCAGACCGCATTCGTCATTCCGACTTGACGAATCAACGAATAAACGAATCAACCCCGCCGCAAAGCGGTGGTCATGGGACACCGGTTACCGGCCAGGAGCCGGAGACAGGAAAAGAGCCCTCCAACATCTCGCGGATCTGCACCGGAATTTCGGTCATCACGTCGGATGCCAGATACCCGAAGGGGCCGATCTCCTCGGCCAAGGCGTCTGCCGCGCGTCCGTGAAGAAAAACCCCGGCACAGGATGCCGCCAAGGGCGATACCCCTTGGGTGATCAGACCTGCGATCAGGCCGGTCAGCACATCACCCATCCCCCCGGAGGCCATGCCCGGGTTACCGGTGGGGTTGACCCAGCAGCGTCCGTTTGGTGCGGCCACCACGGTGGCTGCACCCTTGAGCACGAGAAAGACGCCGTTCGCCTGGGCAAAGGCGCGGGCGCACCCGATTCGGTCGGCCTGAATCTGTCGGGCGGAATTGCCCGAGAGACGGGCCATTTCCCCCGGATGCGGCGTGAGAACCACCGGGGCGCGGGCCTGTCCGAGCATGGTGGTATCTTCTGCCAGGCAGTTGAGGCCGTCGGCGTCGATGACCAGGGGCGCCGGGCTCCGGACCACGAGTTGTTGAACCAGTCTCCGGGTTTCCTCCCCGGTGCCGATGCCGGGCCCCAGCGCCAAGCACCTCTTGTCGGCGGCCAGGGACAGGATCCGGTCCAGGGCCTTTTCGTCCAACGTGCCGTCCACCGTTTCCGGAAGCGGGCTGGTCATCACCTCGGTCACCTGGGGCTCCAGCACGGGGTTCAGGCTTTTGGGCACCGCCAGCGTCACCAGGCCCGCTCCCGTGCGCATGGCCGACAGTGATGCCATGGCCGCAGCCCCGGTTTTTCCCGGAGAGCCGGCCACCACCAGCAGATGGCCCGTGGTTCCCTTGTGGGCGTCGACGGGTCTATGGGGCAGAAATCCGCGCACGCTCTGCGGTGTCAGAAGCTGTTGACGGGGGCCCACCGCCGAGACGATGTGCAGCGGTATGCCGATGTCGACCACGCAAAGCCGGCCGGTGTGTTCGGTGCCCGGCTGGATCCGGTGCCCGCACTTGGCAAAGCCGAAGGTGGCGGTGGCCGCCGCCCGGATGCAGGTACCGCAGATCCGACCCGTGTCCGAGTCCAGGCCCGACGGGATGTCCACGGAAAAAATCGGGCGGCCCGTATCGTTGATCCGATCGATGACCTGCTTGAAATAGCCGCTGACATCGGAAGCCAGGCCTGTTCCCAGGATCGCGTCGATGAAGACATGGTGGTGGGAGATGGCACTTCGGTGCGAATCGAAGGCCTCGGCATCGGGGATCTCGGCCACAGGAATCCCCAGCGGTTCCAGAAGATCGAGGTTGGTCAAGGCATCGCCCTGAACGCGGCCGCGTTCGGACAGCAAATACACCGCGACCTTGACCCCTTCCCCGTGAAGGTACCGGGCCATGACGAAACCGTCTCCGCCGTTGTTTCCCCGGCCGGCGACGACGGCCACCGATTTTCCTTGCAGATCCCCGAAGCACTCCAGAAAGAACCGAACGGCGCCGCGTCCGGCGTTTTCCATCAGAACGCGTCCGGGCAGCCCGAACGCTTCGATGGTGCGTCGGTCCATCTCGCGCATTTCCGCTGCAGTTGTCAGGTACATGGTGACGGCTCCCCTCCCATTGGGCGCTGTGCTTCCAGGTGGTTGGACTTTCTCATCCTAAAGAGAAGAAAAAGGCCGATTACCCCGGCGGCCTTTTTTCCTTGGTGTTTCATCCCGTATTTCTTGCCGCGTTTTGATTTTTCGATTCTATCGTCGCGCCAGCCGCACCGTCGTTTCCCGGACCGCCTCGGACATCCCCTTCAGGATTGCAGCTGCGATCAGCCCCTGTCCGGACACGACCGCACCGATCTCCTCCACGGATCGAAGCCGCTTGAGCCGGGAGGCGGACACGTCCGCGCCGACCACCACCGCCAATTTCAGTTTTTGCGCCAACTTGGCGGTGTCCAGGATACGGGACAGGTCCGCCGACGGGTTGTCGAGAAAGGTGGTGTCGATTTCCACGGATTCGGCTTCGATACGATGCGCGATTTTCACCTGCTCCGGATCTGGATCGATCAGGATGCCGGTGGGGATGCCGGCATCGGCCAGCGTCCGGACGGCATCGGCGGCCTGGTCCCGGTTGACCAGCAGGTCGAGCCCGCCGTCTGCAGAATGGCCCTCCCAGAGGGGGGGGACCAAAAACACCCGGTCCGGCTTGATTTCCAGGGCCACGCCGATCATTTCATTGCTGGCGGTCATCTCCAGAACAAGCGGTACGGTGAGAATTTCACGCAGAAGGCGCAGGTCCCGCTCCTGGATGCCGGCCCGGTCCTCCCGGAGATGGGCGATTACGGCATCTGCGCCGCCCATCTCCGCCAACACGGCAACTGACACCGGATCCGGGGCTCCGGTTCCGGTCCCGGTGCGCATCCTGGCGGCCGGATCGATTCGGACGATCAAATCTGTCATGCGGTTTTCCCCCTTCGCTTTGCCGAATTGGACGAATCGTTGGCTTTCCGTTCAAGGTTTTCCATCAGTTCCCGGCTCTTTTTCCACATCCCCTCGGCGTCGGCGTCCTCCGCTTCATGATCGTATCCGAAAAGGTGGAGCACCCCGTGGACGAGCAGCTCGGACAGCCGCCGATCAGGCGGAATTCCGGCGGTCTCCGCCTCCCGCCAGGCCGTTTCCACGGAAATCACCACATCGCCGAGAAGATCCGGGGAGATATGGGAAAACTCCCCCTCCTTCATCGGGAAGGCGATGACGTTGGTCGGTCCCTCCCGATGCAGGTATTCTCGGTTCAGCGACGCGATCTGGTCATCGTCCACCAGAAGGATCGACAACTCTCCGTCAGGACTGCCCAAGGCGTTTAAGATGGCCTTTGCCTTTCGGTGGATCGTCTCGATTCGTATCCGATGGAGACTTTGCCGATTGTCGATGAGTACTGCCATTTTTACCTTTCCCGTTGATTCGGGTGACGGTCTCGCTGTACTCGATTCGGTGGTGATGGATTCCGGTGAGAATTTTCGTGAACGTCTTGGCAATGGAGTGCAGGTCCCGAAGCGTCAGCTCGCAGTTGTCGAGTTGACCGTCGGAGAAGATTTTGTTGATCAGGTTGCCCACCAGCCCCTGGATCCGGGAAGGGGTCGGATTGTAGAGGGTTCTGGATGCCGCCTCCACCACGTCGGCGAGCATGACCAGGCCGGTTTCCTTGGTCTGGGGCCGGGGGCCCGGATATCGGAAATCGTCGATGTTGACGGCGTCTTCTCCCCGTTGCTGCTTGGCTTTTTCGTAGAAGTAGGCGATCAGGCTGGAACCGTGGTGCTGCCGAATGGCGTCGATGATCGGCTGGCCGAGCTTGTTTTTTCGGGCGATTTCCACGCCGTCTTTGACGTGGGCAATCAGGATCAGGCTTGACATGGACGGAGCCAGCTTGTCGTGCCGGTTCTTCCCGTCCATCTGGTTTTCGATGAAGTAAAGCGGCTTCTTCATCTTTCCGATGTCGTGATAATAGCCGCATACTTTTGCCAACAGCGGATTTGCACCGATCTCGGAGGCGGCCGCCTCTACCATGGAGCCCACGATGACCGAGTGATGGTACGTGCCCGGGGCCTCGATCATGAGCCTGCGAAGAATCGGGCGGTCGAGGTTGGCCAGCTCCAGAAGAGAGATTTCGGTTGTATAGCTGAAGACCATTTCGATCATCGGCGCCAGTCCCAGGGTGATGATGGAGGCGCCGATGCCGCCCAAAAAGGCAAACATCCAGTCCCATAGAACCTTGAAGCCGAGATAGTCGCCGGTGTAAACGTCGACCGCGGTGGCCAGCATCACATTCAGCAGGCCGGTCTTGAGGCCAACCAGGATGAAGCCGGTTCGCTGCCGGCAGCTCTGGATCCAGTATGCGGCGATGGCGCTGCTCACAAAGAAGTAAAAAAAGATTTCGAACCGGTTTTCGAAGGTGACGGCGGCAGAAGCAGCAGCCAGCAGGGACAGGGGAATGGCTGTTTCCAGGCTCAGAAACAGGCAAAAAAGCATACCGGCGGCTGCGATGGGAATGCCGAATGCGACGGCCGAATCGGATATGGCATAGGGCCGGCTGTGGGCAATCTGGTTGCCGACCGTCGCGGAGACCTGGGCGAACAGAAAGAAAAAGAGCAGGGTGCAGCCGATGAACACGATGTTTTTATCGGCCTCGGATCTCGGCCGCTCGATCTTCTGGGCGTGGAGCAGATAGATCGTGATGATCAGCAGGGTCAGGATAATCCCTGCGCCGACGCCGGTCGACAGAAACTTTTCGTTCTTTTGCCCCTTTCGAAGGGCGTTGAGTTTGAGCAGCTGAAACTCGGTCACCCGCTCTCCTTCACGGAGGAGCATCTCGCCGGCCTTGATCTGGTAGAGTATCGGTTTGACCGCCTCTGCGGCGGCCTGCTTCCGGCCTTCGGTTTCGTTCCGATTCAGCGTGAGGTTCGGTTGAATGAGACGCTGGCACAGGTCGACGATCAGGTTGATCAGGTTATAGTTCAGCTCCCGGACCAAGGGCTGGCCGATGACGCGGACCATGGTCTTGGCCTGATCGAGGCCGTAATAGGCCCGAAGGGTTTTGACCACTTCCTCCTTTCCGGTACCGATGTTTCGGACGGTGATGCCGGTATCCGACTCCCGCAGCAGCCCTTCCTTGTCTGCGACCACGCCGTTTTCGAATATGGCGCTGATGATCTCGACGATCAGGTTCGCGATCTGCTCGGAGAACGCCTCCCGTTCCAGAATCCGGTAGGCGCCGTCGCTGATCTCGATGCCCAGAATCTTTTCAAACTCCCCCTTTTTGGCCCAGACCCGGTCACGGGCAGAGGCCTGTTCACTGTCGGCGCTTCCGGCGGGTGCCGCGTCGGCCCCCTGAACCGGGGCGGTTGCGTCGCCCGCGGACGACCGAGCCATTGCAAAGGCCCGCTCGACCCTGTCCATGATCTCCGGCCCGAGCCGCGGATTGAAATCGTAGACCGTCAGGACCTGATCGACGGCCTTTTCCCGATTGGCCTGGGTCGCTGCCCGGTCTTCGATGAAAAAATCCCGGGGGGCCTTGATGTCCCGGTCGGCCACATCGCCGAGTCGGTAGGCGGGGGCTTGAGAGGAAAGGTTCGGATAGAGAAAGACGGTGTAGGTCAGCGCCATGCCGATCAGCACCAGCAAGCGCAGAACCACACTCGACATGTTGTTTCCCGATTCGGGTTCCTTGTATTTATCGGCTTTCACTTTGCTGGCCGGGCGCCCTTTCGCTGAAGTTGACTGCGTCCGTTGTTCAGGCATCTGTGCCCGCCCTGGTCCGGGCCTCGAGTTCTTCGTAGGCGCGGATGATCTCCTGCACCAGCGGGTGCCGAACCACATCCTGTTTCGAAAAATAGACGAAGCGGATCCCCTCGATCCCCTGAAGGATGTTTTTCGTCTGAATCAGCCCCGAAGTCCTTCCCGCCGGCAGGTCGACCTGGGTGATATCGCCTGTGATGACGGCTTTGGCGTTGTACCCGATACGGGTCAGAAACATCTTCATCTGCTCGGCGGTGGTGTTCTGGGCCTCATCGAGGATGATAAACGAATCGTTCAGCGTCCGGCCCCTCATGAAGGCAAGGGGCGCCACTTCGATGACGCCCTGCTGCACGAGTCCGGCGGCTTTTTCCAGTCGCATCATGTCGTGCAAAGCGTCGTAGAGGGGGCGAAGGTAGGGATCGACCTTTTCGGCCAGATCCCCGGGCAGAAAACCGAGCTCCTCGCCGGCCTCCACGGCGGGCCGGGTGAGGATGATCCGGCTGACCTGTTTCTGGTTGAGGGCCGCCACCGCCATCGCCATCGCCAGATAGGTTTTGCCGGTGCCCGCCGGTCCGATTCCGAAAACGATGTCGAACTGGCGGATGGCGTCGATGTATGCCTTCTGGTTGGGGCTTTTGGGGGTGATCGGGCTTTTTTTTGCAGTGATGAACACCGTGTCCAGGAAGATGTCCTTCAACTGGACGCGGTCGTTTTCGCTCAACACGCGTATGGCGTAGTCCACATCCTTGGGATAAATCGGGTAACCCTTTTCCAGCAGGCCATACAACTGGCGCAGGATGTTGTCCGCCAGCCGGGAGATGATCGGGTCTCCTTCGATCATCACTTCCCCGCCGCGGGCGTGGATTCGGATCTCCAGGGCAGAGGCGATCCGCTGCAGGTTCCCGTTGTGCTCTCCGAAAAGCTGGCGTGCAAGATCGTTGTCCGGGAAGTTGCTCTGTCGCTTTTCTTCAGCCCGGCCCGGCTGGGAATTGGAAGATTGCGCCATCGTTTTCCTTTGTTTCTGCCGATCCGATCGGGTCCGGCCTGCCGGGTTTTCCCGGCGGGCGGCCTGCTCGTTTCCGGTTTCCCCTGCAGGGATGCCCGAGAGGCAAAAACATATCACACCGATTCTGGGCATTGCAAACAGGGCGCTTCGCGCCGCTGTTTAGCTGTCAAGCTCTTGAGCTTTCTCGGCGGGTTTGCGGCTGAAGCAGCACCATCAAAACGGTCTTAATGGTACCTCCAGGGAACTCAAGTAAAAAATCCCCTTTTTCAGACTTACCAGCTTACGAGCTTACCAGCTTAGAAGCTGTATCTCTGAAAAACCCCTTGACGGAGAGCCGATTGCTTTGATACTTTAACTTATTGATACATCTTGAAATTTTAGACTTCTACCGCAAGGGTCTCCGACATTTTTGCCCCCTTTCGTCCGGCAAAAAGGGTGCCGCTGGCGTGCGTTTTCCCCCGAGGATTGAATGAACCTGCTGGACCTCGTCATCCTGGCCGTAATGGCCTATTGCCTGATTCGGGGCATTTTTCGCGGTCTGATCAAGGAGTTGGCTGCCATCGTCGGTGTCTTTGCCGCCTTCTACGCCGGCTACACCTACTATCCCCTTGTGGCCGGGTTCCTGGATCGCTGGATCACCGATTCCGGATACCTGAATATTCTCAGTTTTTTCATTCTTTTCTGTTTCGTCTTCCTGTCGATCAGCATACTCGGTGTGGTGATCAAGTACTTGCTCAACATCGCTTTTCTCGGCTGGGTCGATCGCCTCTGCGGTGCGGTGTTCGGCATCCTGAAAGGGACGCTGATCGTGGCAGTGCTGCTGATCGCCCTCACCGCATTTTTGCAAAGAGGGACTCCCTTGATCCGGGATTCGTTGCTGGCGCCTCATGTGATGCACCTCTCCCGGAAAATGGCCAAAGTCGTCCCCCACAACATGAAGAATCAATTTCTCGGGGGGATCGAGGCCCTCGACAGGGCCTGGAAATAGGCCGGCCGGTGCCGGTCTATGCGTTGCGGCTGCGCCGCAAAACGGCGAACACCAGGCACCCAACACCAAACAAGAAACACAGCCACAATACCGGTGTGGCATAGACGATGCCCCCCGGTATTCGGAGAAGATCAGCGATGAAGGATCCGTGCAAAGAGGTGACCCAGGCCGGCGGGGGCCTGGAGCGAACGATACGGCTGGTGGAATGTCTGCTGGGAGAAAACGGATGCCCCTGGGACCGGAAGCAGACCCCCGACAGCCTGACCGTTTATCTCATCGAGGAAGTATTCGAACTGGTGGACGCCATTGAGGCGGGGGATCCGGCCGCGGTCTGTGAGGAGCTCGGAGACGTCCTGTTCCAGCTCGTGTTCGTGGCGCGGCTTTTTGCAAAAGACGGTCACTTTACGATCGACGAGGTGATCCGGCGAAACACGGAAAAAATGATCCGCCGCCATCCGCACGTATTTTCCGACGCCCGGGTGAGCACGGCCGAAGGGGTGCGACAGCGGTGGGGGGAAATCAAAAAGGCCGAAAAGGGAGACAAGCCGGGTACCGGATCGGTCCTCGATTCGGTGCCGGCAAAGCTGCCGGCCCTGCTTCGCGCTTACCGGCTTTCGGAGCGGGCTTCCCGGACCGGATTCGACTGGGACGATCTGAAAGGCGTCATGGAAAAGGTCGGCGAAGAATGGGCCGAGTTTTCCGCCGTCGTATCCAAGGCGTCGGCCGACGCCAGGGAAGCGGAGATGGAGCTGGGGGACCTTCTGTTTACCCTGGTCAACGTGGCGCGGCTGGCCCGAATCCACCCGGAAAAGTCGCTGTCCAGGGCGGCACGGAAGTTTGAACGGCGGTTTCGGGAGATGGAAAAGATGGCCCAGGATTCGGGACGCCCGATCGACGAAGTGCCGCGGCAGGAGAAGGAAGAACTCTGGGAAAAAGCCAAACGGCGCCTGGGGGGAGACTGAAGCGGCGGGGGCTGTGTGGGAAAAAAGATGAACGTCGAACGTCGAATAAGAAATGAGCGTCGAACGTCCAACGCCGAAAGTCCAACGTCGAATCTCGAATGAAAAAACCAATTTCCGTCATTCCCGCGAAAGCGGGAATCCAGTAATCACCAAAACTGCTGGATGCCGGATCCAGTCCGGCAAGACGCCTCGGGGCTTTCGCACGATCTGGTCAATGTTCGGCGTTTCATCGATTTTTCATTCGAAGTTCGGAGTTGGACTTTCGACGTTCGACGTTCGTTTTAATCGTCGAAGTCGCCCTTCGGCCCTTCGTTGCCTTGGATCGTTTCAGCGCGCTCGACGATCTTCTCCGGTGTCCAGCGGGCCGGATCTTCGATGCGCTCGGCCTTGGGCCCCGGATCGTGTGAGCCGGCCGCCAGAATCTCTTCGACGGCCAAAGGGGCGGTGTCTTCGGCGTTGAAGACCTCGACGAGCATTTTGTATGCGAACGTTTCCACGCGCTTGACCATCCGCGCCCGGACCTCCGCAGGCTGTCCGAGCAGCTTGTTTTCAAAGGGAAGATTCAGCTTCTTGTAGTTTCCCCCCTTGATCTCTTTGCCCTTGGCATAGGCCACCATCTGGCCCCACATTTCTTCGGTGACGCCGTCTCCGGCCACCTTGATGAAGTTGCCCTCGGCATCGAGCTGGGCGTTGCCGTAGTCGTTGACCTCCAGGCCCCAGGAGATCATCTGAAGGGCGGTGGCGACGTTGGCCTTGGTGGTCCTGGTCTTATCGGCGATGGCCCGAAGCCGATCCGAACTGTTGCCGGAAGTGCCGTGCTGGGCGCCGGACACCTTGTAGGATGCCAAAGCCTCGTGGCTCTGGGCGGTGAGTTCGACCTGGATCCCCTGGTCGCTTTCTTCGATTCCGTGGGTGGTGCCGTTGTTCAGCGCGATCCAGTCGGGGAAAATGTCGTGCGCGTTGAGTCCCTGGATGAGAAAAGACGCTTCCTCGACGGTTGACAGTCCCTGCTTTCCTTTGATTTCACCCACTTCGGTTTCCAACCCGGCCCACTTCGGAACACATGGATTCAGTTCGATGCTGGCCAGAAGGTTTTGATCGTCCGGGAGGTGGGAAGCATCGATGGCGATGGAGGTCATGCCGGCTTCGAACACGGTTGGAATTTCCACTTTTGCCTCGGCGATGTCATCCGTTTTTTTGATGCCGTAATGGTCCGCGTGGACGGCCACCGGTATGGTGATGCCCATCTCGTTGCAAAAGCCATCCACCAGTCGGGCAATGTTCCAGTAGTTGACGGCGCAGTAGGCGTTCGCCCCGCCTTCTGACCGGGCGATTTCGATCATCAGGGCGGCATTGGCTCGCTGTGCCGCCCGCAGGGCGCCGCGGATGACGAAACTGTTGCGGCCGTTAGCGGCCAGGGCAATGGCGTTTCCCTTGCGGAGCATGGCCCGGTCAATGAACTTTCCACTGACGATCAGTGCCCGAGAGTGGGGAAAGAGCTTGACCACGTTCGGGGGCCGTCCGATTTTTAACGCTTTTTCAAACGCCTGGGTGTCGATGCTTTTGCCTGCCATGGGAAAACCTCCTGATAAAACCGCTGCCGCGGTTTTATAACGGCTTCGCGGTTCGCGAAGCCCGAATAAGAATTATATTCTCGTAAGGCTGCATACCGGCAGAGGGTGCAAACGGTCTGCTGAGTTCTGCAGCGGCAACGGAATACGTCCGCTTTGGGAAACCTTCGATGATTTCAATCAAGGGCACCGAAAACGAAGCTTTTCCCTACTGCTGGGCATCGGGTTGCCGGATGTTGGCCAGGATGCCGAGCAGTTCGGACCGGAACCGCTCCGGGGCCTGCAGCTCCCCCCATCCTTTCTGAAACTGGAAAAGGCCGTCGTAGGCGGTATCATGAAAGGAGCGGATTCGGTGGGGCAGGCTGCGCTCTTCACAAATCGCCGCAACCAGCTGCGCTTCGAACGGGTTTTCCAGGGTTGCAATCTTAACGAAGGATTCCATCGCGTTTCTTCGTGTATCCCAAAAGCGCGCAACCGGTCGGCGTCGAGGGCGGTTTGCTGTGCCGGAGGCCGCTTTGCGAACTGTAAAAAAATCTTTCCTTCGACCCCGGGCGACCCCCGACTCATCTCTTCCGGTCTATGGTTTCTGCTCTACGGCCTTGCGGGCGGATTCGAAAAACTGCCGGTTGGTTTCGTTGTAAGACTTGACTTCTTCTTCGAAACGTTTCCGTTTTTCCTCGTAGGCGGTATTTTTCTGGTTCAGGCGGCGCACCGATTCTTCATACTCCTTGACCTGCCCTTTGGTTCGAAACTCACCGCGCCGGTTTTCCAGTGCCTTGCGCTCCTCGGTGAGCTGCTGGTATTCTTCGGACAGTGCGGCCTTCTTCTGGTCAAGACGCTCTTTCATTGCGCGAAGCGTTTCTTCGGAGACGCCCTCCGCGGGGGCCGGCTTCGGTTCGGCCGGCTCGGCCGACGGCTGTTGCTCTTTGGCCGGTGCCGGACGCTGCTCGAGGTTTCCGGCATCTTCATATCTCTTGAGCTTTTCACGCTGTTCAGGCGGAACCATCGTGATGTCGTCAGTAAACCGGACGGCTCCGTTTTCATCCACGTATTTGTAGAATTCGGCCGAGCTGGGGGCAATCAGCATCAGCGGCAGCAATACGGCGAGCAGGTGAATCGGTTTCATCGGTCACCTCCCAATGGCGAACCTGTATTCATGCCTGAAAGGGTTCTGTCATTCGGCACGGTTACAGGCCAGATCCTACCGGGTCGGGGGGGCATAGTCAAGTTTCGAAGCACCCGCTGCCGGGAAAAGATTTTGCTCAGAACAGGGGAAATGGTGTATAAGACACGACCGTGTGCATCGGTCTAACGGGCCAGCGAACAACGCCTTCAATACGAAAAGTGCTTACCATGTCTGAAATGAGAAAAACCGGTCCGACGGATTTCAAAAACAAGTGCAGCAAGGCGCCTTTTCCATCGGGCAAACAACGGCGCCGGCAGAACCGGGACAGCCGCCGCGGGCGAAGATCGCTGCCGGCCGCTGCGCTTTTGCTTCTTTGCATGGCGTTTCTTCTTCTGGTGCTTTCCTGCGCTCCGAAGCGGCCGGTCGCCACCATGCCGGTGTCGATGGCGCCGGGGGAGGACATCCTGGTGGAGGCGGATCGGCGGCAGCAGGAGGGGCTGCGCCTCGAGGCGCTGGCCCTCTACGAAAAGTACCTGCGGCGCTTTGAAGACGGAAAGATGGCCGACAAGGCCCTGTTCGAGGCCGGAAGTATCCGACTGGGCCTCGGGGCCCCGGAAGATGCCAAGAAAGATTTTCTTCTCCTGGTCCGGAAATATCCGGACAGTCCCCATGTGGTCGAGGCCCTTGTGGAGCTGATGAAAATCGCTCACAGTCAGGAGGCTTACGGCGAAGTCATCCAGTACGCCTCGGAGGTCATGAAACGGCCGGTATCGTCTTCCCAGATCTTTACCATCTATACGCTGCTGGGCGACAGCCATCTGGCGATGGGTGCCGGCAAAGATGCGGTCATGTACTACGCCATGGCCGGACGCCAGGCCGGCGCCGGCCAAATGGATCTGATCCGGAGCCGGATGAAGCAGGCAATCCGCCAGCTGCCGACCCCCGACATCCAGGGGCTGCTGGACCGCATCGACGATCCGCTGGCCGAGGGCTACCTGCTCTACCAGTTGGGCCTGAACGAAACCGAGGCGGACAATTTCGAAGCGGCGACCGACGCCTTGACCCGCTTTGTCGAGCGGTTCCCGGATCATGAATACGCAGCGGACGCCAAGGCGCTGGTGGCCGAAATCGAGAACAGCTACACCTACCGGTCCAATGTCATCGGATGCATGTTGCCGCTGACCGGGCCCTACAAGTTGTATGGCAACCGGGCGCTGAAGGGGATCGAGCTCGCCTTGAACCGGGTCAGCCGGGATCCCGCCGGCCCCCATTGGGAGTTGATCGTCCGGGACACCGGTTCGGATCCGGACCGGGCCGTTGCTGCGGTCCGGGACTTTTTCAACGCGAAAGTGGCCGCCGTGATCGGCCCGATCATTGCGGCCAAAGAGGCGGCGGCCGAAGCCCAGGCCCTGGGGATTCCGATCATCGTCCTGTCTCAGAAAGAGGGCATCCCCGCCACGGGGTCCTTTGTCTTTCGGAATTTTATGACTCCGAAGATGCAGGTCCAAACCCTTTTGTCGTACCTGGTCCGCGAGCGTCATATGGGGCGATTCGGCGTTTTTTTCCCCGAGGAGCCTTACGGGCGCACATTCATGAACGATTTCTGGGATGAGGCGGTCGAACTCGGTGCAGAGGTGGTGGCCGTTCATCCCTATGACGGTGAAAAGACGGATTTTGCCGATTCGATCCGATCCCTTGTCGGGTTGACCCTTTCGCAGGAGAGCCGCCCTTTTCGCTTCGATTCGCCGGAGCGCGAGTCCTCTGGTCCGGAAGGGCGCTTCCTGGAGGAAATCCTGCTCGGAGCGGAAAACCGCAAGCCGCCGGCGGAGACACCCGGCGCCGAGCCCCCCGCCTTCGAAGATCTGCGCGACCCGGCGCCCATCGTCGATTTCGACGCTCTGTTTATCCCCGATTCGGCTCCCAAAGTGGCGATGATCGTTCCGCAGCTGGCGTATTACGACGTCACCGATCTGGTGCTGCTGGGCACCAACCTGTGGCATTCCCAGCAGCTTCTGGAAAAGACGGGGCAGTACATGCAGGGGGCCCTTGTTCCCACCGGCTACTTTTCCGAGAATACCAGCCGGCAGGTGACCGAATTCGCCGCCGCCTATCGAACCGCCTATGGAGAAGAACCCGGCTTCATCGAAGCGGTGGCCCACGATACGGCAATGATCCTTTTCGACATCGTCGGGCGATGCGGATCGAAATTTCGAAGCGGAATCCGAGACGATCTGCTGACCGTGCAGAACTACCCGGCGGTGACCGGTCCCACCTCATTTGACCGTGACGGCGAAGCCAGAAAGCGGCTCTATCTGATCAAGATCCAGGGGCGCAGGTTCAAAGAGGTCGCCCGGGGGGATCTCTCGTCCCAATGAGATCCCCCTGAGCTTTGCGCCGCGGCCCTACAAAAGCCATGAATGTTTCCTACCGCGCATATCGACTGCTGAGCTCCGGTTTGTTTCTGCCCGCAGCAGTTCCCGCCCTTCTTTTGCGGCGGCTGACCGGCATGGGTGGAGAGACCCTTCCCGAAAGGCTGGGCCGATACAAGGAGATCGACGGACGGCGCCCCTCCGGCCGGCCCCGGATCTGGCTCCATGCGGTCTCTGTGGGGGAGGTCCGGGCTGCGGCCGCTGTCGCCGGGGTGCTCAAAGAGCGCCTGCCCGGATGCGCCCTGGTGCTGTCGACCACCACCGTCTCCGGTCAGGCCCAGGCCCGAAAGCTGGCAGACCGTCGAACCGCCTGCGTCTATGCCCCGTTGGATCTTCCTTTCGCCGTCCGGTCGGCGTTGAACCGGATCCGTCCCGATCTGCTGGCCATCTGCGAAACGGAGATCTGGCCCAACTGGTTGATGGAGGCACGAACGCTCGGGGTGCCGACGGCTTTGATCAACGGACGCATTTCTCTCCGGTCCTTTCGCCGGTACCGGCGGATCCGGTCGCTCATCGGACCGGTGCTCAACAGCTTCCGGGCGCTTTCCATGATCAGCGATGCCGACGCCGGCCGCATCCGCCGGCTGGGTGCCGACCGGCGGCGTGTTTGCATCAACGGCAATGCAAAGTACGACGGGCTCGTTGAACAGGCCGATCAGGCCGATGCGGTGCGGATGGCGCGGCTGCTTTGTCTGGACAAAGACGCCCCTGTTCTCGTGGCCGGAAGCGTGCGCGGCGGCGAGCTATCTCCGGTCATCGACGCGTTTCTAAGGATCCGCTCGCACGTGACCGGCGCGGTGCTGGTCGTCGCACCGCGACACCTCGAAAATGCGGCGGTTTTGTCTGCCGCAGCCGAAAAAAGAGGACTTCCGGTGCAGCGAAGAAGCGCGATCGGGTCCTCCGGCGCAGAAAGAACCGCCCCGGTCGTGGTGCTCGACACCTATGGCGAGCTCATGGCGGTCTACGGCATCGCTTCGGTGGTCTTCTGCGGCGGAAGCCTGGTGCCGCTGGGCGGACAGAACGTCATGGAGCCGGCGGCCTGGGGAAAACCGGTTCTCTACGGTCCTTCAATGGAAGACTTTGCCGACGCCCGCGAACTTTTGGAAAGAAAAGGCGGAGGAGAAACCGTGACAGACGGGGAGCACCTGGCCGAACGCGCCCTGTATTTCCTTTCCCATCCGGCCGAGGCGGCCGCCGCCGGTCAACGGGCGCTGGCGGCCGCTGCCTCTCAGCAGGGCGCCGGCCGGCGTCATGCGGAAGTGATCCTTGAACTCCTGAAAAACCGCTAATCGTTCATTGTTATTGGTGGATCGGAACAGCGGGCAGCCGGTGGCGGGTGGCCTGGGGTGAAATGCATAGCGAAAGGTCGGTTGAATCAACGAACCCCTTGCTGTTTTGGTTACGGGCTGCGATGACCCATTAACAGATAACGATTTGCGACGAATAGCGCCGTTTTTCGGCGCTATTCGTCGTTTTTGAGGCTTCCCTGGCCGGTGGCTTCCAGCACGGTGGACCAGATTTTACCGTCGGGGTTGACCTGCTTTCGCTTTCCAGCCGACGCGGACATGGGCAGATGTACGAAGTGATTGTTCCAGTGGCCGATGAGCAGGCGTGTCTTTCCGGAGATGCCGGCATGCACCGCGTCGCGACCCAGAAACCCGCAAAATACGCTGTCGTTGGCATTGGCCTGGAGGCTCCGGATCATGTAGCTTGGGTCGATGTATTTCAGGGAAATCGGGATTTCCCGCTGTTTGAAGTGGGCGGTGAGCTGATTCTTGAGAAAAATCCCGATATCCCGAAGGCGAACATTTCCCGACTCGTCGGTCTCTGCCGGCATGTTTTCGAAAAACTTCTGCCCGGCCCCTTCGGCCACCACGATGACCGCGTGCCGGCGAAGCGCCAGGCGGTCTTCCACGGCTTTGAGCAGCCCCTTGGGCCCATCCAGATCGAAGTCGACCTCGGGAATCAGCACGAAGTTGACGTGCTGCTGGGCCAGGGTGGCCGTGGCCGCAATGAACCCCGAATAGCGACCCATCAGCTTGATGAGTCCGATGCCGTTGGGATAGGCCTCCGACTCGTTGTGGGCCCCCATGATCGCGGACCGGGCCACCTCCACGGCCGTGTCGAAGCCGAAGCTTCGGGAGACCATGTGGATGTCGTTGTCGATGGTCTTTGGAATCCCCACCACGCTGATCTTCATCCCGCGTTCGGTGATGGTGTCGGCGATCTTGGTTGCCGCCATCAGCGTTCCATCGCCGCCGATCATGAACAGGATTCCGATGTTGAGCCGCTCCAGGGTGTCGACGATTTCGTCGATGGGCTGGGGCCCCCGGGAAGAGCCGAGGATGGTGCCGCCCATGTCGAGGATGTTGCCGACGTTGCCCGGCTTCAGATCCAGAAGATCGTGTCCGTAGGAAGGGATGAAGCCCTGCAGCCCGTAGCGAATCCCGTAGATGTTTTTGACCCCGTATCCGTAGTACAGCTCCAGGACGATGGACCGGATGATGTCGTTCAGGCCGGGGCAAAGGCCGCCGCAGGTCACCAGCGCGCAGCGCAGCTTGCTGGGATCGAAATAGATCCGGTCCCGGGGCCCTGCCCGCTCGAAGGACGGAAGACCGCCGCCCTCTTCAAGCCGCCGGGCGACCTTTCCCGAATCCAGCTCGATGAGCACGCGGTCGGTGTCGCTGACAAAGCGCCGGTGATGCCGCTCACCTTCCAGGTTGTGAAGGGGGGAGGGGATTTTGGCCGTTCCTAAAATTGGAATTTCGGTTTCCACATCGAAAAAATTCATAACTCGCCTCAATGGATCATCGAACCGGCCCAGAGCCGCTCGCCGGAGTTGTCCCGAAAATGCCGTAGAGTGTTATCATATCCATTTTTACCGGTTTGTCGATCCCTTGCCCCATTCCGGGGCGCCTGGCGGGTGGGGAGCGTCAAGCGGGTGGGGAGCGTCAAGTCAGATCGCAGCGCTTCAAAAAGCGATCCCGTTCGGATCGCCAAGCTTGGCCACCCCCGGAAATGCCGGATGCAGTGACTTCCGAAGCGATCAGCCCGCAACGGGCCAGGATATGCTTCAGCCGGGCCGCCGGATCGGGGCGGCAGAGCCGGTACAAAGCCGCCAGGAGTTCTCCCGACTCCCAGACATCCCGTTGGTGGGAACGCACCTGCCGGTCGATGTCACAGCGGCCCATGGAGGACCGGATAACATGCTTCCAATCCTCGGGCAGAAGGTTGCTGCCGCCGGCGACCACGCCCCCCATGCCCGGGTTGTTCAAAAATACGGCCTCGTCGCCGTCGTAGAACAGGAACCCCTTTCCGGGGCGAACCGCCGCCTGGTAATCGATGCCTCGTTTCAGGCTGCCCTGGAAGATCATGGCGCATACCCCCGGGACAGTGGCGATTTTCTTCAGGACGGCTGTTCGGATGTTGCTGTGACGCGCAGCCCCCTTTATGCTTCGAATCCGTTTCGGATCGTTGCCGATGATCAGCGGGAGGCCTTGCCTTTCGCCGTCTTCGGCCAGAAGACGGGGCAGGTCCCGGTTGCCGTGATACACCAGGGGATAATCGACGGCATACAGCGGCCCCCGGTAGCCGGTCTGTGTTGCCGCGCGGTGCAGCTCGGCCTCCAGTGCCCGGGTTTCGTTCAGGGAGGTGCCGGTGACACAGACCATCAGCGGCCGCCTGCCCTCGACGAGCTGCATCGCCGCGGACACCAGCTCCAGGCGCCGCTCCATGCCCAATTGCGCGGCTTCCCCCCATCTCAGGTCGGCCAAGAGAAGGGCGTCGGCCCACCGCTCCACATGTGCCAGCAGGCGTCGCAACGAGCGGTGGTCGATCTTGCCGTCTTCCGCCAGGGGCGTCACCAGCGGGCAAACCAGCCCACGGGGCGGCGGCAGGTTACCTTCCGTTGAACTTGAATTGGCCTTTACCCAGGATGTCATGGAGGTGCAAAATCCCACTGATCTTGCCGACAGGGTTTGTGATGGGCAGCACGGTGATCTGATGTTTTTCCATCAAGTTGAGCGCATCGTAGGTCGGCGTGTCGGAGCGGACGGTATGGGGGTCGGGCGACATGATCGAATGGGCGGTCATCTCGTAGACGGGCGCTCCCTTTGCGATACATCGGCGGATATCGCCGTCGGTGACGATGCCGACCAGGGTGTCGTCCTCCCGTACCACCAGCGCGGCGCCGATACCGATCCGGTCGATCTCGGCGACGACCGCTTCCATGGGAGCGGTTTCGCTGACCTTCGGGACCGATTTCCCGGTGAGCATCAGCTCGCGAACCTTGCTCGACAGGTGCTGCCCCAGCGCGCCGCCGGGATGGACCTTTCGAAAGTCGCTCTTTTTGAACTTGTGTTTGTGAATGAGCACCACCGCAAGGGCGTCTCCCAGGGCCAGTTGGGCCGTCGTGCTGCAGGTGGGGGCCAGGCCCAGCGGGCAGGCCTCCCGGTCCACGCCGGCGTGGATGACGATGTCGCTGTTTCTGGCCAGGGTGCTGGTCGGGTTGCCGGTAAACGCGATGATTTTGCATCCGATCCTTCGGATGCTCGAAAGCAGGATGTTGATCTCGTCGGTCTCCCCGCTGTTGGACAGGGCCAGCAAGATGTCGTCTTCGCTGACGATCCCCAGATCCCCGTGGACCGCCTCCACCGGGTGCAGAAAAAGCGAACGGGTGCCGGTACTGTTCAAGGTGGCGACGATTTTCCGGCCGACGATTCCCGATTTTCCGATGCCGGCGACGATCACCCGGCCTTTGGAGCGGTAGATGGCCTCCACCGCTTCGGCGAAGTGCTCATCGAGGCGGTCGATCAACTTCAAAATCCCCTCGGCCTCCAACTGCAGGACCTCGGCGGCCTGTTTGATCGTCGTCGATGAAGTGCTCATAGGCTGCGGTCCCGGTTGGCAATCCGATAACGGCGTTGGGGGGTGACATCCGCAGATGCGGAATTTGGGGCGATTTTTTGCAGCTTTTCCTGGGAAAGTCAACAGCCCCCGATGAAGAAGGCGGTCATGGGCGCCTTCTGCATCGGGAGCTGAAAAAGGACTGCGATCCGATTGACAAATCGTGGCTCATCCCGTCAAACACCGAACCGTTGCCCCTCCGGGCTCTGGATAGACATGGATGGTAAGTAAGGCGGCGGAGCCGCCTCTCATAAAATCGCAAAGCGATTTTATAGCGATTTTATCTTGACAAGATCCAAACGCTTCCTTATATATCGCCCAAAATTTTTCGGCTCGCTTACCGGCCTGGTATTTGCGGTTGAAATACCGGGTTTTTTTTGAGCCCGACTATCGGTTGAAAGGGGGTGATTGCCATGATTTGCCAAACGATTCGAAAGGGTGTGGACTGTCCGTTCATGACGGCTGCCGGATGCTCCTACAATGGTGGCCAGTGCCACGTGATCGTGGAGGCCTGCCAGGGATGCGGTCGCAGCAACGAATTCGAGACAGGCTGGTTCTGCTCTGCCTGCCCGGAGCCTGCCGCCAAGTGGAAGAACGGGAACTGCAACCTGGCGACCCATGTGAAGACGGCGACCGTCGTTGAGTCCGCAAAGAAACTCAACCCGCTCAAGGCATCGAAACGGGGGAAAAAATAGCATGTCGCCTGATCACCAACCATAGGACCCCGCCCCGGTAAAGGGCGGGGTCTTTTTTTATCAGGATCTGCGCATGTGCCCTTTCCGGAGCAGAGATGGGGTCGGCGGCTTTCCCGCTCCGGATCATCACAGCCGATCGGCCGAGACGGCTGTTTCTGAGAAACCATCCCTTTTCTCCCCAGCCGCCGGCGACCGCCGTATACGGAATCGGCGTTTCCTGCCCGCAAAAGCCCGGTCAAACCGAGAATTCGGCATTTGCTCCCGTGCAAATATCCGATATTTTTAGGTTCTTTTCCCTTGACATTTTTCTGCCGCAGACAGTAATGTGCCTCAACACCGTGATCCGCGTCATCGAACCAGGAGGTCGATCCGATGAACCCGATTGCCGAAACCCTGAACCGGGAACTCCGGTCCGCCAGCGAACCGGTTTATGAGATGCTCTCCGATGTAGGCCGAAAGCTCTTTTTCCCCAAGGGAATACTGACCCAGGGAGCCGAGGCCAAGGAAAAAGCCCATCGGATGAACGCCACCATCGGGATTGCCACGGAGGCGTCGGGAATCATGCATCTGCCTTCGGTGATGGAGCAGATCTGCGATTTGGCCCCTGAAAAGAGCATCACCTATGCCCCTTCCTATGGAATTGCGGAGTTGAGACGGGCATGGCAGAAAGACCTGGCGGGGAAAAACCCCTCTCTTGCCGGCAAAAAGATCAGCCTGCCGGTGGTCTCCTCCGGGATTACCCATGGGGTCAGCGTCTTTGCCGACCTGTGGCTGGACCCCGATGATGCGGTCCTGCTTCCGGACATGATGTGGGGAAACTACAACATGATCTTCACGGTGCGAAAAGGGGCGACGATCCACACCTACCCGATTTTCACCGATACGATGCGCTACAACCTGGAGGCATTTGAAGCGGCCGTGAAAAAGGAAGCCGCTGATCGCTCCAAAATCATCGTTCTGCTCAATTTCCCCCACAACCCCTCCGGCTACACCCTCAGCCGTAAGGAGGCCGAGCGGACCGCCGACATCCTGGTGGAGACGGCCGCCGCCGGTACCAACGTTCTGGTGGCCCTGGACGATTCCTACTTCGGGCTCTTTTACGAGGAGGAGACCCTGAAAGAATCGATGTTTGCGCTGCTGACCGGACGGCATCCGCGGCTGCTCGCCGTCAAGCTGGACGGAGCCACCAAGGAGAATTTCGTCTGGGGCCTGCGGATTGGTTTCGTCACCTACGGCTGTGCCGTGGACGGCGATCCTGCGCCGGTCTACGATGTGCTGGAGAAAAAGACGGCCGGCTGCGTCCGGGGCTCGATTTCCAATGCCAGCCATCTGTCCCAGTCGATCGTGCTGGCCTCGATGTCGAAAGCGTCCTTTGCCGCCGAAAAGGCGGAAAAATTCGAGGTGATGCAAAAGCGGGCAAGAAAGGTGAAGGAGGTTCTCGCACAACCGCGCTATGATGGCGCCTGGGACGTATATCCATTCAACTCCGGGTATTTCATGTGCCTGCGGCTCAAAGACGTGGATGCCGAACGGCTGCGGGTGCACCTGCTCGACAAATACGGCATCGGACTGATCTCCATCGGCAGCCGCGATCTGCGGATCGCCTTTTCGTGCCTGGAGCAGGACCAGATCCCGGAGCTGTTCGAAACCGTGTACCGCGGCATCCAGGAGCTTTCCGGATCCGGATAAAACATGGCCTCCTCCGCCAGCTGGATAGACCGATTCCATGCTCTGATCGGTCGAGACCGCTCTTTTACCATCGCCCGGGCCGGCAAATGGACCCTTTACTTCGTGTTGATCGGCCTCATTGCCGGAGCGGGTTCCGTCCTGTTCCACTACCTGTGCCAGCTCGGCATTCACTACTTCATGGACATGATCGCCGGCTACCGCCCCCCGCCCCCGGCCGGCGAACACCACATGATCCCGCCCACCAGCCGCCCGTTCAACCGCTGGCTTCTTTTGTTTCTGCCGGCGTTCGGCGGTATCTTCAGCGGCTGGCTGGTGTACACCTTCGCCCCGGAAGCGGAAGGGCACGGCACCGATGCGGCCATCGAGGCCTATCACCAGAAGGGGGGATTTATCCGGGGGCGGGTGCCGATCATCAAGACCATCGCATCGGCCATCACCCTGACCACGGGGGGGTCGGGGGGAAGAGAGGGCCCCATCGCCCAGATCGGGGCCGGCTTCGGGTCGTTTCTGGCGACCAAACTCAAGCTTTCCGACCGGGAGCGACGGATCATGATGGCTGCGGGCATCGGGGCCGGGGTGGGCAGCATCTTCCGGGCCCCCATGGCCGGGGCCCTGTTTTCCGCCGAAGTGCTCTACCGGGATCCGGAAATCGAAGCAGACGTTCTCATCCCCTCGGGGATCTCCTCGGTGGTCGCCTATTGCCTGTTTTGCCTGGTTTTCGGCTGGGGCTCGCTGTTCAGCTCTCCCGACTTTGTCTTCCGAAATCCGCTGGAGCTGGGTCCTTATGTGGTGCTGGCCTTTGTGCTGGTGGGCACCGGTATTTTCTACGTCAAGTCTTTTTACGGGGTCACCCGGCTGTTCAAGAAGATCGAGATCCCGAACCACATCAAACCGGCCATCGGAGGGCTTTGCACCGGCGTAATCGGATTCTTTTTGCCCCAGACCCTGGCCTTCGGATACGGCTTCGCCCAGATGGCGATCCG
Organism: Desulfobacterales bacterium; assembly: GCA_050115795.1. Taxonomy (GTDB): domain Bacteria; phylum Desulfobacterota; class Desulfobacteria; order Desulfobacterales; family CAFBRK01; genus JAIPEL01. Next base: position 24,050 of record JASFPT010000013.1, read on the forward strand.
CAACGAATTGACCATCCCGTTTTTGCTGGCCCTTGCGCTGGGCAAAGTCCTGACGACCTCGTTTTCCATCGGATCGGGGGGCAGCGGCGGCGTCTTCGGCCCGTCGATCGTGATCGGCGGGGCCATGGGAGGCGTCGTGGGGCAGATCTCTCACCAGATCATGCCGACAGTGGTCACCGAGCCGGGGGCGTTTGTGGTGGTCGGCATGGCCGGGTTTTTCACCGCCGTCTCCAACACGCCGATCTCCACGATCATCTTCGTCAGTGAGATGACCAACTCATACCACCTGCTGCTGCCCAGCCTGCTGGTCTGCTCGGTGGCCTTTGTGGCCTCCAAACGATGGACCATTTACGACCGGCAGGTGAAAAGCCGGATCGACTCGCCGGCCCACGCCGGGGACTTTTTCGTCGACGTGCTCCAGGCGATCCGCGTCAGGGACCTGATGCCGGTGGTGCGCAAGGTGCGCCTGATTCCGCAGGGCATGAGCTTCCGGGATTTTAAAACGTTTTTTTCGGCCACCAAGCAGCACTATTTTCCGGTCATGGATGAAAACGGACGGCTTTGCGGGATCTTTTCGAGCACCGACATCCGCGGCGTGCTCTTTTCCCCGGAAATCGAGTCGCTGGTGGTGATGAAGGACCTTTGCACCACCGACATCATCGTCACCACCCCGGAAGATGACCTCAACTCGGTGTTCCAGAAATTCACCCAGAAGAACATCGACAGCCTGCCGGTGGTGCGCGACGACGATCACGGGGTCCTGATCGGTATGCTCAATCGGCGGGAGGTCATCGCATTCTACAACGAGAAGATCCAGGAGATGAAAAGCCGGTCGAACAAATCCGGCTGATCGACAGCCGCGGTAAAAGCGCCCCTGTTTTTTCGGGCATGACGAAGGAAGGCCGATGGGCGCAGCTTCGCGCCGGCCAAGGCAACGGTTGAAGCGCCCTTATCCCCCCAGTTTGTACCCCACGCCGTATATGGTCAAAATGAGCTCTTGCCCCGGTAGCTTTTCGGCGATTTTTCTTCGCAGATTTTTGATATGGCTGTCGACATTGCGGTCGTAGCCCTCGAACCGATACCCCAGCACCCTGTCCAGCAGTTCGCTGCGGGAAAAGACCCGATCCGGAGAGGCCATCAGGACGGCGAGCAGGCCGAATTCGCTTGGGGTCAGACGCAGCACTTCTCCGTTCGCCGTCACCCTCCGGGTGTTTTCGTCCAGAACGAGGGGGCCTGCCGCCAGTCGCCGGGGGGACTGCCGGGGTCGGGTGCGGCGCAGGACGGCCTTGACGCGTGCCACCACTTCCCGCGGGCTGAAGGGCTTGCAGATGTAGTCGTCGGCTCCGATTTCCAGGCCGATGATCCGGTCGATTTCCTCCACCTTGGCGGTTGCCATGATGATGGGGATGTCGGAAAATTTTCGCACCTCCCGGCAGACCGAAATGCCGTCCATGCCGGGCAGCATCAGGTCCAGCAGCATCAGTGCCGGGGCTGTGCTTTTGACCTTTTCTGCGACCTTGTCCCCGCGAGCCAGGCACGACACCGTGTAGCCGGCCTGCTGAAGGTAGTCTTTCAGTATATCGGCAATCTTTTCTTCGTCTTCGACCACCAGGATGTGCTCGTCCGCCATTATATCTCCCCGGATTACCGGGCCCCTCTTTCGGCCAGCGGGAGGTGAATTCCGATGGAAAGCCCGCCCTGGGGGCTTTTTGCCGCCCAGATACTGCCGCCATGGATTTCAATGATATGGCGGCATATGGACAGTCCCAGACCGCTGCCGCCCGAGGCGCGATTCCGGGACGCCTCCACCCGGTAGAGCCGGTCGAACAATCGCGGCAGGGCCTCTTCGGGGACACCGGGTCCGGAGTCCTCAAAAAGAATCGTGAGAAGGTGGTTTTCGACTGCGCCCGAAATCTTCAGGCTACCCGGAGACGCCACGTACCGGAAAACGTTTTCGAAAAGATTGGTGAATACCTGCCCCAGGCGGTCGGCGTCACCCCTGATGGGGGTCTGCTCGACGCCGGCCAGCACCGTTTCGATGGCGATGCGTCGTTCGACAAATCGTGGTCGATAGCGGTCCAAGATGTGCTCCAGGACTTCACACGGACGTATCGGCAGCCGGTCAAGGCACAGGTTGTCTGAATCGGCCATGGAAAGCAGATGCAGGTCTTCCACCAGTCTGCCGATTCGAAGGATCTCGGCGTGCAGCGAAGACAGATTGGAAGGGGTGGGTTTCCGGACCCCGTCCTGGAGCGCTTCGATTTCGGCGCGCAGCACGGCAAGGGGGGTTCTGAGTTCGTGGGAGATGTCGGTGAGCCACTGTCGCCGGGACTTTTCGTAGTTTTCCAGGGTTTGTGCCATGGCATTGAAGTTTTCGGCGAGCTGGCCGAGTTCGTCCGCAGTGGTGGGCTCGATGCGCGCGGAGAAATTCCGGTCCGCCAACTGCCGGGTGCCGCGGATGAGCCGATGGACCTGTTGCAGTAGATGACGGGAAAACAGCAAAGCGATCAGGGCTGTCAAGCCGATCACTGCGCCGGCCAGGAGATAATGCTGCCGGCTCAGTCTGTTGAGCAGGTCGGCCGGAAGTCCCGACTTAAAAGGTTCCCGTTTCCGGAGGCCCAGCCAACCGACGATGTTGCCTTCCACCTCGATGGGCACCTGCTGTGCGATCCCATCTGCCTCGGGCGTGCCGATCAACGATCGATGCCGGGCGTCTGTCAACACGATCCGCGATGAAGCATTGCGGCGGCCGTCTTCGAGGGGGGGCGGCGGGACCTCCTTGCGGATGTCGGCACCTTCCCCGAGCAGGCGCTGCCATCGCTCTTTTTCCGCTGCAACCCCCTGCCAGCCGCCGCGGGTGCGGTATTCTTTCTGCAGCGCCGGCACCATCGCCTGCAGCTTTTCCAGCTCCACCTGCCGGATGTACTGTTTGAAGTTCAGAAAAAAGAGATACCGCCACAGGATCATGGCGCCGACCACGATCGCCAGAATGAGAAAAAACGCCCCGAACAGCTTTACGGAAAGCTTGGTTTTCATCGTTCGCTCGATTTCGCCCCCTTGCGGTTCTCCTTTTCCTTAGAGGCATTTTCCGCCTTTTTCAATCGGCAGGGCAGATCTTCGGAAAAAGCCCATATTATCTCCACATTTTCTCCATATTTTCCGGTTATGCAGAATCCACAGGGAAGATAGCGATTGGAACCAATGCGCTCCGAACAGACTCTTGCCCATGCAAAAAATGCGACCCGGAAAAGGCCGACCGGCCTGCAAGATCTGAAACCGGGTTCAAGATCGGCCCTGGTGGGATTCGACACATGTCGTGGATAGACAACAACAGCGGAACCGACCGTCTTGCGCCCCTGCCGGGCCTCAGCCGCGCCGGGGTCGTGTTGGTGGGGCTGCTGGCTCTTCTCGGATGTGCCGCCGTTGGCCCGGACTACGTCCGACCAGCGGTAAAGGTTCCCGAGAAATGGACCGGCGCCTCGAGCAGCGGACAGACGGGCGATGCAGGCCTGCTGGCCCAATGGTGGAAGACGCTGGACGATCCTGTGCTCTCGGGACTGATCGGGATGGCCGTCGATGAAAACCTGGATGTCAAAGAAGCCCGCTCGCGGGTTCGCGAGGCACGGTACCGCCGTCTGCAAAGCCGTGCGCCTCTTTTCCCGTCCCTGGATGCGACCGCCTCTGCCCGGAAAAGTGCGAGCAAAAAGCAGGGAGAGCCTGGAATGGCGTCTGAACTGTATACAGCCGGATTCGACGCCGGGTGGGAACTGGACTTTTTCGGCGGCGCCAGACGCTCGGTGGAAGCCTACCAGGCCGACCTGGAGGCCGGGATCGAAGATCTTCATGACGTCATGGTTACGCTGCTGTCTGAGGTCGCCGTCAACTATATCGATCTGAGAACGTATCAGGCCCGACTTGCCGTGGCCAGGGGCAACGTCGCCGCTCAGAAGGAGACCTGGGATCTGCTTCTTGCGCTTTCCCGTTCGGGCATGGGCGATGAACTGGCCGTGACCCAGGCCCGTTACAACCTGGAAAGCTCTCGGGCAAAGATTCCGGATCTGGAGGTGGGGCTCGAGGCCGCGGTCAACCGGTTGGCCGTTTTGACGGGCCGGCCGGCCGGCTCGCTGCAGAGCCAACTGGCGGAGGTGCGGCCGATTCCCCGGGCGTCCATCGAGCTGGCCGTCGGGGTGCCGGCCGATGTGATCCGGCAGCGCCCGGACATCCGCCGGGCCGAACGCGAACTGGCTGCCCAGACCGCCCGGATCGGTGAAGCAGAAGCCGAACGGTACCCAAAATTCACCCTGAACGGATCGATCGGCCTGGAGGCCCTTTCGTTCGGGGACCTGTTTTCCTCGGCCAATCGCACCTGGTCGATCGGGCCTTCCTTCAGTTGGCCGGTTATCGACGGCGGCGCGGTCCGAAACAATATCAACATACAGACCGAACGCCGGCAGCAGGCCCTCATCCGGTATAACGCCGCGATCCTGTCCGCGCTTGAAGAGGTTGAAAACGCCCTGGTCACCTATGCCAAAGAGCAGCAAAAGCTGGGTCTGCTTCAGAACGCCGCCGATGCGGCGCGGTCGGCCGCCGAGCTGGCCGGTTATCGATACGCAACCGGCATGATCGGTTTCAGCGATGTGCTCGACGCTCAGCGTTCGCTGCTCTCCTTCGAGGATCAGGTGGCGCAAAGCCGTGGCGCCGTGCTGTCCGATCTGGTCCGGCTCTACAAGGCCCTCGGAGGCGGGTGGCAGTCCATCGGCACCGCGGGCGCACCAAACCCTTCACAGATCGGCAAAGGTTGAAGGCGATGGCCGACACCCCATTATCCGTGAAAGAAACCATGCAGCGGCTCGAATCCTCCCACCGCCGAAAGCGCTTCCGGCGCCTGCTTGCCGGCTCGGGGCTGCTCTTGATCGTGACTGCAGCCGTCACCCTATGGGCGTTTCGCGGGAAAGCCGACACCGTGCATTTCCAGACCCGTCCGGTGCGGCGCGGTGACCTGATCGTCACCGTCTCCGCCACCGGCAATCTGGAGGCCACCAATGAGGTGAAGGTGGGCAGCGAGCTTTCCGGCATCATCACCTCCGTGACGGCCGACTACAATGAGGCGGTGAAGGTGGGACAGCCCTTGGCCTACCTGGACGACATCAAATTCAAGGCTGCCGTTTTCAAGGCCAGGGCCCAGGTCGCCTCGGCCAGAGCCAATTACCAGGAGGCGCTGGCGACCCGAAACGCCGACGAGAAAACCATCCGACGCTATCGAAAGACCCGTGAACTGACCGGAGGCAAGATGCCTTCCCTGGAAGACCTGGAACAGGCAACGGCCGAACTGGAAAGATCGACCGCCGCGGTGGCCGCTGCAGAGGCGGCCATCCAAATCGCCGAGGCTTCTCTCCAGTCGGATGAGGCCGACTTGAAAAAGACCGTCATCTACGCTCCGATCAACGGCATCGTTCTGAGCCGGGACGTGGAAGCCGGCCAGACGGTGGCGGCTTCACTGTCGGCACCGGTGTTGTACACGCTGGCAGAGGATCTGCGCCGAATGGAGCTCCAGGTGGATGTGGACGAGGCCGACGTGGGGATGGTCAAAGAGGGGCAGCCGGCTACCTTCACGGTGGATGCCTACCCGGATAGCACGTTTGAGGCGCAAATCACCCAGGTGCGCTACGGAGCTGAGACAACCGACGGTGTCGTGACGTACAAGGCCGTGTTGAAGGTGGACAACCCGGACCTTCTGCTGAGGCCCGGCATGACCGCAGCGGCGAACATCATCGTCCGGAAAATTCAAAATACCCTGCTGGTGCCCAATTCCGCTCTGCGGTTTGTCCCCTCCCAACCGGCTCAGAACACGAGCAGAAAACGCGGTCTGCTGCGATCGCTGCTGCCGGGCCCTCCCCGCCGCGGCATATCGAAGGCGCCGACGACGGAAGAGTCGTCAGCTTCCGGCGACAGCCGGGCCCGGCTCTGGGTGATCAAAAACGGCCGGCCGGTCCCCGTGGCAGTGCAAAAGATGGCCACAGACGGGGCGCTGACCGCTGTTTCCTCCGAAGATCTTCAAGAAGGGATGCAAGTCATTGTCAATGCCATCACGGCCGGCTGATGACCGGTGCGAGGGCGGCCCTTCGGCGCAGGGCCGCCTGATCGAGTTTGAGAAGGTGACCAAGGTCTATGGGCGAGGCCGGGCCGCCGTAAAGGCCCTGGACGGCGTGCACCTGCGGGTCGCCCGGGGGGAGTTTGTGGCCATGATGGGCCCCAGCGGATCGGGCAAGTCGACCTGTCTGAACATCCTGGGATGCCTCGACACCCCGTCGTCGGGCGTTTACCGATTCGAGGGCGTGCAGGTGCAGGGACTTTCGAGGGATCAGAGGGCCGTCCTGCGCCGCAATTTTCTCGGGTTTGTCTTCCAAGGGTTCAACCTCCTCAATCGCACCTCGGCCGTTGAAAACGTCGAACTGCCGTTGATCTACCGGAAGGTGCCGGCAAAGGCGCGCCGCGAGCAGGCCATGGCGGCGCTTGCAGCCGTAGGACTGGAAAAGTGGGCCCGCCATACACCGGGAGAGCTCTCCGGCGGCCAGCAGCAGCGGGTGGCGATCGCCCGGGCCATTGTCGGAAAGCCCCGGGTCTTGCTGGCCGATGAACCGACCGGAAACCTGGATTCGGTGCGAAGCGGGGAAGTCATGGAGTTGCTTCGCGGGTTCAACCGCCGGGAGGGGATCACCATTTTGATGGTGACCCATGAAAGCGATATGGCCGCCTATGCCGACCGGCAGATCCACTTTCAGGACGGTCGAATGCTCGGCGATGCGGCATAAGGATTTGTAGCAACCATGCGTTCCGGAATCGGAGCGTATGGTTGACAACCGATCGAGATCCGGGGTGGTGTCGTCATGCTTTGGGAAACCTTTTTATTGGCCCAGCGAACCATTCGGCGCAATGTGCTGCGGTCGTCACTCACGATCCTGGGAATCGTCATCGGTGTTGCGGCCGTGATCACGATGGTCACGTTGGGCAGCGGGGCCACCGCCAAAGTCACCGGGGATATCTCCAAGCTGGGGAGCAATACGCTCCATGTCCGCCCGGGGCAGGGCCTCCACGGGCCGGGCGGAGCCCGTTCCAGTGCGGATCCGTTCGACGCCGAAGACGCAGCGGCCATTGAAAACAACGTGGCGGGTCTTGCGGCGGTGGCTCCGATGTCCCAGGCTTCCGGCCAGGCCATATATCGTGGGGAGAACTGGGCAACCGCTGTCATCGGCAGCACCGACGCGTATCTCACCGTCCAGGGTTGGCAGATCGAAGACGGCCGTTTCTTTTCCGACGGCGAATGCAAAGCGGGAAGGGCGGTCTGTCTGCTGGGGCATACGGTTTCCAAGGAGCTTTTCGGCAACGAATCGCCCACCGGCAAATCGATGCGTCTGGGAAAGATCGCTTTTCAGGTGATCGGGACCTTAGCGGAGAAGGGACAGTCTGCTTTCGGAACCGACCAGGACGACGTCGTCATCATTCCCCTGCGCACCTTGCAGCGGAGAATTACGGGGAACAAGGACGTGCAGGCCATTCTCGTCTCCGTGCAAGACGGCGTCTCCACGGAAACCGTCAAGGCCGACATCGAACGGTTGATGCGCGAACGCCGCGGCATACGGCCGGGCCGGGATGATGATTTCCACGTTCGCGACATGAAAGAGATCATCGACACCGTAACCGGTACCACCACCGTTTTGACCGCCCTGTTGAGCGCCGTGGCCGGCGTCAGTCTTTTGGTGGGCGGGATCGGAATCATGAACATCATGTTGGTTTCGGTGACGGAACGGACGCGGGAAATCGGCACCCGGCTGGCCATCGGCGCTTTGGAGCGAGAGGTGCTGATGCAGTTTCTGGTCGAATCGGTGGTGCTTGCCTCCTTCGGCGGGCTGATCGGCATCCTCGCAGGGTTGGCCGCCGCCGGAGTCGGTGCAACCCTTCTCGGCGTCCCCTTTGTCTTTGAACCCGGCATCGCGGCGGCGGCGTTTCTTTTTTCAGCGGCCGTGGGCGTCGGCTTCGGCTACTTTCCGGCCCGCAAGGCGGCCCGCCTCGATCCGATCGAAGCCTTGCGGCACGAGTAAAAGCCGGCCCGCTCCCCGTGTGAAAACGGAGGGCCGCCATGTGCCTTGAATCGCGATGCCCCGGCCGAAGCGCCTGCGGCGTTTGCGGCCAGGCCGATCTATTGAACCCCCCGACGATAGGGCCTATTCTGTTCGGTTGAGAACGGGCCTTTCACTTCAATCAGCGACCGGCCCGTGAGGGCGATTTGCCGGCTGCGGCGCCGAGTCGTATCTCACCTCGATCAGAAACAGCCCCCTTGCCGGGGCGGTGGGGCCGGCAAGGGAGCGGTCGGCGGAGGCCAAAAGCGTTTCGATCTGCGCTGCCCGGCGTTTGCCCGAGCCGATTTCCACCAGGGTGCCCACGATATTGCGCACCATGCAGCGCAGAAAGCCGTCGGCCTCGATTGTAAAGTGAAGCCGATCCGGCGCCGGTATCTCCCACCCGGCAGCCGTCACGGTTCGGCGGCTGTGGCTGCGGGGGCTGCCGGACGCTTCAAAGGAGGAAAAATCGTGGGTGCCGACCAGACCCGCCGAGGCCTGCGCCATCGCGTCCACATCCAGCGGGCTTCTGACGTGCCAGCAGAACCGCCGGTCCAGGGGCGCGGGCAGGGGGCGGTTCAGGATGCAGTACCGGTAGCGTTTGCTTTTTGCGCTGTATCGGGCGTGGAAGCCGTCGTCCGCCTCCCTGCAGTCGAGCACGGCGATGTCATCGGGCAGCAGGCCGTTGAGGCCGCTGAAAAAGTCTGCGGCCGTCAGGCGGGTCTCGCAGCGGAAGCTGGCCACCTGCCCCAGGGCGTGCACGCCGGCGTCGGTGCGCCCCGAACCATGGACCGCGATTTTTTGGCGGGTCATGACCGACAACGCCGCCTCGATCTCGGCCTGGACGGTTCGATCCGACCGCTGGCGCTGCCATCCGTGGAAGTCGGTGCCGTCGTATTCGATGCTGATCCTGAAATTTTTATTCGCCATAGCGCCCTTTTGAGATATACCATCCCCACGAAAAAAACCGGCCGTTTCCCCGCCGGGTGGAGTGCTTGCCGACCCCCCCTATGATGTTTGACCCGGCAGGATCAATACCAAAAACCGGGAAAGGAGTCACCTGCATGGATTTTCAGTACAACGCCGAGCAGCGTCGAATCATCGAAACCATTGACGAACTTGGGCGGAAGGAGTTCGCGCCGAAGGCGGCCCGCTGGGACGAAAACCACGAATATCCCTGGGAGAACCTGCACCTGCTCCGGGAGCTCGGCTTTCTGGGGATGACGATCCCCGAACAGTACGGGGGGCAGGGACGGCCCCTGATCGATGCGATTCTGGCCATCGAAACC
>JASFPT010000014.1:0-31073 GCA_050115795.1 Desulfobacterales bacterium
TTTTTCAGGGAGCAGGTTTGCGCCAACTATGGCAGCAGTATGTGACGGTTGGAAATAGAGGGCAGCAGACAGTTCGGCTGTTCAATTTCCGGCTAAATCGCAGGTAAGTAGGCGGAATTTTAAGTCTTTGCCCAAACTTTTCGATCAGACGGCTTTTTAGACGGCTTTTGGTGGTCGAAAACGGCGTTTAATGGCCTTAAAAGTGGGTGGAATGCGCTGATTTCATTGATTTTTCGCTCTCTCACGCCGGAAACCGGAGTTCGAGTCTCCGTGGGACCACCACCCAAGACGAGAAAGCCACTGTCGCCAGTGGCTATTTTTATTTAGGACCTGGGACCTCCCGCTCGCAAGAGCGGGAAAACCGGAGTTCGAGTCTCCGCGGGACCCCCTCCGAGACGAGTGGCAACAAGGTCAGTTCCCGAATTACCAGAGCTGCGCGTCCAATCATGAAGATGACATTTCAAGACCTGAACCCTTTTTTCACCTACACCCCTATGAACCGATAATAGAAATATCAATAACCTATTAAAATGCTGCCATTGATGCGTTGCGATTCGTAGGTATTATTATCGATATGACGAACAACAGGGAGGATACGACCATGAACAGTGAAAAGTTTGCTTTCGTCGGTATGGCCCTTATCGTAGCCCTTCTGGCCTATCCTTTCATACGCTTGGTGAACTTCGCATCAAATGTCGTTTAGGGGGGCTGCAACGCTTCCCTGCTCTGGCGAGGTGGCAAAAGCACCATTTCACTGCCGGAGACCGCCGTCGTGATTACACCGGAGTCAAGGCCGCTCTTTGCGGCGGTCTCCGGTTTTTTTTGAAAAGATGGCGTTTTGGAAACGCTCTTGGGCAAAGCCGGGCACGCGCCGGGCGACAACGGCGCTGCAAATCGCCTGTAGAGAAACAGAAGCAAGGGCTTGGATCGTTTTGGGGTGAGACAAAGACAGGAGCATTCTGGTCCCAAGGTTTCCAGATCTAATAAAAAAAAGAGCCTCCTTGTCTTTAACCCCACCAGCGAGCGCATGCCCTGCCGCTTGCTCATCGTGAATGGGACATGAATGTGGTATTCTGAAGCTTGCCCCCGGTTGCTGCGCCGCCATAAAACCAGAAACACTTGACAGAAATTTCCGGCTTTCCTACCATCGTTGAAAATGCCCGCCTGAAGGCGGGCGCTGTTTGAACCGAAAAATCGATCCATCCATCAACGCCACGAAGGCCAACGGCTTCCAGAAGAAAGCCGGCGATGCCTCGTGGCTTTTTTATTTGCCGGAAAGGAAAGATCAAATTGCGCCTTCTTATTCGTTGCTTCGTGGCCGGGCTGTTGATCCTGTTGATTGGTCTCGATGCCGGCGCCGCAGACCGGGTCGTCACCGACGGAGCCGGCAGAAGCGTTTCAGTGCCCGCCATCGTCGATCGGGTGATCTGTTCGGGGCCTGGTGCCCTGCGGCTGTTGACCTATCTCCAGGCCGAAGACAAGATCGTTGCCGTCGACGACATGGAAAAAAGAAGGCCGGCCTTCGACGCCCGGCCATATGCACTGGCAAATCCCCAATTCAGGCAGTATCCGATTTTCGGAGAATTTCGGGGCCACGACCATCCCGAACTGATCCTGGCCCTTGATCCGCTGCCCCAGGTCATTTTCAAGACATACCCAGGCATGGGCCATGATCCGGTCGAGCTGCAGAAAAAGACCGGTATTCCGGTGGTGATCCTACAATACGGAGAACTGGCCCAGGACCGGGGGGACCTGTATCGGTCGCTTCGGATCGTGGGAGAAGTCGTCGGCCGGCCGCAGCGGGCCGAACAGGTCATCTCCTTTTTCGAAGCGAAAATCTCCGATCTTCAGCGCAGGGCTTGCCGGGTGCCGCCTGAAAAACGACCGACCTGCTATGTGGGCGGGATCGCCTTCAAGGGCCCTCACGGGTTTCAGTCCACCGAGCCGGGTTATCCTCCCTTTGCCTTTGTCGGCGCAAAAAATGTGGCCGCAGAGAATCTTCCGGCCGGCAAGACCATTCGGCACAGCAACGTGGCCAAAGAGAAAATCATCCACTGGGATCCGGATATCCTGTTTCTCGACCTTTCCAGCCTGCAGATGGGAGAAGGGGCCGGCGCACTGTCCGAGCTGAAGACCGATCCGGCCTACCGAACCCTGAGCGCCGTGCGCGCCGGCCGGGTCTACGGACTGCTTCCCTACAACTGGTACACGCGGAATTTCGGATCGATCCTGGCCAATGCCTACTTTATCGGAAAGCAGCTCTATCCCGAGTCCTTTTCCGACATCGACCCGGAGCAGACCGCAGACGAGATCTACACCTTCCTGGTGGATAAGCCGGTCTTTGCCGAAATGAACCATGCCTTCGATGGGCTGGTATTTCGAAAGGTTCCGCTACATTGAAGGAGAAAAGACGTGCATTTCGCTCGAGGTGAGATCCCCCGCCAGTATACCCGGTACATCGCTCGCAAAAGCGCTTTTATCGGGGCAAGCTTTCTGTTTCTGGCCGCAGCCTTTCTGGTGAGCATCTCCCAGGGGGCCGCCGGTATCCCGTTGAGCGGTGTTGTCCGGTCCCTGATCGGCGCCGGGGCAGACCATCGATATGACCTCATCATCTGGAATATCCGGCTTCCCCAGGCCCTGTCTGCCGTGGCCGCCGGCGCGGGCCTCGCGGTGTCCGGGGCGGTCATGCAGTCGATCCTGCGAAACCCCCTCGGATCTCCGTTCACGCTGGGCATCTCCCAGGCCGCGGCCTTTGGCGCCGCCCTGTCGGTGATGGTTCTCGATGCAGGGGTGATGGCCAGCACCCAGGTGGGGGCCGTCACCATTTCCGAGCCGCTCCTGACCACGGCAACGGCCTTTGTCTTCTGCCTGGCGGCATCGGCGGTGATCATCGCTGTCTCCCGGCTCCGGGGGGCTTCGCCGGAGACCATGATCCTGACCGGTGTGGCCCTGGGTGCCTTGTTCACCGCCGGAACGATGTTTCTGCAGTTTTTTGCCGACGACGTCCAGTTGGCCGCCATGGTCTTCTGGACCTTCGGCGACGTCGGCCGGGCGAGCTGGCCCGAGCTGGGCCTGTTCAGCGGCGTGACCGCCCTGGCGACGCTCTACTTTTTCGTCAACGGATGGAACTACAACGCAGTCGACGCCGGTGACGAAACCGCCCAGGGGCTCGGGGTCCGGGTGGAACGGGTCCGGCTGCTGGGGATGCTGGCCGCATCGCTGGTCACGGCGGTGATCGTGGCGTTTCTGGGGATCATCGGCTTTGTCGGGCTGGTCTGCCCCCACATGGTCCGGCGGCTCATCGGGGGAGACCATCGGTTTCTGCTGCCGGCCACCGTCCTTGTCGGCGGGCTCTTGCTGCTTGTCTCCGACACCGCTGCGCGGCTGATGATCGCTCCGCATCTGCTTCCGGTTTCGATTCTGACGGCTTTCATGGGCGCGCCGGCCTTCATTTATCTGCTCATTCGGGGGTACCGACGGTGATTCTACAAGTCGACGGTGTGAGCTTCGGCTACAACGGGCGGCGGGTGCTCGACGACATCCGGTTTTCCGTGGACCCCGGAGAGCTGTTGGTCATTCTGGGCCCCAACGGAGTCGGGAAGACCACCCTGCTGCGGTGCATCAACGGCATCCTTGCACCCGGCAAAGGGACGGTCTGGGTGGACGGCCGAGAGGTTGCCGGCCTGACCCCCCAGCAGATCGCCCGCCGGATCGGATATGTGTCCCAGCAGCAGTCGGCGGGCCGTTTGACCGCCTTCGATGCCATATTGATGGGCCGGCGGCCCCACATCCAGTGGCGGGTTTCCGACGAAGACCTCCGCATCGTGGACGGGGCGATCAAGAGCCTGGACCTGGAGCGGCTGGCCATGCGATACATCGACCAAATGAGCGGCGGAGAGCTGCAGAAGGTGGCCATCGGCAGGGCCATGGTCCAGGAGCCGAAGCTGTTGCTCCTGGACGAACCGACGAGCAACCTCGACCTGAAAAACCAGCTCGAAATTCTTCGGCTGTTGCGCCACGCAGTCCAGGACCACGGTCTTGCTGCGGTCATGACGATGCACAACCTGAACATGGCCCTTCGGTTTGCCGACAAGTACCTGTTTTTGAAAGACGGACGGATTTTCGATGCCGGACGTCCCGGTGAGATTTGCGCCGAAACCGTCGAGGCGGTCTACGGTGTCGCCGTGGAGATTTATCGTCACAATGGATATTCCCTGGTGATTCCGGTGGGGACCAGAAACGATTCCGCTTTCCATAACAGCGTTCTAAATGAAGAACCGCGACATGCGGGTTTGTAACCCTCAAAAGACCTACCGGAATCGCAACGAGCTTTCGGCCAGCGCGACAACAGCGGCAGGACCGTCTGTCCAGGGCTGGCCGTCGGCCTCCGGGCATCGTAACCGGCCATAGAGCAGTTGGGAGCCCCGGTGCCCGATGGTCATACCCGCCCCGTGTGCCCATGGATCCAAATCGATCCGCAGGGTCGTGCTCGGGCTTGCCAACGCCTGCAACACCGGATAGATTGCATCGTCAGGGGAGTTTCTTCCCTAGCCCCTGTGGGCGAAATCCGATCCCGTTACCAAAGGAGCCTGTATGAAAACGTTTTTTAAGGCGGTGATTTGCGGTGTTCTACTGGCCGCCATGGTCGGTTCGGCCTATGCGGCATTTGCCAAGCCAGAGGATGCCATCCGCTACCGCAAGGCCGTGATGGCGGTCATCGGTCATCATTTCGGCGCGCTGGCCGCCGTGGTCAAAGGGAAGACGCCCTTCGATAGGGAGGGGGTCGAAACGGATGCCCGGGTGATTCAGACCATTTCCCTATTGCCGTGGGAGGCTTGCCTGGAGCCCGGCTCCTACTCGGGCAGCACCACCCTGAAGGCGTCGGCGCTGACGGAAAAAGAGCGGTTCATGGACATTGCAGAACAATTCGAACGCACGAGCCAACAGCTTCTCGCAGCGGCCAGCAGCGGCGACCAGGACGCCGTCAAGGCCCGGTTCGGAGAGGCGGCCCAAAGCTGCAAGGCCTGCCATTCGACCTACCGGAACAAATAGCCGATCCCTGTGCCCGAACCGGTTTCAGCCGCAAGAGCCGCCTGTCCCCCCGCGGGGCGGGCGGCTCTTTTTCCTTTCAGCGGACCAGGAAGTAGACCAATGCCGCTGAGATGCCCGCAACCAGGGCCGCCAGCCCCAGCCGATTGCCGGAAGACTCGGCTGGTTCCTGCCAGCGTATGCACCCGGTGAACATCGGCCCAATCAGGTTGTCGCGTTTGAAAATCAGGTAGAAGAGCACCGCCGCCACGTGCACGGCGACCAGCACCAGAAGAATCTCCTGGTTCAGCCTGTGGATCGTGGTGAGCCAGTCGCTGGTCGCCTTGCTCACCCAGGGGTAAAGGGGCCCCTCGGTGAAGATGTCGTCGTTGGAAAATAGACCCGTTGCGGCCTGGACCAGCAGGGCGGCCAGCATCGCAAGAACGGACCATCCCCCCAGGGGATTGTGGCCCAGGTGCCTTTCCGACCCCTTCTGCCAGAAGGCCCTGGCGTACCGAAGCACCGCTTTCGGGCCCCTGACGAAGGCGGAGAACCGGGCGTATCGTCCGCCCCAAAACCCCCACATGATCCGGAACGCCAGCAGACCGAAAATGGCGCAGCCGCTCCATACGTGGTACTGCATCCACGCGCCCCCGATTTCCCCGGTGACGAAGGAGACGGCTACCAGCAGAACGAGCAGCCAGTGAAACAGCCGGGTGGGCAGATCCCACACCCGCACCCTTCGGCCGGCCGCCCCGGTCGTTTTCTCGCCATTGCCTCCCGCCTGTGTCATCTTTGCAGCTCCATTGAGATTTCGTCTGACGGGCTTGCAATCAGAACGCTTCGACCCGTCATGCACCGGGTGCCTGTCATATTTCCGCTCATGTCTGGATGTTCTCTTTCAACAGCACGAGCCCTTCTTCCCGGGCTTTCAAGACCGTTTTCATGTCCACTTCCTGAAACTCCCTGCGGATCAGGATGCGCTCTTTGAGCGCATTTCGATATCGTCGGTATTCGTCCTTTGCCGAGATGTTCGCTTCCACCCTTTCGGCGTGGAGAAAACGATCGATCGGACCGTTCTTGCCGTTTCGGTTTCCTTCGGACAAATCGACCCGGTGGTTTTCGTACACCAAAAAGCAGTGCACCATGGGGACATACGGCAGGCGGTATTTTTCCAGGATCCGATTTGCTCCGGTGACCAGATCTTCGGTCATGGCGTAGATACCGATGTTCTTTTCGACGGCAATGCCCAGTTCTGCCCCCAGGGTGGCGATGACCGCATGCTTCGTGGTGCAGCTGCCCATGTTTTCCTTGAACAGGATCATCAAATCGTCCCGGTCGGAATTGTACCCGTAGGGCAGTTCATGCACATAGCGGCAGGCCTCTTGAAAGCGGGTGATGCCAAGACCCTGAAACGTTCTGGATAGCGGGCCTGAATCCCCAATCGTCTTGTCCGGAAAAACGCTGAAATGTTCCATAAGTGATTCCCGTCGATTCAGTGCTTCAAATGAATTCCGATGCTCACGCGCATTCTTCCATCCCCCTGGGCCGATGGCGCACGTGGCAGACTCCGGTGAGGGTGTTGACCGCGTGGGGAAAGTACCGCCGTTTGAACCAGAAGGCCACGTTGACCAGGGCGATGAGCACCGGCACTTCCACCAGGGGGCCGATCACCGCGGCAAAGGCTTCTCCGGAGTTGATCCCGAACACGGCCACGGCCACGGCGATGGCCAACTCGAAGTTGTTGGACGCGGCGGTAAAGGACAAGGTCGTGGTCTGTTCGTAGGTTGCTCCGAATTTCATGGACATGAAGAACGTGATCAGAAACATGACCAGAAAATAGATGCACAGCGGGATGGCGATGCGCACCACGTCCAGGGGCAGCTTGACGATGTACTCCCCCTTCAGCGAGAACATCACCACGATGGTGAACAACAGAGCGATCAGCGTGATGGGGCTGATTTTGGGTATGAAGCGCTCCCGGTACCAGTCTTCTCCCTTGGTCTTGAGCCCGACGATGCGGGTGATCAGGCCGGCAATGAAGGGGATGCCCAGGTAGATGAAGACGCTTTCTGCGATCTGGCCGATGGTCACGTCCACCGTGGCGCCTTCGATCCCGAACCATTCCGGCAGGATGGTGATGAAAAACCAGGCGTAGACCGAAAAGAACAGAACCTGGAAAATGGAATTGAATGCCACCAGGCCCGCGCAGTACTCGGCGTCGCCCTTGGCCAGGTCGTTCCACACCAGGACCATGGCGATGCAGCGGGCCAGGCCGATCATGATCAGCCCCACCATGTATTCGTGGTGACCGGAGAGAAAAGCGACGGCCAGCAGAAACATCAGAATCGGGCCGATGAGCCAGTTCTGGACCAGGGACAGCGCCAGGATTTTCACGTCCCGAAAGACAAATCCCAGTTTCTCGTAGCGCACCTTGGCCAGCGGCGGATACATCATCAAGATCAGGCCCACGGCGATGGGGATGTTGGTGGTACCCACCTGGAAGATATTGATGAAGTCCCGCACGCCGGGGTATAGATAACCGCCGAACACCCCTGCGGCCATGGCCAGAAAGATCCACAGCGTAAGAAAGCGGTCCAGAAAGCCCAGTTTTTTGATGGTGGAATCGGTCATCGGCGGCACCTCTTGCGTGCGGTATGGAAATTCGGTTCCTCAGGACCGGTCAACGGGCACCGGTTCTGCCACAGTGGATGAAAAATGAAAAATTCGAAGCACGAAATCCGAAATTCGAAACAATTCCAAATGATCAAAATGCGGATTTTGAATTTGTTTCGGATTTCGACATGTACGTGTCCTCTGGGCCCCAATCCCTGCTGTTATATTCCGCATCTTCGGGCGGTGTCTTCCTGCAGGATTTCATCCAGCCTTGCCGCATCCTGCCGGATCTGTTGGGCTTCGGCGATCGATTGGGTCACCCAGTCCAGAGCGCTTTTCACGGCCTGGGATGCCTCGCCGGTATTCAACCGGTAATACATCCATCGCCCCTGTTTGCGACCGAGGATCAGCCGCGCATTGCGCAGGATGAAAAGGTGCTTGGATACCGTGGACGGCGCCAGTTGAAGCAGGTCGATCAGCTGGCATACACAGAGCTCATCCCGGCCATCCAAGGCCAGCAGGATGCGGATCCGGTTCTCGTCGGCCAGCGCCTTGGCGATGTTCATGAATTCAAACATAATGCCTCACATTTCGCCAATTAACGAATTATTGAGACGGTAAAACAAGTCGCTATCGTTGTCAACGGCTCATCTGAGCGCATGAAAAAGCGTCTCGGCAGCAGAATTTCGGGGTCGCTTCGCCTTCCCGGAAAGTCGGGGCCGGGATGCTCTGCAACTGGATGCGGCATCGATTGACTTGCAATTCATTGAAAGAAGATGCAGATTAGAAGTGTTCATCGCCCCGAATTTAGCCCTGCAAGTAATCGGTTCGCTCAACCCCCGCGACCCGGGTTCAAATGGTTTTGCTCAACGGTTTTGATCGAACCATCGCCTTGAGGCGGCATGATCCTCATGAACGCGGGAGCCGGGGGCGGGCATCTTTTTCACGAAAACCCTACGGACGGCCGGTGTGGCAGGACGTGCCGGAATGACGGCGGACATGCCTTGCAGCCGCTCCGCCAGAGGAGAACCGCGTCATGATCAAGCGTATACTCGTCGGCTTAGGCGGTACGCCCTTTACCGTGGCGGCCACCCAGTCCGCAACGGAGCTGGGCGAACGGCACAACGCGCAGACCACCGGCGTCACCGTTGTGGACACCAGCAAGCTGGCCAAGGTGGGCCCGGTGCCCGCGGGCGGTGCGGCCTACGCGCAGCGCATTCGGGAAAAAAAACGACAGCTCAGTCAGGAGGCGACGGAACAGGCGGTCGAGGCCTTCAAGAAGCAATGCGGCGATCACCACGTGCTCTGCCGTCGCATCGAATACGAAAAGCAGGACCCCTTTGCCGCCATGATCTCCGCGGCCCGCTACCATGACCTGACGATCTTCGGCCTGCGCAGCATCTTCGACTACGGGTTTACCTCCGACCCGAACAAGGCCATCATCAAGCTGGTCACCCAGGGGGTCCGTCCCATCCTGGCGGTGGCCGAATCCTACCGCCCCGTCAAGAAAGTGCTGATCGCCTACAGCGGTTCGATGGAATCGGCCAAGGCGATGCGCCACTTCCTTCACCTGAACCCGTGGCCCGGGGTGAAGCTTCACATCGTCCATTTCAAGGAGGGCGCAGAACGGGAGCCCTTTTTGCTCAACGACGCGGCCGATTTTTGCCAGGCGCACGGATTCGAGGTCCAAACCGACCTGGTGGAAGGCTATGCCCGCCAGGGCCTGCTCGCCTTCGCCCGCGAGACCGATTCGGATCTGATCGTCATGGGAAACAGCGTGCAAACCGCGCTGCTGCGGCGCCTGTTGGGCGACACAGTGCTTGAGACCATCAAAAACGCAGACCGACCCCTGTTTTTGTCCCAGTGAGCAAAGCGATGGCGAACCCGCACGGCAGCCATCAAAACGGTGGCGCGAGCAAAACCGGGCTTGTTTCCGCGGCCCTGCCCCTGCTGCTTTTTGCCGGATTGTGCACGGTTTGGCCGGCGGTGGTCCGCGGGGAGGTGTTCCAGGTCCAATGGCCCTGGATGCCGAGCATCGATTTGTACCTGCGGTTTCGCCTCGACGGGCTGAGTCTGCTGTTTTGCCTGATCGTCACCGGCGCCGGCTTTTTCGTATCGCTCTACGCCGCCAGCTACATGGCCGGCCACCCGCAGACCGGCCGGTTCTTCTTCTTCCTTCACGCCTTTATGATCTCCATGCTGGGGGTCGTCACGGCAGACAACCTCCTGCTGCTGTTCGTCTTCTGGGAAGGCACCACCGTGTTTTCCTACCTTCTGATCGGCTTCGACCACGAATCGGAGTCGGCACGCGACAATGCGCGCCAGGCGATGCTGGTCACCGGAGCCGGGGGGCTGGCGCTGCTGCTGGGCATTTTCCTGCTCAAGGCGGCCGGCGGGTCCTTCACCATCAGCCAATGGGTCGATGCCGGCGACCAGATCCGGGGCCACAGCCTGTACCCGTACATCTTCCTGGCGGTCTTTCTGGCCGCGGCAACCAAATCGGCCCAGTTTCCCTTTCATTTCTGGCTGCCCAACGCCATGAGCGCCCCCACCCCCATCAGCGCGTTTCTGCATGCCGCCACGATGGTAAAGGCGGGCATCTACCTGTTGATGCGATTTCATCCGCTGCTGGGCGGCACCCCGATCTGGATGGGCACCCTGGTGGTGGTCGGCGGCGTCACCGCCCTGTGGGGGGCGGTCCAGGCGCTCGCCCCGTGCGACATGAAGCGGGTCCTTGCCTACACCACCATCATGGCGCTGGGGGTGCTGACCATGTTTCTGGGGGGGCGCACCACGCCGGCGCTGACCGCCGCCGCTACTTTTCTGCTGGTCCACGCCCTGTACAAGGCCTCGTTGTTCCTGGCCACGGGCAGCATCGACCACCAGGCCGGCACCCGCCAGCTCGACCGGCTGGGCGGCCTCTGGCGGGCGATGCCGCTGACCGCCATTGCCGTGGCCGCCGCCGCCATGTCCATGGCCGGATTTCCGCTCTTTTTCGGTTTCATCGGCAAGGAGATCATGTACAAGGGGGCGCTCACCGAAGACATGTTCCCCATGTTCGCCACGGCGGCCGCCCTGCTTTCCAATTCGCTGATGACCGCGGTCGCCGGCATCGTCTTTCTGGGTCCCTTTTTCGGCAGGCGGCCCGATGAACTGGGCAAGGTCACCGAGGCCCCCTGGACCATGCGGCTGGGACCGGCCGTCATGGGCATTCTGGGGATCGTGTTCGGCATCATCCCCTGGTGGGTGGCGGCCAACCTGATCGAACCTGCGGTGCGGTCCTTTGACCCGACAACGGAGAGAATCACCCTTTCCCTGTATCACGGCATCAACACCCCGCTGCTGCTGAGCATCGTCACCCTGACGCTCGGCGCACTGGTCTATCGGTCTCGCAGCATCGCCCGCAGGGTCACGGCCGCGGCTGCAGATCGGCTCCCGGTCACGACCCAGCGCCTCTACCAGGGCGGCCTCGATCTTTTTTTGAACGGCGCTGCCGCTGCGACAAAGGCGTTGCAAAACGGATCGCTGCACACCTATCTGTCGATCATTTTCCTCGTCACGATCGCTGCGATCGGCTGGCCCTGGATCGGCCATGTCCTGGATGCCCTTCGACTCCCTGGAGGGGGGGGGCCCATCGAGGCCGTTTTCCTCGTCGGGCTGATTGCCCTGGCGACGGTGGTGGTGGTCACCGCCAAGAACCGATTGGCGGCCATCGGCGGGCTGGGAGGCGTGGGCGGCGGGGTTGCACTGACCTTTCTGGTGTTCGGAGCGCCCGACATCGCCCTGACGCAGCTGATGGTGGAGACCCTCACCGTGATCATCGTTTCCCTGGTGCTGCTGCGGCTGCCGCCCCTGAGAGAGAGCAAAACGCGAAGTGCTGGGCGCCGGGCCGTGGATGCCGGCCTTTCGCTGGCTGCAGGAATGCTGATCGCCTCTTTGCTGATGGGCGTCGATCAGGGTCCCCTGGACCGCAGCCTGACCCAATTTTTCGAAAACAACAGCTATGTGGCGGCCCACGGACGCAATGTCGTCAATGTCATTCTGGTCGATTTCAGGAGTCTGGACACCCTCGGCGAGATCACCGTGGTGGTGCTGGCCGCCCTGGCGGGGGTGGCCCTGATTCGCAGGCCCGGGGCAGGGGGTAAAGAAAACGACCAGATCCGGTCGGTCATCCTGCAGACGGCGACGCGCCTGATGGTCGGGATCATCCTGGTCTTTGCAGCATACCTGCTGCTGCGCGGCCACCACGAACCGGGCGGGGGGTTTGCCGGCGCCCTGGTGGCGGGAACGGCGTTCGCCCTGTTCGGCATTGCAGAGGGGCCGGTGAAAGTGCGCCGTGCCGTCCGCCTGCGGCCCGCCGTCATCGCCATGGCGGGACTGGCCACGGCAGCGGTCGCAGGGCTGGCCGGACTGTTCTCCGGGGCTCCTTTTCTGACCGGAATCTGGTGGAACATCACCTCGCACATTGCGGTGGGCACGCCGATCCTCTTCGATATCGGCGTCTTCATGGCGGTGCTGGGCGCCATCCTGGCCGTGCTGCTGGCCCTGGAGGAGAACTGAAGATGGAAGCGCTGTTTGCCTGCCTGGTCGGTCTGCTGTTTGCGGCCGCCCTCTATCTGATGCTCTCGGGGGTGCTGGTCCGGTTCGTTTTCGGCCTTGCGCTGATCGGCAACGCCGTCAACCTGCTGATTTTTACCGCGGGGCGGCTGGAGAACATCCACCCGCCGTTGATCGCCGAGGGCCAACGCCACCTGACCGCCCCGGCATCCAATGCGCTTCCGCAGGCGCTGATTCTGACCGCCATCGTCATCGGCTTTGCCATGGTCACCTTTTTGCTGGTCCTGCTCAACCGGACCTATTCGCAAACCGGCACCCTGGATGCCGGCGATCCGCTTTTTTTGGATGAACCCGCTGCGGAAAACCCCCGATCGGATTCCGAAGACCGAACGGGTGAAAGCGACCCGTCATGAACAGTTTGCCGGTGTTGCCGATTCTGCTGCCCATGGCTACGGCCATTCTCTCGGTGTTGACCCGGGACAACGAGCGGCGGGCCCATGCGCTGGCAACCGTCGGCGCCGCGGCGCACCTTATTGCCGCCGTCGTGCTGATGGCCGCCGTGCTGCGCCAGGGGGTCCTGGTTGCA
This sequence comes from Desulfobacterales bacterium, assembly GCA_050115795.1. Lineage (GTDB taxonomy): Bacteria > Desulfobacterota > Desulfobacteria > Desulfobacterales > CAFBRK01 > JAIPEL01. Next base: position 12,788 of record JASFPT010000014.1, read on the forward strand.
TGGATCGGCAACTGGCGGGCGCCGTTCGGCATCTGCCTGGCGGTCGACTATCTGAGCGCCGTCATGGTGGTCATCACCGCCGTGATTCACACGGCCGTCACCGTCTACGCCCGCCGGGACATCGACGCCCAGCAGGTGAGCCTCGGTTTCTATTGCTTCATGCAGCTGCTGACCGGCGCCGTCTGCGGTGCGTTTCTCACCGGAGACCTGTTCAACCTGTACGTATGGTTCGAGGTCATGCTGATGGCCTCCTTCGGACTGCTGGTCATGGGCCGGGGCCCGCGCCTGCTGCCTTCAGCGGTCAAGTATGTCACCATCAACCTGATCTCGACCCTCTTTTTCATCACCGCCATCGGGCTGATCTACGGGCTGACCGGTACCCTGAACATGGCCGATCTGCACGCCAAGGCCGCCGGTGTGCAGAACACCGCCCTGCTGACGGCAACCGCCATGCTGCTGATGACCGCGTTCGGCATCAAGGCGGCGCTGTTTCCCTTGTTTTTCTGGCTGCCGGCGGCCTATCCCACCCTGCCGGTATCGGTCTCGGCTTTTTTTGCCGGCATGCTGAGCAAGGTGGGCGTCTATGCCATGATCCGCATGTTCACGCTGGTCTTCACCCACGACACGGGCGTCACCCACAGCGCCCTTCTGGTCGTAGCCGCCCTGACCATGCTCTTCGGCGTGGTGGGGGCGGCGTCGCAGATGGAAATGCGCCGCATCCTGTCGTTTCACATCATCAGCCAGGTCGGGTACATGGTGCTGGGGCTTGCGATGTTCACGCCGCTCGCCCTGGCCGGGGCCATCGTCTACCTGGTGCACCACATCATCGTCAAAGCCAACCTGTTTCTGGTCAGCGGACTCGTCCGCGAGACGGGCGGCGGCTTTCACCTGAAACGCGTCGGCGGTCTTTACAAGTCGCAGGGGCTGGTGGCGATCGGGTTCATCATCCCGGCCTTTGCACTGGCCGGATTTCCACCCCTGTCCGGGTTCTGGGCCAAGTTGCTGATCATCAAGGCCGGGATCGACAGCCAGTATTATGCCCTGGCTGTTTTGGCCGCGCTGGTGGGATTGCTGACCGTCTTTTCGATGATCAAGATCTGGTCCGAGGTGTTCTGGAAGCCTGCGCCGGTAAAGGAGGGCCATTTGCCGGCGGGGCGATCCCGGCCGTCGGCGTGGATGCTGGGGCCGGTGCTGGCGCTGGCCTTGATCACCGTGCTGCTGGGGATTTTCATGGAGCCTGTCATCCGTTTTGCCGTCATCGCCGCCGGACAGCTCCTGGACCCCGGACCCTATATCAGCGCAGTGCTGGGAGGCGCCGGATGAGCCTGTTCATCCTCAACGTGGTTTTTGCCGTCGTGTTTACCGCCCTTCTGGGCAGCGGCCGGATCAGCATCTTTTTGCTGGGTTTCGGCCTGGGCTACGGGGCCCTGTGGCTGTCCAAACCCCTCTACCCGGACACCCGCTATTTCACCAAGCTGGCCAAGACCATCAACCTGGCCGCATTCTTCCTCAAAGAACTGCTGGTGTCCAACCTGCGCGTATTGTGGGACGTCATCACCCCAGGGCACATCAACCGGCCCGGCATCATCGGGGTGCCGCTGTCGGCCAGCACGAACCTGGAGATATTCATCCTGGCGAATCTGATTTCGCTCACCCCCGGCACCCTGAGTATCGACCTGTCCGAGGACCGCAAAACCCTTTACGTTCACGTCATGTTTCTAGACGACGTTCAATCCACCCGGGACGAAATCAAAAACGGTCTGGAACGGCGCATTCTGGAGGTTACGCGAAGATGACACCGGAAACCGAATTCATCGCCTTTTGCGGGCAAATTTCCGTCGCCCTGCTGTCGGCGGCGTTGGCGCTGGTGCTCTGGCGCCTGGCCAGGGGCCCCACGGCAGCCGACCGGGTCATTGCCATGGACCTGATGTCCATGCTGGTGATCGCGTTTCTGGTGACAGCCTCGATCATCGCCCCCGAGACCAGCTATCTGGACGTTGCCATCGCCTATGCCTGCATCGCCTTTCTGGGCGCCATTGCCCTGGCCCGGTTCATTTCCAGGGCCACGCGCGGCCAGTCCGACCGGTGCAAAGCGGAGGTGTCCGATGATTGATTATCTGGCCGGTGCATTGATGGTGATCGGCAGCGTGTTCTGCCTCGTGGCCGCCGTGGGCGTCTTGCGGCTTCCCGACGCCCTTACCCGCATGCACGCCGCCACCAAGGCCGGAACCCTCGGCGCCGGTCTGCTGCTTCTGGCAGAGGCCGTGTTCTACCACCAGCTGGGCATTTCGCTCAGGGCGCTCATGGTCATTGTCCTGCTGCTGCTCACCGCCCCCGTCGCCGCCCACCTGGTGGGCCGCACCTCCTACCGAAGCGGCGTAAGCCTGTCCGAACGCACCTGGATCGACGAGCTTAAGGATTACTGCAAATGAGCGTGAAAGGCAGCGGTCTTTTCAAAAATACGCCGATTCACTTCCGCCGCTTCAGCAGATAGGTGGACTGCGGTGTTGTTCCGTCTTGGCAGTTGTCCTGTCCGTCGCTGAAATGGATGATTTCCCATCCATCGCTGCCCAGGGTGTTCAAAACGGTAATGATGGAGGGTTGGGCCGTCGTTTCTTTTCGCTGGGTGTAGGTTTCGATAAACTCCTTGAAGGCTTCCCTCCTTGCTTCGAGTCCTCTCGGGTCATTTTCAGATTTGTGCGACCGGATTTCTTTTCCGTCCCCGTAAAAAAAGAAGACCGTGGTGGAGGATTTCAGGTTGCCGGACTTTCGGTGAACGACGACCAGCTCCCCGTATTCGTATGCGGTCCTTGCCGCCGCCGGGCCGGCGTCCAGGGCAAAGAAGAGGATGAGAAGCGTCGATATCGAAACTGCTGCGAATTTTTTCATTGCCTCACCTTTTTCAGTGAAAACGAACCGTAAGGATCGCTGCGCGTGTACCTTGCAGCGCCGCGCCGCTGGTGTTCTCGAGTCGAAGCTGCCGGCAGGCAGAAGACAACGAGCGCACCTGCACAACGATCCACCATGGTAAGCACCCAAGGTGACGTTGTGAAGGTGTCGACCGCCAAACGATCCGTTTTCGGATCCGATCCCGGCAACCGGGTCCCCCGACCCGCTCTCTTTTCTGATGGCCAAGACCCAAGATCCCGCGGCGCGGGGAAGGGCTCAACGGCGACACAGACCCGGTCGTTTCCGGAAGGACGCCGCACCACCGGGGCAGGGAAAAGATCGACACCCACCGCTGTGCTCTGCTAAAGATGCCACAGGGTCTCCGCCTTGAAAGAGGCCTGCCCCTGCTGCGGCCAACCGGTCCGGCGGGACGGTTAAAAGCGCGTTCAGCAAAAAAGCGGATGGATCCGTTCCGGAAACGGACTGTAAAAAAGCCCGGAGAATCCCTGGGAGAATACCGATGAATGTTCTCAAAGAGGTTCTGAAAAACGAAGTGTTTCCCGCCCTGGGGTGCACCGAACCGATTGCGGTCGCCTATGCGGCGAGCCTTGCTGCCGCCGAGTTGAAAGGCCCTTTGACGGCGGTCCGCATCGTCGTCGATCCCGGGGTGTTTAAAAACGGCTATGCCGTAACGGTCCCGAACACCGGCGGAGAAAAGGGGAACCTGATCGCCGGCGTGCTGGGGGCCCTCATTGCGCAGCCGGCGCTCAAGATGGAGATCTTAAAGCCCGCCGACAAGGCCCATCTGCAGCAGGCAAAAGCACTGATCGCATCGGGAAAGGCGACCATCTCCTGCGATCGAACCTGCAAGGGGCTTTTTGTGGAAGCGGAGGTCCAAACCCGGGAGGGTTCGGCACGTGCGGAGATCCGCGGTTCCCATACCCACCTGGTTCGTCTGGAAAAAAACGGAACGGTCCTGTTTGCCGACGACACCGCGCCCAGCGGCGGCGATCCGGGCTACAAGAAGGTTCTCAAGGAGATGAAGATCAGCGACTTTTTCGGTCTTGCCCGCGGCATCGACCCGGAAGACGCCCGGTACGTCCGGGAGGGGATCGACATGAACCTGGCCATATCAGAGGCCGGCCGCGGCCTGAAGAAGGTCGGCTACTATGTCTCCGACCTCTGCAAAAAGGGATACATCGAAGACGACATCTTTTCCTCGGCCAAGATTCTGACCGCATCTGCCGCCGACGCGCGAATGGCGGGCGTCAGCCTTCCGGTCATGTCCAGCGGCGGCAGCGGAAACCAGGGTGTCGTGGCCATCCTCGTGCCGTATCATGTCGGCCGGCATTTCAGGGTCGAAGAAGAAAAGATCGTTGAGAGCATCGCCCTGTCACATCTGGTCAGCAGCTACATCAAGTGTTTCACCGGCGAATTGTCGCCGCTTTGCGGCTGCGCCATCGCATCCGGGGTGGGGGCCGCTGTGGCGATCGTCTATCAGCAGTGCGGCGACGACACCGACAAGATCACCCTGGCCGTCAACAACGTGATCAGCGATCTGGGGGGGATGCTTTGCGACGGCGCAAAGGGCGGGTGCGCCCTGAAGGTGGCCAGCTCGACCGACTCGGCCATCCGTGCCGCCTACATGGCGATCAACGGCCACGGCATCACATACCAGGAGGGATTCGTCGGAAGGACCGCTGAGGAAAGCATTTGGCACCTGAGCCGGATCAGCAAGCTGGGGATGGAAAAGGCCGACGATACCATGCTCACGATCATGCTCGAAAAAACCCCGTGAGGACCGGGTCGCAGGTCGGAGGTCGCCTCAACGAAAAAACAGCCTCACCGGGCCCCTCCTGCCGGTTTCGGCTGACGACCGGCTTGCTTTTTTGCGGGCCGGATCAAGCCTCTCTTTCCGAAGGCCGCTTGCATTCGGCATAGAATTGCGGAAATCTGCTGATGGAACACTGCGGGCAGATGGTTTGCTGGATCTCCATGTCGGACTGGTCTTCGATGTAGGTTTCGATATCCACCCAGCGGTCGTTTTCGTAGATTTTCCGGCAACACATGCACATCGGCGGCAGCGTTCCGATGCTTTTCAACACAAACACATTCATCGTTCGCAGTCGCAGGCTCAGGCTTTTGAGAAACCCGAGGGCCAGTTCCGGGTTGCTCCGGATCTCCCGGCCAAAGTCGAACCGGTCGATGCACAGGGTCTCGGTGTCCGTGGCGGCCACGACCGAAGCCGAGCGCTCCCGGTTTTCGATCAGCGCCATTTCGCCGAAGTGATTCAGCGGTCCCAGGACCTGGAGCCGCCTTTCCCGCTTTTTGCCGAGCCCCTTGACCACCTCGACCCTGCCTTTCAGAATCACGAAAAGCCGCTTGTCGAGGGTGTTTTCCTCGACAATCACCTTCCCGCTCGGAAAGGACAGGGGGACCGTCAGCGCCGCGAAGCGTTCGAGATCTTCCGGACGTTGGCCGGCAAACAGCGGGACCTGGGCCAGCAGGCCGGCTTTGTTCATCGGCTACCTCCCATGTTGCACGGGTTTCGGGTCGACGGACGGTTGCCGCTCATCGGGCAGGGGCGGACGGCGGTTTGTTGCGCCGGGCCGCCGCCGATGGAACTTCTGCAGACACCGCCACGTCCATCAAAAGCGCATCGCTTAGCTCGCCTTGGGCAGTTTCGGGGTTTCGGGCTGAATGGGCGATTGGGAAACCTCGCAAAGATAGCCGAAGATCAGCTCGGCGATGCGGATGCCGGCCGCGTTCAGGGCCCGGGTACCGAACCGGGGGTTGAATTCCAGCAGAAAGTACCGGCCGTCGACTTCGGCCACATCGAAGCCGGCGTGGTCGATCGTCAGCTCGGCGGCCACGTTTTCCGCGAGCCGGACCGCTTCAGGAGGGACCCGCCGAAAACTGATCTTCCCGCCCTTGGCCACGTTGTTGTGAAAACAGCCCTCTTGCGCTTCCCGCCAGTAGCCGGCCGCCGCGGTTTTCCCCACGATGACGATGCGCAGATCCCGGAAGATGGGCAGATATTCCTGTGCAAACAGGACCTCGTTTCGGGCCGCGTAGCGGAGAAATTCGGCCCTGTCGTTGACCAGAAAGACCCCCATGCCCATGGCGCTTCGGATCTCCTTTGCAACGAAGGGAAATGAGAACTCGTCGAGAATCTGTTCCACGGAGACGGGGGTGCGCGGCAGAATCCGGGTGACGGGCGTGTTGCCAGGGAAGGCGGCCTCAAAGGCCCGATGCATCTCGACCTTGTCGTGGCCGAGATGATAGGTGCCGATACTCGGGAAAATCCGCTTTTTCAGCACGTAGTATAGGGCATTGACCTGCCAGTACTCGGGGAACAGCAACCAGTCAGCGGCCTGAACCGCGGCCTTTTCCCGAAACCAGTTCTCCGGCTTCACCGCATGAACGCCCGGAATGCCGAGCGTTCTCAGCGGATCAAAAGAGACCAGACGCATGGCTCGTTCTCCTGGTTCGGGGTGAAGCGGTTGCTGCCTCCGGGCCGCCGTCCGGATCGGGCCGGTTGGCGGAATTCATCCGGCCGCTTTGGGTGGATTTTATCGCTGACGGCAATGGCTGACAAGAAATAGTCGCGGTCTCAAGTAAAAATTTTCCCCGGGCGCCGGTAGCAAAAGCCGGCCCGAGGGCCGGCTTTCTGGGAGAGACGATAGCGATGGGGACGATTCAGTGCTTGAGTTCTTCGAGCCCTTCGTAAAGATCGAGGGCCCCGGGGTTGGCCAGGGCGTCCTTGTTGGTGACCGGCTTGCCGTGGATCACATTTCTGACGGCCAGTTCCACTTTTTTCATGTTCAGCGTATAGGGGATGTCTGCAATTTCGATGATCTTGGCCGGCACGTGGCGCGGGGAGGTGTTCTCCCGGATCGCCTTTTTGATCCGGCCCTGAAGTTCCTCGGAAAGGGCCTGGCCTTCGGCCATCTTGACAAACAGGATCACCCGTACGTCGCTTTCCCAGTCCTGGCCGACCACCAGCGAGTCGGCGATTTCCGGCAGGGTCTCCACCACCGAGTAGATGTCGGCAGTGCCGATGCGCACCCCGCCCGGGTTCAGGGTGGCGTCGGACCGGCCGTAGATGATCACCCCGTTTTGGGGGGTGATCTCGATAAAGTCGCCGTGGCACCACACGCCGGGAAACTTGTCAAAGTAGGCCTTGTGGTATTTTTCTCCGCTTTCGTCGTTCCAGAAATAGATGGGCATCGAGGGGGAGGCGGCCTCGCAGACCAGTTCGCCGGGAACGCCCTCCACCGGTTCGCCCTTCTCGTCGTAGGCCATGACTTTCATGCCCAGCTGGCGGCACTGGAGCTGCCCCGCGTAGACCGGCCCGATCGGGTTTCCGCCGGCAAAGCAGCCGTTGATGTCGGTGCCTCCGGAGATCGACGCCAGCTGCAGGTCGCTTTTGATTTCCCGGTAGACGTATTCAAATCCCTCCACCGGAAGCGGCGACCCGGTGGACAGCACGGCTCTGAGCGGGGTCAGGTCGAAGTCCCTGCCCGGGGCGACGCCGGCCTGTTCAAGGGCGGTGATGTACCGGGCGCTGGTGCCGAACAACGTGATCTTTTCGTCCTGGGCAAGCTTCCAGAGCACCTCGGGGCCCGGGGAAAACGGCGAGCCGTCGAAGAGAACCGCGGTGGCCCCCACAGCCAGCGAGCAGACCAGCCAGTTCCACATCATCCAGCCGCAGGTGGTAAAGTAAAAGATCGTGTCGTCCCGCTTCAGATCGCAGTGCAGGACGTGCTCCTTGAGCTGGTTGATCAGGATCCCCCCCTGGCTTTGGACCATACACTTCGGTTTGCCCGTGGTTCCCGAAGAGTACATGATGTAAAGGGGATGGCCGAAGGGCACCTGGACAAAGTCGATCTCTTCGGTATCGGTTCCGGCCATAAAATCGTCCCAGAGCACGGATCGGTCGAGCCCTGAGATATCCGGCGAATCCTTCACGTAGGGGACGACGATCACCTTTTCCGTGGCCGGCAGTTTGGCCAGGATGCCTGCGACCCGCTCGATGGAGTCGAAGCTTTTTCCGTTGTAAAAATAGCCGTCTGCGGTGAAGAGCAGCTTCGGTTCGATCTGTCCGAAGCGGTCGAGCACCCCCTTGATGCCGAAATCGGGGCTGCAGGAGGACCAGGCCGCTCCCAGGCTGGTGGCCGCCAGCATGGCCACCACCGTTTCGATCATGTTCGGCATAAATCCGGCCACCCGGTCGCCCTTGACGACGCCGGCCGCCTTCATGGCCCCGGCCATCTTCGCCACTTTTTCATAAAGCGCGGCGTAGGTGATGGAGACCGCCTCCTTGGCCTCGCTCTTGAAGATGAGCGCGGTCCGGTCGTCCCGGTATCGAAGCAGGTTCTCTGCGAAATTGAGCTCGGCCCCGGAGAACCAGGCGGCGCCGGGCATTGTGTAGGGGTCGTCCACCACCTGATCGTAGCCTTTGGAGTGGATGATCTTTACAAAGTCCCAAAGCGCCGCCCAGAAATCGGAGATCGACTCCACCGACCATGACCAGAGCGCGTCGTAGTCCGAAAAAGACTTCCCGTAGCGTTCATTGACGAAGCGGATGAAGCGGGTCATGTTGGCGTTTTCAATCTGTCGGGCTGTCGGCTGCCAAAGTCGCTCTGCCATGGTGTTCTCCTTTTCCACTTTCCGTTTTCTCCCCCTCTATCCCGGGGGGTCTTCCTCACCGCAGGCTCCCTGGCGTTTCGACCCGCCCCGGCCGAATTCCGGCGGCAGGCGATCGAACCAAAAAAGCTGTCGCACGCGGTACCCTGCACATACTGAATCCGCCTCCGATTTGCAATACGGTTCAGGGCCGCTGCTGCAATGAAATCGGCTCCCCGTGAGCAAGGGCCGCCCCGGCAAAAAGCCGGCCGGCGGTCTTTTCCAGGCGTTGAAAAGCGTCTTCAGGTGGCCTATAACCATAAAAAGAGGCAGGCCGACAAGGGATGCCGGCCCCACACCTCCGGAGCTTTGCCATGACCGATTACGACAGCCCGTTGACCGACGAGATTCTGAGCGACGTGGCCCAAACATTTTTCGGCGCTCGCAAGAAGCTCGATGACATGATCGAGATTCTGGACGGTTTTGTCGGCGCCCTTCGGCAGAAGGCCGATGCGGTGCAGCAGCGGGCCGGTCTTTTGCACTTTCTCCTGGTCGACGAGCAATGGGTGGTGCGATTTTATTCGAATCTCGGGGTGGACGACCCCGGGGATCTTTCCGGAGCCGGCCCGCCGGAACCCCTGCCGAAAATGCGGATCCCGTTTGCGTTAACCGGAAACGGTCGTTTTGCCGCCACTGTTGCGGAATTGTACCGGCGGCTCGCCAAATCGTGCCGGGAGTATCGCTGTTCCAGCGCCAATCCCTTTGCCGAGGCGGAAAATCCGGAGGAGGCCTGCGTCGACGTCCGCATGGTCAAGGCCATGCGGGAGCTGATCAATGAAAAGATCCACGCGATCAACGAGGAATCCTCACCGTCGGCGATCCTTCAGTACGCCAAGGGGTTCGATGCCCGGGGCGAGAAGAGGTCTGCCGTGGCCGGGGCCACGGCGGGGGAATATGCCGGCATGGACCAGAAGTACGTCTACCTGCCGATTCCCGTCGAGCGGCTGGGGTTTAAACGGTTTCCCGAGCTGCCCCGTCTCAAGCAATGCCGGACAAGCATCGATCGGTTTTGCAAGGAGGTCTACCCGAAGATCGAAGAGGAGGTGCGAAGGCGCCTTTTCCTGCTGAAAAGGGGCGAGGGTGCCGACTGATCGGCAGCACTCCGCCGGTGACACTGAACCCACTGAAAAACAGAAGGGGGCCGACGGCACCGGGGTGGGTGGACCGGAGGCCTATCCGGAGATCAGTTCGAACATTTCTCTCGGGGCGCCGCATACCGGACACCGGAAGGGCGGCTTGTCACCGTCGTGGATATATCCGCACCATTTGCAACGCCAGCGTTTCATCGTTTCCAGGTCCTTGGTCGACCGCGAAACGGCACCGTTCGATTCCCACCGGTTCACGGCAAGTCCCGCTCGCCTCGGTCGCCGGAGAAGGTATCGGGGACGTGCGATCCTATAAGGTTGACGCCGGCCGTGCCCACTTCACTGAACCGTCTGTCGGCATTGCTCCGTTTCCAGGCAGGCCAGGGCCAGCTGCCAGGTGTGGTAGTCGAGCTCCACATCTTCCCAGCCCAGGTAATGCAGCCGGCGGTTGAACTGGAGCAGGTTCAGGTAAGGGTGAATGCGGTGTGCCGCCGCCAGGTTCCGGATCAGCCAGGGGACCAGACCGCCATGGATCCCCAGTGCCGTGAGCCGGCGGGTTAGCGCTGTGCGGACCGCATTGGCAGCGACTCTCTCTGAAGGGGCCGGCATCTGCGCGCTGTCGCCAGCTGTGCCGTATCGGGGGGAAACCGCCATATTTCCTGAATAGGACGGATGATATGGGGTGTCAAGGGAAAATCGATCACAATATGTTGGGGTTGCCCTAAGCCCGCCCCCTGAAACCGGTTTTCAGCCGGGGGGACGGTCTGCCCGGTCGATGGCTGCGGTGTAGTAGATCAATTCCCATTGGCAGGTCCGGGTGTCGTGGCGGATGATGTACCGGCCGCCGTCATCTGCGTCGAATTTGAAATACCGGTGGTCCGGGGCGAGCCATCGATCCACGATGCGATCCACGGTCAGAATCCGCTCGCCCATTTTGATCTGTCGGGGCGTCTCCTCGCCGCGGTATCCGGCCGTGCAGGAGACCTCGATGGGAAGGGGAGGCGGCATGATCCGGTTCTCCTGTTGGTCGATCTGCGGGTTGTCTTTACTTTCTGATGCTCGATCCTGGCTGCTGGATCCTACGATATCGCATTGAACACACCCTGCAGCAAGCTGCAGGGAATCTTCTACCGTAAGGTATTCTATCTGATTCGATTCGCTCGCATTCCCCGCAGCTATCTGCGGGGAATGCGAGCGCTGGTGCGGTTCAAGGTCAAGGCTTCCAGTTTCTGGTTCCAAAATCCAGGATTTTCTGACCGGTAGGCTGGCGTCGGGTCATAGAAATTCGTATCATTTCCGATGCAGCGGGTCTTGGGACCCAGACCCGACGTGCCTTCCAACGTGACGATTTCCGGACCTGTCCGGTGGCAGCGGCTTTCACCGGGATTTCAGGACAGCCCCGCCGCCGGCCGCCAGGTCGACTAGATTGCTCAAGAACGAAACTTCCCCCGAAGCTCTCTCCGCTTGGATTGAACGGCCTCCGTGCCGTTCATGAAGGCACGACACGGAGGTCGTGCCCTACGAAAAACGGAACTGCCAAACGAAGTTTTACATAAGACGCCGCTCAGGGGGAATGTTTTTCCTGAGAGGGGGTTCTGTACCCTGAAGCTGGAACGGTTTGCGATCGCCGGGTCGACGAAAAAGGGCGGGGAAGGGTGGAGGGCCGAATGCGGGCGGCTCAGCCGCCCCAACCGGCTAAACGGCCTAGAAGATCCCCAATTCCTTGAGCACGTGGTTGATGCCGAGTTTGGCCGCTTTGAGCCGAAGAAATTCGGAGATGGTGGGCTGATAGGGGCGGACCTTCAGGTACATCCGGGCCTCGTTGGGGGTGCGGCTGCCCTTTCGGGTGTTGCACGGGCGGCACGCGCTGACGCAGTTTTCAAAACAGGTTTGCCCGCCCCGGGATTTGGGTACGATGTGGTCGATGGTCAGTTTGCCGGCATCGCAGCCGCAGTATGCGCAGGCGAAACCGTCTCGAACGAACACATTGCGCTTGCTGAAGGGGACCCGGTTTCGGTAGAGAACCCGGATCAGTTTGATCAACTTCATGACGGCCGGGATCTTGCAGACGGTTCCCTCTGCGCAGCGCACGATGCGGTCCGAGTAGCGCAGCACCTGGACCTTTCCTTTGGCCACCATACACATGGCCCGTTTCCAGTCGACCACATTGAGAAACGAAAAATCCGCGTTGAGCAAAACGCAGTGCGCCATGGAACCCTCCGGGATCGATTCGACCCTTCATAGCAGCATTGGCGTGCGAAGGGTAGCAGATTTTAGCGTTCCCGGCCGGATCCGCCGCATTCTCATCCTCTTCCAATCCCGGGGGGCGACGGAGCTAACTTATCGGTAACGCAGCCATTTTCCGTGTTCGTTTCCGGCAATTTTGCGCTTGAAGTTGCCCCTGAAATCCTCTAATACAGATCGCAGTCCGGGCGCAGGTCCTGGCCCCGCTCGATCCCATTCGGCGGCTGCAGAGGCTGAAGTGCTTGGATTTGTATGTAAAATGCTTGAAATCCTGCGGCCAACGAAAAAGGAGAGCCATGAAGGTACTGGTGAGTGACAATCTTGCGGAAGTAGGCGTTGCCATGTTTGAAAACGAGGAGGGGATCGAGGTCGACGTCAAAACGGGCCTTTCCCCCGAGGAGCTCAAAAAGATCATCGGCGAATACGACGCGTTGGTGATTCGCAGCGCCACAAAGGTGACGGCCGACCTGCTCGAGTCAGCCCCCCGGCTCAAGGTGGTCGGAAGGGCCGGCATCGGGCTGGACAATGTCGACATTCCGGCGGCGACCAAGCACGGTGTCGTGGTGATGAACACCCCGGGGGGGAACGTGATCACCACCGCCGAGCACGCCATCGCCATGATGCTCTCCCTTTCGCGCAATATCCCCATGGGCACCGCCAGCCTCAAGTCCGGCCGCTGGGACAAGAAGTTGCTCCAGGGCCGGGAAATCTTCAACAAAGTGCTGGGCGTGATCGGCTTCGGAAAAATCGGTTCCATCGTTGCCGACAGGGCTCGCGGTCTCAAAATGCAGGTGATCGTCCACGATCCGAACGTCAACCCGGAAAAAATCGAAAAGGCCGGGTTCGAAAGCGTCTCCTTGGAGGAGCTCTACCGCCGGTCGGACTACATCACGGTCCATGTCCCGAAGATGAAGGCCACCTTGAGCCTGATCAACAAGGAGGCCTTCGACCAGATGAAGGACGGCGTGATGATCATCAACTGCGCCCGCGGTGGCATCATCAACGAAGACGACCTTCACCAGGCCATCGAATCCGGGAAGGTGGCCGGCGCCGCACTGGATGTCTTTGAACAAGAACCCCCCGGCGAGTGCCGGCTCTTCGATCTGGACCGGCTGATCTGCACCCCCCACCTGGGGGCCTCCACGGCCGAGGCCCAGAGCAACGTGGCCGTGCAGGTGGCCGATCAGATCATCCAGTATCTGAAATATGGGACGATCATCAACGCCGTGAACGTCCCCTCGGTGACCGGCGAGCTGCTCAATCGGCTCGGCCCGTATCTGTCCCTGGCCGAAAAGATGGGCAGCCTCCAGGCCCAGCTCGCCAAGGGGCCGGTCAAGGAGGTGCAGATCGAGTTTGCCGGCGACTTCGGGGACCTCGATCTTTCGCCGGTCTCCACCGCGCTGCTCAAGGGGCTGCTGGAGCATGTGGTCAAGGACGACGTCAACTGGGTCAATGCCGGGGTCCTGGCCAAGGATCGGGGCGTCACCGTGGCCGAGTCGACCAGCGCCGAGGCCGGTCATTTCGTGAACCTGATCACCGCCCGGGTCATTTCCGACGAGACCGCAATGGTGTCGGGCACCATTTATGGAAAGAACGATCCCCGGATCGTCAAGATCAACAACTTCGGGCTGGAGCTCATTCCCCAGGGGCATCTGGCCTTGATCTACAACTACGACAAGCCGGGGGCGATCGGCAGCATCGGCTCCACCCTGGGAAAACACAACATCAACATCGACCGCATGTCCGTCGGCCAGGACGAGGATGGAGAAAGCAACATCATTTTCATGAAGACCGACACCTCCATTCCGGAAGCGGTCATCCAGGAACTGTGTGAACTGCCGATGGTGCGGACGGTGACGCCCCTGGAATTCTAGGGCGTTTTTCTGCCGCGAAGAAAAACGAAAGGTGGACAACCAAACCGAAGGCCGATTTTCTCCGGCAGCTTCACCTATTGCATTCGAAATGGAAATGATTATCTGTACTTGTCAAAACCTTCATATATGAATCTCAAGTTTTTTCATTTTCGAAAACCGCGGAGCGGTTTTTGAGGAGGGCGAAATGGCAGAGGACAACAAAGGATTCACGGTGCGGGACCGCAGATTTTCTTCCCAGGGGTCCGAAAAAGAGCCGGAGAAGGAGACCGTCGAAGAAACCGCCCGGGAGCCCGAGCCGGATCGCCCGGCGGCGGAGGCGGCCGCCGGCGCCGAAGACACCGGGGCCCCGCTTCCCAAGATCGACTTTGCAACCTTCATTTTCTCCCTGAACTCCTCGGCGCTCGTGCACCTGGGCGTCATCGAAGAGCCCGGCACCGGCAATAAGATCAAAAACCTTCCCCTGGCCAAGCAGACCATCGATCTTCTCGGCGTCATGGAAGAAAAAACCCGGGGAAACCTGAACGAAGACGAAGACAACCTGCTCCGGAACATCCTCCACGACCTGAGAATCATGTACGTCAGGGAAAAGGGGTAGCCGCCCGGTCGATCCGGTCTCTTTTTCAACCGTCCCCGTCCCATACACCTTCTGCGCCGGGGGCATCAGCACCTCCCCGATGCCCCCGGCTGTTGCCAGCTATGAATTGATGGTTATCCTTTCGGCGGTCGGCGAAAGTTCCCGGCCGGATCGAACCAACGGTCAATTCAATGGAACAACGAAGGGGGCAATTCAATGACGATCATTTCGACCCATCCGAAGCGGACGCGCTGGGCGGTTCTTTTCGCCCTGTTGTTTTTGTTTGGCGGAATTGTGACGGTGATCGGTGCCGGCACCGCCGGTTCGGCATCGGCGCGGCCCGGCCCGGTGACCATGGTGCCGGAATCCTTTACGCAGCTTGCCGAGATGGTGGGCCCGGCCGTGGTCAACATCCGCACGGTCAAGACGGTAAAGGGCGGCGGCCCCGTATTTCGCCATTTCCAGCGGGGACCCTTCGGGGACCAAGACCAATTTCGGGACTTTTTCGAGAAATTTTTCGGTGGTGAAGAGCCCCACCGCGATTTCAAACAGCGCAGCCTCGGTTCCGGTTTCATCATCGATCCGGAGGGCTTCATCGTCACCAACAATCACGTCATCGAAGACGCCGACGAGATCCGGGTCATCCTCAAAGACGAAAAAGAGTACGACGCGAAAGTCGTCGGCCGGGACCCGAACACCGATCTGGCCTTGATTAAAATCCAGGACGGCAAAAACTTTCCCGTCATGCCCCTGGGCGATTCGGACGCCCTCAAAGTGGGACAGTGGGTGGTGGCGATCGGCAGCCCCTTCGGGCTGGAGCAGACGGTGACCGCGGGGATCGTCAGCGCCAAGGGCCGGGTGATCGGTTCCGGACCTTACGACGACTTCATCCAGACCGACGCTTCGATCAACCCGGGCAACAGCGGCGGGCCGCTGCTGAACATGAACGGCGAGGTCATCGGCATCAACACGGCCATCATCGCCAGCGGTCAGGGGATCGGTTTTGCCATCCCCATCAACATGGCCAAGGGGATCATCGCTCAGCTCAAGGAGACGGGCGAAGTGACCCGTGGCTGGCTCGGGGTCGGCATCCAACCGCTGAGCCAGGAGATGCGTGAATATTACCGGATCGATGACGACCGGGGCGTCCTGGTCAGTCAGGTCTTCCCGGGAGACCCCGCCGACAAGGCCGGCATCCAGGCCAAGGACATCATCATCGCGGTAAACGGTCAGAAAATTAGCGATGCCAGAGATCTGACCGGAACAATCGCTTCTCTCCCGGTCGGATCGACCGCCAAGATCGTCGTGCTTCGCGACGGCAAAGAGAAGACCATAAACGTGACCATCGCAAAGCGGGAGGACGAACGGGTCGCCACCATGGACCGGAAGGGGCCGAAGGAGGATTCCGCACTGGGCATTCGTGTCTCGGAAATCACCCCGGAGATCAGCCGCCGCTTCAACCTCGAAGATGAAGAGGGAATCATCGTGGTGGACGTGAGCCAGGGGAGCAAGGCCGACGAGGCCGGTCTTGAGCCCGGGGACATCATCAAGGAGGTCAACCGGAAAGATATCCGCACCGTGAAGGATTTCGAATCCGCCATTTCGGCGGTCGATGACGGAGATGCGATCCAGATGTTCGTCCGGCGCCAGAACATGGGCTTTTTGGTGGTGAAAATCATGAAATAAAAGCGCAGGCGCGCTTCTCCGAAAGCCGCCTGCCCGCGGCGGAACGGTGATGTTCTAAAAAATCCAAATAAAAACAGCAGGCAGGAGGCCGACGGCAGACGCGGCGGCCTCCTGCCTGCTGCGTTCCGTGGCTCGAGGCCCGGCAAGGCCGCTTGCCTTGACTTTCCTGCTTTTACCGGGCGGCAAAGCCGCCCCTTGTAAAATCGCGAAGCGATTTTATCCATGGAAATCTCCTCCCCTGCCAAAATCAACCTGTACCTGGAAGTGATCGCCAAAAGGTCCGACGGATACCATGACCTGCGGACCCTCATGTGCCCGGTCGACCTGTTCGACACGGTCCGGATTCGGATCGCCGGCGACCGAATCCGGCTCTGTTGCAACGCAAAAGGGGTTCCGGAAGACGAGTCCAATCTTGCCTGGAAGGCGGTCGCGGCCTTTTGTCGCGGGATGGCGCAGCGGGGTCTTTCCCCACCGCCGGGGGTCTCGATCGAACTGGAGAAGCGCATTCCAGCCGGCGGCGGTCTAGGCGGCGGCAGCAGCAACGCCGCGGCCGTCCTGATGGGGTTGAATCAAACGTTGAACGAGCCGCTCGACACCGCCGATCTGGCCGCCCTGGCGTCGGGTCTCGGCGCGGACGTCCCCTTTTTTCTGCTCCGAAAGCCGGCCCTGGCAACGGGCATCGGAGACCGTTTGACCCCGGTCCGGACGCTGGTCCCCCATCCCGTTCTGATCGTCGATCCCGGCTTTTCCATCTCCACGGCTTCGGTCTATTCCGCGCTGAATTTGGGATTGACAAAATGCGGAAAAAGACATAGAAAATTCCCCTTTAGAGAACGAAAATTCGAGGCGGTTCACCACCTGTGCAACGATCTTGAAGCGGTTGTTTTTCCGCGTCATCCGGTGCTTGCCGCCATCAAGGGCGAATTGATGCAAAGCGGCGCACTGGGTGCTTTGCTGTCCGGCAGCGGCGCCTGTGTATTCGGCCTGTTTGCGGACAGCGCCGATGCGCGAAAGGCCCGCCGGCGCCTTTCGACTCTTCACGGGTGGCGAATTTTCCAGGCAGACATGATCGTGTAATGGCATTGCGCACGGCAAGCCGGGCGGAATGCCATTTCAGTTGCGTTGCGGGGGGGCAACGGCCGATTCGACCGAGACCGGGGCCTTGATTCCCGCGCCCCGACAGGCCTTTATCCCTTGAAAACCAAGCGGCGCAACCGCTTTCCATAGAATCGCGGCGTGACTTGATGGGGCGTCGTCAAGTGGTAAGACACAGGATTTTGGTTCCTGCATTCGGAGGTTCGAATCCTCCCGCCCCAGCCAGCCTCTAACGGCCACCCGGCGCTGGACATTGGCGAACCGGAATCGGGCGGCAGGCAAAAACAGGCGGAGCTGATGGACAACTTACAAATTTTTGCGGGCAATTCGAATCCTCGGCTGGCACAACAGATTTGTGAAAACTTGAAGATGCCGCTGGGCGGGGCGAAGGTCAAGCGGTTTTCAGACGGAGAGATCCAGATCGAAATCGACGACAACGTTCGCTCCAGGGACATCTTCGTCATCCAGTCCACGTGCGATCCGGTCAACGACAATCTGGTCGAGCTGCTGTTGCTCATCGACGCCTTCAAACGGGCTTCGGCCAAGCGGATCACGGCTGTACTCCCCTATTACGGATACGCCCGACAGGACAAGAAAGTGGCCCCCCGCGTACCGATCAGTGCGAAGTTGGTGGCCGACCTGCTGACCGTCGCCGGTGCCAAGCGGGTCATTACGATGGATCTTCACGCCGGTCAGATCCAGGGATTTTTCAATATCCCGGTGGACAACCTGTTCGCAGCCCCGGTGACCATCCGCTACATCCGGGAAAGTTACAGGAAAGACCTGGTGATCGTCTCTCCGGATGCCGGCGGAGTGGAGCGTGCCCGGGCCTTTGCAAAGCGCCTGGAGGCCGGGCTCGCGATCGTGGACAAGCGGCGAAACGCACCGAATGTGGCCAAGGCGATGGCCGTGATCGGAGATGTGACCGACAAGGTGGCCGTGATTCTCGACGATATGGTCGACACCGCCGGGACGCTGACCGAGGCCGCCGAGGCCCTGGCCCGCAAGGGGGCCCGGGAGGTCCATGCGTGCTGCTCCCATGCCGTTTTGTCCGGGCCGGCCGTTGACCGGATTACCGAGTCGGCCCTGAAAAGCCTTGTGGTCACCGATACCATACCGCTCGCCCCCAAAGCCGAGGCATGCGGCAAGAT